>NZ_JBFAAD010000044.1:0-50567 GCF_040639555.1 Streptomyces sp. NPDC023838
GGTACGGACGCTTCCTTTGTTCCCGTTTCCGGGCCCTCCGGGCGCTTCCTTCGTTTCCGACTCTATCAGACCGTTTCTCGATCCGATTTCCTCGGCGCTTTCCAGGTTTCCGCTTTCGCGTTTCCCTTTCCGGCGGCTCCGACTTTATCAGAGATTCTGAGTCGGAATTTCCCTGCCGTTCGGCTTCCCTGTCCCCGCGTCGATGACGCGGGAGGCACGCGAAGGTGCCGGGTTCCCGTCTGGAGGAGATGTAAACGTACTGGAGCGGGGCTCCCCGATGCAAATCGAGGGGCCCCGCTCCGGGCGTACGCCGTCAGTACCCGATGGGTCGTCAGACCTCGACGACCACAGGGAGGATCATCGGGCGCCGACGGTACGTGTCCGAGACCCACTTGCCGACCGAGCGGCGGATCAGCTGCTGGAGCTGGTGCGGCTCGACGACGCCGTCCTGGGCGGACTTGTTCAGCGCCTCTTCGACCTTCGAGACCACGGGGTTGAAGGCCGAGTCCTCGATGCCGGAACCGCGCGCCTGGATCGTCGGACCGCTGACGATCTTGCCGCTCGACGAGTCGACGACCACGAAGACCGAGATGATGCCTTCGTCCCCGAGGATGCGGCGGTCCTTGAGCGAGGACTCGGTGACGTCGCCGACCGAGAGGCCGTCCACGTACACGTAACCCGCCTGGACCTTGCCGACGATCTTGGCGGCACCGTCGACCAGGTCGACGACCACGCCGTCCTCGGCGATGACGATGTGGTTCTTCGGGACGCCGGTGAGGGCTCCGAGCTCCGCGTTCGCCCGCAGGTGGCGCCATTCGCCGTGGACCGGCATCAGGTTCTTCGGCTTGCAGATGTTGTAGAAGTACAGCAGCTCGCCGGCCGAGGCGTGGCCCGAGACGTGCACCTTGGCGTTGCCCTTGTGGACGACGTTGGCGCCCCAGCGGGTCAGGCCGTTGATGACGCGGTAGACCGCGTTCTCGTTGCCGGGGATCAGGGACGACGCCAGGATCACGGTGTCGCCCTGGACGATCCGGATCTGGTGGTCGCGGTTGGCCATCCGGGACAGCGCCGCCATGGGCTCGCCCTGCGAACCGGTGCAGACCAGCACGACCTCGTCGTCCGGCAGGTCGTCGAGCGTCTTGACGTCCACGACCAGGCCCGCGGGGACCCGGAGGTAGCCGAGGTCGCGCGCGATGCCCATGTTGCGGACCATCGAGCGGCCGACGAAGGCGACCCTGCGGCCGTACTCGTGGGCGGCGTCCAGGATCTGCTGGATGCGGTGCACATGGCTGGCGAAGCTGGCCACGATGATCCGCTTGTCGGCGTTCGCGAACACCGTGCGCAGGACGTTGGAGATGTCCCGCTCCGGCGGCACGAAGCCGGGGACCTCGGCGTTCGTCGAGTCGGAGAGGAGGAGGTCGATGCCCTCCTCGCTCAGCCGGGCGAACGCGTGCAGGTCGGTGAGGCGCCCGTCCAGCGGGAGCTGGTCCATCTTGAAGTCGCCGGTGGCGACGGCCAGGCCCGCGGGGGTGCGGATGGCTACCGCGAGGGCGTCGGGGATGGAGTGGTTGACCGCGATGAACTCGCAGTCGAAGGGGCCCAGGCGCTCGCGGTCGCCCTCAGCGACCTCCAGCGTGTACGGGCGGATCCGGTGCTCCTGGAGCTTCGCCTCGATCAGCGCGAGGGTCAGCTTGGAGCCGATCAGCGGGATGTCCGGCTTCTCGCGGAGCAGGTACGGGACACCGCCGATGTGGTCCTCGTGGCCGTGCGTGAGCACGATGCCCTCGATGTCGTCGAGGCGGTCCCTGATGCTGCTGAAGTCCGGCAGGATCAGGTCGACGCCCGGCTGCTCCTCCTCGGGGAAGAGGACGCCGCAGTCGACGATGAGCAGGCGGCCGCCGTACTCGAAGACCGTCATGTTCCGGCCGATTTCGCCGAGACCGCCGAGCGGGGTGACGCGCAGGCCGTTCTTGGGAAGCTGCGGCGGGGTGCCGAGTTCGGGATGCGGATGACTCAAAAGACTCTCCTCACCACGCACGCCACGTACCTCCCAGGCACGTGGCGCGCATGACATTCGTGCACTTGCTGTTGTCTGTTTCGTTCTTCGTATTCAGTTGTGAAGTCTGTGGTGACAGCTCTACCCCGCAGGGGCTACAGCTGTACCCCGCCGGCCGCAAGATCGATCTTGAGCTGGGCGGTTTCCTCCGCCGTCAGGTCAATCATCGGCAGTCGCAGCGGTCCGCCGGGCAGGCCCTGGAGGGCGAGCGCGGCCTTGCTGGTGATCACTCCCTGGGTACGGAACATGCCCGTATACACCGGGAGCAGCCGCTGGTGGATCTCGGTGGCCTTCTGGACGTTGCCCGAGAGGTACGCGTCCAGGAGCGCGCGCAGCTCGGGGGTGACCACGTGGCCGACGACCGAGACGAAGCCGACCGCGCCGACCGAGAGCAGCGGGAGGTTGAGCATGTCGTCGCCGGAGTACCAGGCGAGGCCGGAGCGGGCGATGGCCCAGCTGGCACGGCCGAGGTCGCCCTTGGCGTCCTTGTTGGCGACGATACGCGGGTGCTCGGCGAGGCGCACCAGGGTTTCGGTGTCGATCGGGACACCACTGCGGCCCGGGATGTCGTAGAGCATCACCGGGAGCTCGGTGGCGTCGGCGATGGCCGAGAAGTGCCGGTACAGGCCCTCCTGAGGGGGCTTGTTGTAGTACGGCGTCACGGCGAGCAGGCCGTGTACGCCGGAGCGCTCGGCCGTGCGGGCCAGCTCCAGGGTGTGACGCGTGTCATTGGTGCCGATGCCGGCGACGACGTGCGCCCGGTCTCCGACCGCTTCCAGTACGGCCCGTACGAGCTGGTCTTTCTCCGCGTCACTGGTGGTCGGGGACTCGCCGGTGGTGCCGTTGACGATCAGTCCGTCGTTACCTGCGTCGACCAGGTGGACGGCGAGCCGCTGGGCGCCGTCGAGGTCGAGTGCGCCGTCCGCCGTGAAGGGCGTGACCATGGCGGTGAGGACCCGCCCGAAGGGGGTCTGCGGAGTGGAGATCGGAGCCATGGGTAACACGCTACTCGCTGCTCAGCGCCGGGTGTCCCCTCGGGGGACCTGGCAGAGGGAGCCCGGCACTGCCTGCTCGGGGGTTCAAGCAGTGCCGGGTCCGTTTGATCAGCCTAGATGAACTTCACGAAACGCCGCAATACGGACACTTTGCGGGGCCTATCCGCACATCTGTGCCCGTGCGGGCGGATTCGGGCCAGTTATGGGGGGAGTGCGAAGGGGCTGTCGTGCCGGTCCGCATCGGGGAGTTGATCAAGCCGCGAGCACGCTGTCTGACGATCCGTCAGGGAATTGTTCGGCCAATTCGGGGAATTCGGGCACCAATCCTCAACTCCGTGCGTCTGTACCAGTAGACGCACCACAGTTCGAGCACAACACCAGGGTCTGCCCTTCAGGCACCCACAACCCCAGAGGCAAGGAGAAGCCCCTCATGTTCCGTCGGCGGGAGTCCGTCCCGTTCACGTTCGTCGCCGAGGCCGACCGGTTCCGCAGCAATGTCGCCCCGCCGCCACGCGAGCGACCCGGCGCCGGGCGCATAGTGGGCCGTACGCTGGTCGGGCTCATCGTGGTGGCCGGGCTCGCGGGCTCGCTCCTGTTCGGCATGCCCGCGATGGAGTCGAGCCAGTCGCCGGGCCACTCCCAGCAGCCCCAGGCCGCGGACGGCCGCTGACTCTCGCGCTTCGGCCGAATGACGTGGGCCGAATGACGTGGGCCGAATGGCGTGGGAGGCACCCCCCTGGCCCCCCTGAGGTGGTCGTCCGAATGCCTCCTGGGTAGCCTCACCGGGCACAGCCAATCGAGCGTGCTTGTGAGTGAGGATCAGTCGTGCCCCTGCCCTTCCTGACGGCCGACCGCGCATTCGATGCGACCGCCGACGACGTCGCGCTGCCCTTCGACGACCACGACCGCTGGCGGCGTCCCTACCGCCCGGGCCCCTGGCGGGTCGGAGCGGCCGCGCTGCTGCTGCTCCTCGCCTCGTTCGTGCTGCTCGCGTCGGTGATCATCGCCTTCACGGGAAGCCCGGCCGAGGCGCTCGCGGTGCTGGCCTTCGCGCTCCTGGTGATCGCGTCGGCGCTGCGGCTGCTGCGGATGGGTATCTGGGTCAGCCGGGCCGGGTTGCGGCGTGTCCGCTTCCTGAGCACCTCGACGGTGGCGTGGCAGCAGATCGAGAACGTACGGACGGTTCAGCAGCCGGTGCGGTGGCTGGGGCTGCCCCGGACCGTGCAGGGGCAGGCGCTGCTCGCCTCCCGCTCCGGTGGCGCGACCCTTCCCGTGCTGCTCACCGACCACAACGCGGACTTCCTCTCGCGGGTCGAGGCGTTCGACCGGGCGGCGGACACGGTGGAGGCCTGGGGCGCGGAGTACGGGCGCGTCTGACCCGGGGCCGCGCCCCGGGGCGTACTGACTACTCCGCCGCCTGTCGCAACGTGATCGCCCGCTGCATCGCCTGGCGCGCCCGGGGGGTGTCGCGGGCGTCCTGGTAGGCCACTGCCAGGCGGAACCAGCAGCGCCAGTCGTTCGGCGCGTCCTCCGTCTCCGCCTTGCGGCGGGCGAAGACCGCGTCGGCCGAGTCGCGGTCGATGCGGCCGGCCGGGGTGCGGACCAGTTCGTCGACCGGGAGGCCGCCCTCGGCCTCCAGTTCGGCGGCAAGGGCGTTGGCCCGGGTCACGAAGCGGGTGTTGGCCCAGAGGAACCAGATGCCGATCAGCGGCAGCACCAGGACGGCGATCCCCATCGTGACGGTGATCAGCGTGCCGTCCTGGATGAGCATCACGCCCCGGCTGCCGGCCAGGACGAAGTAGAAGACCAGGACGGCAGCCGTGATGAAGTAAGTGATCTTTGCGCGCATGACCGGCAGTCCAGCTCAGTTCAGGTCGAGGAAGTGTTCCAGGCCGAAGGTCAGGCCGGGAGTGGTCACCACGCGGCGCGCGCCGAGCAGGATGCCCGGCATGAAGCTGCTGTGGTGGAGCGAGTCATGACGGATCGTCAGCGTCTCGCCCTCGGCGCCCAGGAGGACCTCCTGGTGCGCCAGCAGGCCGCGCAGCCGGACCGCGTGGACCGGGACGCCGTCGACGTCCGCACCGCGCGCCCCGTCCAGCGCCGTCGCCGTGGCGTCCGGCGCGGGACCCACGCCCGCCTCGGCGCGGGCCGCCGCGATCAGCTGCGCGGTGCGCGTCGCGGTACCCGAGGGCGCGTCCACCTTGTTGGGGTGGTGCAGCTCGACGACCTCGACGGACTCGAAGTAGGGGGCGGCGAGCTGCGCGAACTTCATCGTCAGGACGGCCCCGATGGAGAAGTTCGGCGCGATGAGCACACCCGTGGACGGCGAGCCGTCCAGCCAGGTGGTGAGCTGCGCGAGGCGGTCCTCGGTCCAGCCGGTGGTGCCGACGACCGCGTGCATCCCATGGCGCACACAGAAGTCGAGGTTGCCCATCACCGAGGCGGGGGTGGTCAGTTCGACCACGACCTGGGCGTCCGCGTCGGCGAGCGCCTCCAGCTTGTCGCCCCGGCCGAGCGCGGCCACCAGCTCCATGTCCTCGGCCGCTTCCACGGCCCGTACCGCTTCGGAACCGATGCGGCCCTTGGCGCCGAGTACCGCCACGCGCAGCTTGCTCATGTTGCTTCCTTACGTCCTTGCGTACAACGTCTCTGCGTACAACGTCCTTGCGTACACGTACGGATCAGGAGACCGCTTCGTGGAGGCGGTCGGCCTGCTTGTCCTTCAGCGGGCCTATGACGGACAGCGAGGGACGCTGACCCAGCACATCACGGGCCACCTCGCGGACCTCGTCCGGGGTGACCGCGGCTATCCGGGCCAGCATGTCGTCGACCGACATCTGGGTGCCCCAGCACAGCTCGCTCTTGCCGATGCGGTTCATCAGCGCGCCCGTGTCCTCAAGGCCCAGGACGGTCGAGCCGGAGAGCTGGCCGACCGCGCGGCCGATCTCCTCGTCCGACAGTCCGTCCGAGGCGACCCGGTCCAGCTCGTCCCGGCAGATCTTCAGGACGTCGTGGACCTGGCTGGGCCGGCAGCCCGCGTACACGCCGAACAGGCCGCAGTCGGCGAAGCCTGAGGTGTACGAGTACACGCTGTAGGCGAGGCCGCGCTTCTCCCGTACCTCCTGGAAGAGGCGGGACGACATGCCGCCGCCCAGGGCCGTGTTCAGCACGCCGAGCGCCCAGCGGCGCTCGTCGGTGCGGGCCAGGCCCGGCATGCCGAGGACGACGTGCGCCTGCTCGGTGCGCCGGCCCAGGAGCTCGACGCGGCCGGCCGTCTTCAGGGTGCGGGCGCCCTCGCGCGGGGCGAGCGGGACCGCGTCCGTACGGCTGAGCGCGCCGGCCTTCTCGAAGGCCTTGCGGACCTGGCGTACGACGGTGGCGTGGTCGACGTTTCCGGCGGCCGCCACGACCAGGTGGCGCGGGTCGTAGTGCTTCTTGTAGAAGCGGGCGACCTGCGCCCGGGTCAGCGCGTTGATCGTGTCGACCGTGCCGAGGACCGGGCGGCCCAGCGGGGTGTCGCCGAGCATGGTGTGCGCGAACAGGTCGTGCACACAGTCGCCCGGGTCGTCCTCGGTCATCGCGATCTCTTCGAGGATGACACCGCGCTCGGCGTCCACGTCCTCTTCGAGGATGAGGGAGCCGGTCAGCATGTCGCAGACGATGTCGATCGCCAGCGGCAGGTCGGTGTCGAGCACGCGCGCGTAGTAGCAGGTGTACTCCTTCGCCGTGAAGGCGTTCATCTCGCCGCCGACCGCGTCGATCGCGGCGGAGATGTCGAGGGCGCTGCGCTTGCGCGTGCCCTTGAAGAGGAGGTGCTCCAGATAGTGCGTGGCGCCGTTGAGCGTGGGCGTCTCGTCGCGGGAGCCGACCTGGACCCAGATGCCGAAGGTCGCCGACCGTACGGAGGGCAGGGTCTCGGTGACGACGCGCAGGCCGCCGGGCAGGGTCGTGCGGCGGACGGTACCGATGCCGCCCGTGCCCTGGAGAAGCGTTTGGGTACGGGCGACGGCCCGCGCCTCCGAGGAGGTGCGGGCCGTCGTCTTGGAGCTACGGGACGTCACTTGTCGGTGTCGTCCTTCGTCTCGTCGCCGTCTTCACCCTCGACAACCGGGATCAGCGAGAGCTTGCCGCGGGAGTCGATCTCCGCGATCTCGACCTGGACCTTGGAGCCGACCGCGAGCACGTCCTCGACGTTCTCCACGCGCTTGCCACCGGCGAGCTTGCGGATCTGCGAGATGTGCAGCAGACCGTCCTTGCCGGGCATGAGGGAGACGAAGGCACCGAAGGTGGTGGTCTTGACGACCGTACCCAGGTAGCGCTCGCCGACCTCCGGCATGGTCGGGTTGGCGATCGCGTTGATCGTGGCGCGGGCGGCCTCGGCCTGCGAGCCGACCTGGGCACCGATGTAGATGGTGCCGTCGTCCTCGATCGTGATCTCGGCGCCGGTGTCCTCCTGGATCTGGTTGATCATCTTGCCCTTGGGGCCGATGACCTCACCGATCTTGTCCACCGGGATCTTGACGGTGATGATCCGCGGGGCGTTCGGGGACATCTCGTCCGGCGTGTCGATCGCTTCCATCATCACGTCGAGGATGTGGAGGCGGGCGTCGCGGGCCTGCTTGAGGGCCGCGGCCAGGACGGAGGCCGGGATGCCGTCCAGCTTGGTGTCGAGCTGGAGGGCGGTGACGAACTCCTTCGTACCGGCGACCTTGAAGTCCATGTCGCCGAAGGCGTCCTCCGCACCGAGGATGTCGGTGAGGGCGACGTAGTGCGTCTTGCCGTCGATCTCCTGCGAGATCAGACCCATGGCGATACCGGCGACGGGGGCCTTGAGCGGCACACCGGCGTTCAGCAGCGACATGGTGGAGGCGCAGACCGAGCCCATGGACGTCGAGCCGTTGGAGCCGAGGGCCTCGGACACCTGACGGATCGCGTAGGGGAACTCCTCGCGCGTCGGCAGCACCGGCACGATGGCGCGCTCGGCGAGCGCGCCGTGGCCGATCTCGCGGCGCTTGGGCGAGCCCACGCGGCCGGTCTCGCCGACCGAGTACGGCGGGAAGTTGTAGTTGTGCATGTAGCGCTTGCGGGTCACCGGGGAAAGGGTGTCCAGCTGCTGCTCCATACGGAGCATGTTCAGCGTGGTGACGCCCAGGATCTGGGTCTCGCCACGCTCGAACAGCGCCGAGCCGTGCACGCGCGGGATGGCCTCGACCTCGGCGGCCAGGGTACGGATGTCCGTGATCCCGCGGCCGTCGATGCGGACCTTGTCCTTGATGACGCGCTCGCGGACCAGCTTCTTGGTCAGCGCGCGGTACGCGGCGGAGATCTCCTTCTCGCGGCCCTCGAAGGCCGGCAGGAGCTTCTCGGCGGCCAGCTCCTTGACGCGGTCCAGCTCGGCCTCGCGGTCCAGCTTGCCCGCGATGGTCAGCGCCTGGGCGAGCTCGCCCTTGACCGCGGTGGTGAGCGCCTCCAGGACGTCGTCCTGGTAGTCGAGGAAGACCGGGAACTCGCCGGTCGGCTTCGCGGCCTTGGCGGCGAGCTCGGCCTGGGCCTTGCAGAGCACCTTGATGAAGGGCTTCGCGGCGTCCAGACCGGCGGCGACGACCTCCTCGGTCGGCGCCTCGGCGCCGCCCTTGACCAGCTGGATGGTCTTCTCGGTGGCCTCGGCCTCGACCATCATGATCGCGACGTCGCCGTCCTCAAGGGCGCGGCCCGCGACGACCATGTCGAAGACGGCGTCCTCGAGCTCGGTGTGCGTCGGGAAGGCCACCCACTGGCCGCGGATCAGCGCGACGCGGACGCCGCCGATCGGGCCGGAGAAGGGCAGGCCGGCCAGCTGCGTGGAGCAGGAGGCGGCGTTGATGGCGACCACGTCGTAGAGGTGGTCCGGGTTGAGCGCCATGATCGTGGCGACGACCTGGATCTCGTTGCGCAGGCCCTTCTTGAAGGACGGGCGCAGCGGGCGGTCGATCAGCCGGCAGGTGAGGATCGCGTCCTCGGAGGGGCGGCCCTCCCGGCGGAAGAAGGAGCCGGGGATCTTGCCGGCCGCGTACATCCGCTCCTCGACGTCCACCGTCAGGGGGAAGAAGTCGAGCTGGTCCTTGGGCTTCTTGGACGCGGTGGTGGCCGACAGGACCATCGTGTCGTCGTCCAGGTACGCGACGGCGGAGCCGGCGGCCTGCTTGGCCAGGCGGCCCGTCTCGAAGCGGATGGTGCGGGTGCCGAAGGATCCGTTGTCAATAACGGCCTCGGCGTAGTGGGTCTCGTTCTCCACTAGCATTTTCTCCGATACTCATCGTCTTTCGTCCCCGGGCCCGTGTGGCGGGGGGACGGTGTGGCGGAGAAGCCCTCCTGGGCTGCGGGCCGGTCTTCGATCGAAGCATCCGGGGGCGTTGTCTCCCCGGAGGCCACTACCGAGGACCGGCGGCGGGAGGAGGCTTCTCGCTCATCGTGTGTTGCGTTGTACGACCAGACTACTGAGCGTCCGGTACGTCCCGCACGTACGGCAAAGGGAGCGGCCCCCTCATAGGTGGGGAACCGCTCCCTTCACGGCGACTTACTTGGCGCCGCCGGCCGCACCGCGGCGGATGCCCAGGCGGTCGACCAGCGTACGGAAGCGCTGGATGTCCTTCTTGGCCAGGTACTGCAGCAGGCGGCGGCGCTGGCCCACCAGGATCAGCAGACCACGACGGGAGTGGTGGTCGTGCTTGTGGGTCTTGAGGTGCTCGGTCAGGTCCGAGATGCGGCGGGAGAGCATGGCGACCTGGACCTCGGGGGAGCCGGTGTCGCCCTCCTTCTGGCCGAACTCGGACATGATCTGCTTCTTCGTAGCGGCGTCGAGAGACACTCGGTACTCCTCGTAAGTCGAAATGTGCCACCGAGTGCCCCTGGTCTTTGTCTCAGGGGAGCTTCCGTTACTCGGGAGGCGGGGATCCGCTGGGCGCAGCCTCCAGAAGAATCCGAAGACGCGTACACAAACGGCCGTCACACAGCGTACCAGTACGGCGGGACTCGTCCGATCGGGGGTTCCGGGCGCCCCGGGCGTGTCCCGGGGTCCCGGTCAGCCGCTGGTCAGCGAGCGGGCCCGGTCGAAGACGTCCAGGACGGCCAGGCAGAGCGGGACCAGCGAGAGCAGCACGGCGCCCTCGGCGAGGTCGAGGGTGCGGCCCCAGAAGGGCGAGAGGCCCTTCTTCGGGATGATCAGGCCGATGGCGGTGATCAGGGCAGCGCCGGCCGCGACGGCCGCGGAGAGCCAGATCGTACGGATGTCGAGGGAGCCGCGGTCGCCGTAGCGGACGAAGTCGTACAGCAGGTCACCGGGCGGGTTCAGGGAGAGGCCGAGGACCAGCAGGGCGATCGCGGCTATCCCGGCCACCAGGACGCAGGCGACCTGCGAGGTGTAGCGGAACAGGCGTGCGCGCAGCAGCATGGCGAGCCCGGCCGCGAGCGCGAGCAGCTGGCCGTAGATGTCGTGCGAGAAGCCGAGGACGGCGGCGGAGCCGACCACGGTCGCGGCGCAGCCGCCGACCAGGCCGAGCAGCATCTCGTGGCCGCGCCGGGCCTGGGCGGCGATGCGCTCGGCGTCGACGGGGCGGGCCTCGGGGGTGCTGGGCTCGGCGCCGAAGTCGTCGGCGGTGGCGCTGCGCGGGGACGCGTAGCCGATGGGGAGCCGGGCGAAGCGGGCCGAGAGGCCGGGCAGGAAGGCGACCAGGCCGATGGCGACCGGGGCGCAGACCGCGGCCGTGCGGGTGGCGCTGGACTCGGTGAGGATCGCGACGAAGGTGGCGAGGGTGCCGGTGGCGGCGAGGAAGGTGGCCGCCACGAACGGGGCGTCGCCGCTCGGGGTCAGGACGACCAGGGACACCGAGGCGACCAGGACGGTGACGCAGCCGAGCAGGAACTGGAGCTTGCCGGGGCCGTCGCCGGCGTCCGGGCCGATGATGCCGGAGCCCGCGATGAGCAGCAGCGGCAGCGCGCCCAGGCCCAGGGCCACGGCGCTGGGGCGGTCGGAGTAGACCCGGGCCCGCACCCCCGCGAAGGCGGTGAGCAGCAGTCCGGCGGAGCCCGCGATGATGCCGGGCAGGCCGTGCATGTCGTGGTCGACCGGGTCCGCGTACCAGAGGACGAAGCCCATCAGGACGAGCAGCAGGACGCCGCCGACCAGGCCCGCGCCGCGCAGCAGGTCGTCGCTCCACAGATGGCGGTCGCGGGTGACGGCGGAGGCGACGGCGTCCGAGACGTCGTCGAAGACGGCCGGCGGCAGCGACTCGGCGAACGGGCGCAGGCTCAGCAGCTCCCCGTCGAGAACCTGCTGGGCGGCCAGGGTGCGGGCGCCGTCGAGGACGGTGCCGTCGCGGCGCACCAGGTGGTAGCCGGTGGGCGCGCCCGCCGGCTGGGTCTGCCCGGTGAGCCGGAGAATCTCCGGATAGACGTCGGCGACGGCGATGTCCTCCGGGAGGGCCACATCGATGCGACTGTCGGGCGCCACCACCGTGACCCGGCAGAAGCCTGTCGCTGCGGTCGTACTCACGTCCTCGGACCCCCTGATTCGCGGTTGCGCACACTGCGCGCGCCACCCTACCGGGCTCCGGTGTCACAGGCTGCAAGTAGGATCACCGTCGCGCGCAGGAAGTCCCCGAAATGAGCGGTCACGGGGGCGCCGGAACGCAAGTGACCGTCCGTATCGAGGGATTGATGCTCCGGTGAGCCAGATCGTCGTCAAACGCCCGCCGCGGTCCTTGCCGCCCGAAGTGTCCTCGGACGAACTGCGGCTGGAGGCGCCGCCGGAGCTGCCGCGCGGACAGCAGGAGTCGATGCTGATGCAGCTCCTGCCGATGCTCGGCATGGGCTCCTCGGTGGTCTTCTTCTTCATGCCCAACTCCGCGCCGTTCATGAAGATCATGGGCGCGCTGATGCTGGTGTCGACGCTGGCCATGGTGATCGCGCAGCTGGTGAAGTTCCGCAAGGGTGCGCAGGGGCAAATGGCAGATGTCCGGCGCGACTACCTCAAGTACCTCGCGCAGACACGGCGTGCGGTGCGCAAGACCGCGCGCCGCCAGCGCGACGCGCAGCTGTATCTGCACCCGGCGCCCGAGCAGTTGTGGTCGGTGGTCGCGGAGGGCTCGCGGGTCTGGGAGCGCCGGGTCGGCGACGACGACTTCGGTCAGGCCCGGATCGGCCTGGGCGCCCAGCAGCTCGCCACCCCGCTCATAGCGCCCGAGACGGCGCCGGTGGACGAGCTGGAGCCGCTGTGCGCGGGCGCCATGCAGCAGTTCCTCGCGGTGCACGGCTCGCTGGACGGGCTGCCGATGGCGGTCTCGATGCGCGCCTTCTACCACGTGACGGTCTCCGGCGACCCGGACGCCTCCCAGTCGGCGGCGCGCGCGCTGGTGGCGCAGCTGGTGACGCTGCACTCCCCCGACGACCTGATGGTCGCGGTGGTGGCGGCGCCTGGCGCGGTGGCGCGCTGGGACTGGACGAAGTGGCTGCCGCACACCCAGGTGCCCGGCCAGGTCGACGGGGCCGGTACGAAGCGGCTGTTCGGTGACGACCTGGGCGAGCTGGAGCTGCTGCTGCACAGCAGGCTGGACGGGCGGCCCCGGTTCAGCCGGGACAACCAGCCGGTCCTGGACCAGCCGCACCTGGTGGTGGTCCTGGACGGCGGGATGGTGCCGCCGGACTCGGCGTTCGCGGCCGCCGAGGGCCTGCAGGGCGTCACCATCATCGAGGTGGTGCCGGGCGAGCTCGACGAGCCGCGCGGCGGTCTCTCGGTGGTCGTACGGCCGGGCAGGCTCCGCCTGGAGTCGGGCTTCGGGCTCGCGTACGAGGGCGTGCCCGACCAGATGTCGCTGCCGGCCGCCGAGGCGCTGGCCCGCCAGCTCGCGCCGCTCCAGATGGGCACCGGTGACGACGACGAGCCGCTCCTCGCCAACCTGGACTTCACGGATCTGCTGAACCTCGGGGACGCGGGCTCCATCGACGTGGCCCGCACCTGGCGGCCGCGTTCGACGGCCGAGCGGCTGCGGGTGCCGATCGGTGTCGGCGAGGACGGCCAGCCGGTGATGCTGGACCTCAAGGAGGCGGCGCAGGAGGGCATGGGCCCGCACGGCCTGTGCGTGGGCGCCACCGGCTCCGGCAAGTCGGAGCTGCTGCGCACCCTGGTGCTCGGCCTCGCGGTCACCCACACCTCGGAGACGCTGAACTTCGTCCTCGCGGACTTCAAGGGCGGCGCGACCTTCACCGGCATGTCGCAGATGCCGCACGTGGCGGCGGTCATCACCAACCTGGCGGACGACCTCACCCTGGTCGACCGCATGGGCGACGCGATCCGCGGCGAGCTCCAGCGCCGCCAGGAGCTGCTGCGCTCGGCGGGCAACTACGCCAACATGCACGACTACGAGAAGGCGCGCGCGGCGGGCGCCCCGCTGGAGCCGCTGGCCTCGCTGGTCCTGGTGATCGACGAGTTCTCCGAACTCCTCACCGCCAAGCCCGACTTCATCGACATGTTCATCCAGATCGGCCGCATCGGCCGCTCCCTGGGCGTGCACCTGCTGCTGGCCTCGCAGCGCCTGGAGGAGGGCAAGCTGCGCGGCCTGGACACGTACCTCTCGTACCGCGTGGGTCTGCGCACCTTCTCGGCGGCCGAGTCGCGCACCGCGCTCGGCGTGCCCGACGCCTACCACCTGCCGTCGGTGCCCGGTTCGGGCTACCTCAAGTTCGGCACGGACGAGATGGTCCGCTTCAAGGCGGCGTACGTGTCGGGCACCTACCGCTCCGGCGGCCCCGACCTGACCGTGGGCCCGCTGCCCATCGAGCGGCGGACCGCGCTGTTCACGGCCGCCCCGGTGCCGGTCGTCTACGCGGCGCCCGACCCGGCCGCCGTCAGGGGCGCGGGCGAGGACGACGCGCTGTCCGACACGGTGCTCGACGTGATCGTGCGGCGCCTGGAGGGGCAGGGCGTGCCCGCCCACCAGGTGTGGCTGCCGCCGCTGGACGACGCGCCCTCGCTCGACCAGCTGCTGCCGGGCATCGCGGCGACCGCCGAGCGCGGTCTCAACGCGACGGAGTACACGCGCCCGGGCGGTCTGATCGTGCCGCTCGGCCTCATCGACAAGCCCTTCGAGCAGCGCCGCGAGGTGCTCTACCGCGACTTCTCGGGCGCGGCCGGCCACATGCTGGTCGTCGGCGGCCCGCAGTCCGGCAAGTCGACGCTGATGCGCACCCTGATCTCGTCGTTCGCGCTCACCCACACCCCCAACGAAGTGCAGTTCTACGGGCTCGACTTCGGCGGTGGCGGCCTGTCGGCCGTCGCCGACCTGCCGCACGTGGGCGGCATCGCCTCACGCCTTGACCCCGAGCGGGTGCGGCGTACGGTCGCGGAGGTCGCGGGCGTGCTGAACCGGCGCGAGGAGTTCTTCCGCGCCAACGGCATCGACTCCATCTCCACCTACCGGCGCCGTCGCGCCGCCGGTGACCTGCCGGGCGAGGCCTGGGGCGACGTGTTCCTGGTCATCGACGGCTGGAGCGCGTTCCGCGGCGACTACGAGATGCTCGACGGCGTCGTCCAGGACATCGCCAGCCGGGGACTTGGTTACGGCATCCACGTCATCCTCACCGCCTCCCGCTACATGGAGGTGCGCGCCGCGCTCAAGGACCAGATCCTGGGCCGGCTCGAGCTGCGGCTCGGTGACTCGATGGACTCCGAGTTCGACCGCAAGGTCGCCGCCAACGTGCCGGTGGGCATGCCGGGCCGCGGCCAGGTCGCGGAGAAGCTGCACTTCATGTCGGCTCTGCCGCGCATGGACGGCTCGTGCGACCCCGAGACGCTCTCCCAGGCCACCGAGACGTTCGTCCGTACGGTGAAGGAGGCCTGGCAGGGCCCGGCGGCCCCGACCGTCCGTCTGCTCCCCCGCCGGCTCCCGGCCGACCAACTGCCCAAGGGCTTCGAGTACCCGCAGCACGGTGTGGCGATCGGCATCGACGAGACCAACCTGGAGCCGGTGTTCGTCGACTTCGAGACCGACCCCTTCTTCCTGGTCTTCGGCGAGAGCGAGTCGGGCAAGACGGCGCTGCTGCGCCACCTCGCCCAGAAGATCTCCGAGCGGTACTCGCCGGACGAGGCGAAGATCGTCGTCGGTGACTACCGCCGCTCGCTCCTGGACGTGGTCCCGGACACGCATCTGCTCGAGTACGCGCCGCTGTCCAGCGCGCTGGAGATGCACATGAACGCCCTGGCGGACCTGATGGTGCGCCGCCAGCCGCCGCCGGACGTGACCCCGCAGCAGCTGCGCGACCGCTCCTGGTGGACGGGCCCGCAGGTCTTCATCATCATCGACGACTACGAGCTGGTCTCGACGAACGCGGGCAACCCGCTCTCGGTGATGGTGGAGAACCTGCCGTTCTCCCGGGACGTCGGCGTCCGCTTCATCATCGCCCGCAGCTCGGCGGGCGCCTCCCGCTCGATGTACGAGTCGTTCATGCAGCGCATCAAGGAGCTCGGCGCGCAGGGCGTGGTCCTGTCCGGCGACCCGAACGAGGGCGACGTGC
Source organism: Streptomyces sp. NPDC023838 (assembly GCF_040639555.1). Lineage (NCBI taxonomy): Bacteria > Bacillati > Actinomycetota > Actinomycetes > Kitasatosporales > Streptomycetaceae > Streptomyces > Streptomyces sp. NPDC023838. Next base: position 15,598 of record NZ_JBFAAD010000044.1, read on the forward strand.
TGGGCAACGTCCGCCCCCGCCCGATGCCGCAGGGCCGCGGCTACTTCGTCTCGCGCAAGCGCGGCACCCCGCTGGTGCAGCTGGGCTGGCTCCCGGAGCAGTGACGGCCGGGGGATGACAGTGGTGGGAACGGGCGGTGCGAGCCGCCCGCTCCAACTAGGCTGACCGGCACTGAACTTCGAAGGGAACGTGCTACATGGGCAGCGAACGTGAGAAGGAAGAGCTGTACGCCCTGGACATCTCGGGCGTGGAGTGGTTGAGCGCGCCGGGCACCGAGGAGGCGGAGGAGCGGGTGGAGATCGCCCATCTGCCCGGCGGTGCCGTCGCGATGCGGTCGTCGCTCGACCCGGACACCGTGCTGCGCTACACGGAGGCGGAGTGGACGGCGTTCGTCCTGGGGGCGCGGGACGGCGAGTTCGACCTGCGCTGAGCGCTGGCGCGCGGCGGGTCCGGGGCATACGAAAGGGGGTCACGCCCGATGGGCGTGACCCCCTTTACCGCGCCCGTCCGCTGCGGTCAGCGGGCTCAGTAGGCCTCGGTGAACAGCCGCGACGCCTTGACGTCGGTCTGGTGGTAGCTGGCCTTGCCGTGCTCGATCGTCTTGGCGATCTTCTCCAGCGTCTGCTGGATGTCGTGCGCGTCGCGCCGGTAGTCCTTCTGGACCTTCAGGTACTGACCGTGCGCCTCGCCGTCCCAGGTGTTGGCGACGACGTTGACGGCCGATTCCATGCGCGCGAGGTCGTCCATGATGCGCTTGGAGATGGCGCGGATGCTGTCCGCGATCCCCTGGACGCTCTCATACCGAATCTTGAGGTCGGGACCCAAGTCTCCCATGTCTGCTCCTCGTGAAGTCTGAAGTGTGGTGGAGGTGCGTGCGTACGCCGGGGCGCCCGCGGGCTGCCCGGCGGTGCTGCCTAGAGGCCGTTGATGCCGGAGGTGTTGGGCACGCCACCGCTGGTGGCACCGCCCTGGGCGTTGATCGCCCGGAACGCGGCGTCGACCTCTTCGTCGTTCTGCTGGTTGAGGTTCTTCGTACCGACCACGGCGTTGTAGAGGACGTCCAGCTTGCGGCGGATGTCGTCGTGACGCGTGTTCAGCGTGTCCTGGGCGATCTTGAACTGGTCGGCACCGGAACCGGTCCAGCCCGCGCCGACCGTGGCGATCGCGTCGGCCAGCACGCGGATCTGCTGGCTCATGTCGTGGGCGGTTTCCTCAATGGCGTTCTTGGCCTTGGTGACGGCCTCGTAGCCAATGCTCTGACCACCGGGATTGGAGCTCATTCTCTTCCCTCTCGTGAGTGTCCGAGCGAGTGATTACGCTCGCTTGTTGCGTACACGTACCGCCGCGACGGCGCCGCCGATGAGGACGGCTGCCGCGGCGATGATGGCGATGACGGTCCAGGGCGCGGAGTCCTTCGACTCCCCGTCGGCCTTCTCGGCCTTCGGCGTCTCCTGGCTGCCTGCGCCTGCCCCCTTGTCTGCTGTGTCTGCGGGAGAGGGGGAAGTCGTGGGTGTGGCAGTACCGGCGCCTCGCGCGGCGAGCAGCGGGTTCACATCGGCGGGCCCCGGGTTGCCGTTGCCCTTGAGGAGGACCTGGGCGGGGCGGACGGTGCCGTACCCGATGTACTGGCTCGGCACCTTGCCGTTGTGCCCGGCGGTCTCCATCATCACGCGCAGCACCTGGTTGCCGGTCCAGCCGGGGTGGGCGGACCAGATGAGGGCGGCTGTGGCGGAGGTTAGGGCGGTGGCTTGGCTGGTGCCGCTGGTTTCGCAGTAGCCGTTGCCGTCGCTGCAGTGGGCGGGAATCTTGTCGCCGGGTGCGGCGAGAGCTACGTGGCTGCCGGTGCTGGAGAACTTGGCCACCTTGCCATCCGTGCCGACCGCTCCCACGGCCACCACCCCGGGGGTGGCGCCCGGGTACTCGACTTGGTTGCCCTTGTCACCGTTGTTGCCCGCAGCGGCGAAGATCAGCTTTCCCTTGCCGAGGGCGTAGGTGACAGCCGAGGCCAGCTCCTGCTTCTCGCCCTCACTGGGCGAGTCGCTTCCCAACGAAATACTGATGATGCGGGCGTCCGACTCAGCCGCGTAACGGATCGCCTTGGTCGTGATGGCCGTCCCGGCGAAGTCATGCTCTCCCACAACGGACCTGACAGGCAGGACCTTCGCGTCGGGTGCCAGTCCCTTGATCCCACCGTCGGCTCCACTGCCGACGATGAGCACCGCCATGCTCGTCCCATGTCCGTTGGTGTCCTTGCGGCCATCACCGGATCCGGTGAAATCGCGGCCGCCCAGCACCCGGCCGGTCAGCTCCGGCTCGGAACGGACGCCGGTATCGATCACCGCGACCGTGATGCCCTTGCCGGTGCTGACCTTCCCCACGGCGTCCGCGTCCATCGCGTCCAAGTACCACTGCTTGGACCGCATGTCGTCGGCCAGCGCCGTCGGCGCGGTGCCGACGGAGCAGGCCAGCGCGGCAGCCACCGCGGCACCGAGAAGTGCCGAGCGGCTGCGCACTGCGCGGACTGAGCTGAACATGGGACTGCGGACTCCTTGAGCGGCGATGGTTTACGTACGTCAGTCGACGACCGGCGGGACGACCTTGCGGTGGTCCATCGCCCAGGTCTCCTCGTCCTCGACCAGGTAGTCGGGGGCTTCGGAAGAAGTGGAACGACGCCGGTCCGTGCCTCGCTTGTTGCCGTTGACCAACCCCGTACCGCCGGGGGTGAATTCACCACGCCCGCCCAGAGACGCACGCGGGGCCCCAACAGTTCCACCCGGCTCGGAGGCCAGCCTGCGACCGCCCATGCCGGTGGCGCCACGCGGCGCGCCGCCGGGGCCGTGCCCCATGCCGCCGCCCATGGGCCCACGGCCCATGCCGGTACCGGCGCGCTCCTCGCCGACGACCGTGCCCATCGGGATCCGGGGCGTCGAGCCACGGCCGGTGGTGGGCATAGGACGGCCACCGGTGATGCCCTCGGCGGTGATACCGCGCGTGGTGCCGGGAAGACCACTCGGACGAGCGATGCCCGGACCGCGCGGATTGCCGACTGCGCGGCCGACGGAGGGCCCCTCACCGGGCACGCCCACGCGGGTCATACCCGGAGTGCGTTCCTGACCGGCCTTGCCGAGCGGACCGGGCAGGACCGGGGGCGGAGTGAGGACGGGCGTTTGTCCCTGCACGGGCGTTGGGCCCGTGGGAATCGTCGGCCGTGTCGTGGTCTCCGGAGGCGGAGTCATCGTCACGGAATCGATGGCGGTATGCGCCGGCGGCTCGTGCGGGGTGAAGGTGGATCCCACGGTCGTGTGCGACGGGGAGCTCGTCGTACCCGACGTGCCGGAGCCGTGCGCACCCGTAACCGCTGCGGTGGTGTGGCCACCAGCACCGCCGGTGACGCCCGTACCGGAGCCCGAACCGGACCCGCTGTAGCGGCGCTCGTTCAGGGAATCCGTGCCAGGTCCACCCGGCAACGGCGCAAACTTAGGCTCAGGCTGCGTCGCAATCCGATCCCGCGACGCGTTGTAGTACGACGTCAACCGGTTGAGCTGGTTGATCGCCTCGTTCGTCTTCGGACCCAGCGCCTTCAGCCGGGCCTTCTCCTTCTCGGGGTCGGCGTAGCACATGCCGTCCGCGGGCGGGAGCGCCGCCTTCGCCTCGGTCAGGGCCTGGCCCGCGCGGGCCATCTCCTCGCCGACGACACCGGCGTACTCACTCAGTACCAGCGTCTGCGCCACCATCCCGCGGCCCCACTCGCGGAACGCGTCGCCACCGGCGCCGTGCCACTTGACCTGTTCCATGTACCAGCGCAGGTCCCGCGCGATGTCCGCGATGTCGGGCGCCGCGGCGGCCAGTGTCTCGGCCGCGCCGGTCAGCTCGGTCGGCTTCGCCGACGCGAGCATCGCGTGCAGGGCCTCCAGGGACATGCCCTCGAATTCGTCCGTAGCCATCGTCATGCCCCCTTTACTTCAGACCGCCGGAGTCGGCGTCGTTCCCGTGGCCGCCCTGTCCGGGTGCCTGCTTGGTGCCCGGAGCCTGGTCGGGCCCCTTCGTACCGGGCCCCTTCGTACCGGCCGCCGGAGTCTCGTAGTACTTCTCCGTCTCCTTGCGGATGGCCTGGTACCGGTGGGCCTCGTCCACGTCGATCCCGCCGTAGCCCTTATCGGCGATGTGCACCGCGATGCCCATGCCCTCGATCTGGTCGCCGAAGATCTTGGTGAGCCGCTCCAGGTTCGTACGGACCTTGTCGTACGCCTTGTGCAGCTCGTCCGCGGCAGCGAACCCCTTGCCGTACGCCTCGGGCTGCACCCGCTGGTCGGCGATCTTGGTGTGGCGGGCCGGGGACTTCTCCAGGCTGCGCAGCAGTTCCTCCATGCGGCCCTTGAAGTCGGCGAGGCTGACCCCGTCGACGCCAAGATCCGGCTTGCCTCCGCTGCCTCCGCTGCCGCCGTTGCCGCCACCGTTCGGCTCGGCCACTGTTCCTCCCCGTGAATCCCCGTCGGCACCGCTCTGCCACCGGCGCCGCGCTACCGCTGTCGCTTCGTCACACTCGTGAAGCGCGCGAAGCATGTGATCACTCTAGTCACTCCGGTTTGGGAGCCGAATGAGTATCCGTACTCAAAGACGTCTCAGGTTCGTCCCGAAACCCCGTTCGCCCTCCGCAGACCCCGCTTCCGCGCGTCCCGGATCACCGTCGCCGTGCCCGCCACCACCGCCACGAGCAGGGCGGCGATACCCAACGCGTACGTGGCGTACCGCTCGTTGCGCTCCTGGGGCGTCTCGGAGAGCGCCAGCGCGGCCACGTCCGGGGCCTGGGCCTTGGCCGGGCCGGGGTCGGGGTGCGCGGCCGCCTCCGGGGGCGAGTCGTCGGTCACCGCGCGGACCGGGTCGACCACGCCCCACCCGACGAAGTTGTCGCGCCCGTTGACGGACCGCTCCGCCGTCTGCTCGATCCGCGCGATGATCTGCGCGGCCGTCCACTTCGTCTTCGCGTACGGGTACTTGGCGCGCAGCAGCGCGGCGACCCCGGCCACGTACGGAGCGGAGAAGCTCGTTCCGTTGTCCGAGCACTGGCCGTTGCCCGGCACGGTCGAGACGACGTCGACGCCGGGCGCCGCGACCCCGACGAACGTGCCCGGCTGCGAGAACACCGCGCGCTCGTTGTTGCGGTCCGAGGACGCCACCGCGAGCACGCCGGGGAAGGCCGCCGGGTAGGTGTCCTTCAGTTTGCCGTCCATGCCGTCGTTGCCCGCCGAAGCGACCACCACGATCTGCTTGTCCAGCGCCCGCCGGACGGCCTTCGCCAGGTCCGAGTTGGGGCCCTGCGGCTCGGTCGTGTCCTGCGAGATGTTGATGACGTCGGCGTGCTCGGCGATCGCGTGGTCGATCGCCTGCGCCATCGTGTCCGTCTTGCCGCTGTTCTTCTCGTCGTTCTGGCGGATCGGGATGATCGTGGCCTCGGGCGCCAGGCCGACGAAGCCGGTGCCCGCGCGGGGGCGCGCGGCGATGATGCCCGCGACCTTGGTGCCGTGGCCGACCTCGTCGACGGTGCCGCCCGTCTTGCCCCGCTTCTCGTTCTGCTCGCCCGTGCCGTCCTTCTCGGGCTTGAGGTAGTCCGCGCCGCTCTTGGCGTCCACCGCGGGCTTCAGCTGCGGGTTGGCGATGTCGACACCGGTGTCGATGACCGCGACCCGTACGCCCTTGCCCTTGGTGTCCTGCCACAACTCGTCGAAGAGCACCCGCTGGAGCGACCAGGGGCGGCCCTCGATCTGCTTCTTCATGGGGAAGGTGCACTCGCCGCTGCCGTCGATCCCGAGGGCGGGCGGCACCGGCGCCGGGGAGGCGTACGCGGACGGCGTGAGCGCCAGTGAGGCGACGGCCGTGGCCACGCCCACCAACACCGGCTTCCGGTACGGCTTCGGCGTCCTGTACAGCTTCAGCGTCCTGTACGACTTCGGCGTCCTGTATGGCTTCGGCATCGACACTGAGGTCAGTCCTTCCCTACGAGCCCTGGGGCTGGCGGGCACTGTTGGTGTCGAGCCGCGGGCCCTTGGACAGGAACTCCGACCAGTTGATGGGCACCAGCGCCGGGACGACCTTCTCGTACCCGAGTCGCTGCTGCGCCTGGCTCGGCTCGGGGCGGCCGTCGTCCGGCTTCTGCTGGTCGCCCGTGCCGATGTCGGAGCGGGCGGCGTCGCTGTCGCCGTTGGCCTGCACCGCGTACCGCAGCCCGGTGTCGGTCACCAGGAAGAGTGAACCGTCCGGCTTGGTCTGCTTGCCCTGTACCTGGGTGTAGAGCAGGCCCGTGCCGGGGGTGACGTACGTGCTGGTGCCGCCCGCCGTGATGGCCGCCGGGTACTCGGTGCCCGCCCAGGTGGAGAGCGTGGTGTTGCCCTTGTCGTCGACCTTGCGCAGCACGCTGCACACCGTGCTGCGCGCGCCCGGGGCGGCGGCGCCACCGCCCGCGTTGACCTGCTTCGCCTTCTTCTCGGGCCAGTTGTTGGCCGCGCCGAAGTAGTCGGGCTTGGGCGCGATGGAGGCCGCGTCGACGTCCTTGACGTCGCCGCGCATACCGAGCCTGGTGGTCTGCGGGGAGTTGAGCACCAGCCAGGCCGTGAAGTCGGAGACGGGCTGGACCTTGCCCTGCAGTACTACGTACTGCTGCGGGCCCGCGCCGGTCTGGGCGCGCAGCACCATGCCGACCTTGTCCTCCTGCGGCGAGAGACCGCCGCCGGTGCCCGCCGGGGCACCGACCGTGCCGGGAATCTCCGGGAAGTCGATCGGGCTGCCGTCGCCGAGGGTCGCCAGCCAGTCGTCGGTGACGGGCTGCGGCTGCTCGTCGGCGCCGAAGAGGGTACGGGCGAGCAGATCGCCGGGGGCGCCCTTGACCAGGTACTTGGTTCCCTTGGCGTCCACCACGTAACGGGACTTGTTCTTCTGGCCCTGGACGTAGAGCACCTGGCCGCCGATGAGCCGGCGCTTGTCGTCGGTCAGCTTGAAGTCGCGGTCGGCGAAGACGAACGCGGCCTTCTGGACCGAGTCCTTGCCGCCGCCTGGCTGCTCGCAGACCGCCCAGCGCTTGGCCTTCCCGGCCTCGCTCGCGGCGGGCAGCCGGTCCGGGGCGTACGGAATGCCCAGGATCGGGCCGCGCGAGAGCTTGCCCGAGTCCAGGATGTCGTCGCTGACCTGGATGACGTCGAACTTCTGCGGATCGAGCAGCAGCCGCGCCGAGGCCAGGTTGAGCACCGGGTGGAGCAGGACCTTCTTGTCCTTGCCCTTGCCGGTGGACAGGACGACGTAACGGGTCGTCGACTGCTTGCCGACGATCACCTTGGTGCCCGGGGTGTCCCAGCCCTGCGGCGCCTTGGGCTTGAACATCCCCCAGGCGCCGAAGCCGGCGAGGCAGAGCGCTGCCACGATCACGCTCGGCACGATGGCCTTCAGCGGGCGCGGAGCACCCTCCTCCGTGCCCGTGGGAGACGGTTGCAGAAACGCCGCCACCGTGCGCTTCTTCGCGAAGGTGTACGCGTTGAGCTCGTCCCGCCGTGATGCCATGCGCCTCTGTCTCTCCCCGCGCGGCCCCCTGAACGGACCTGGTCCTGCGGTCCCCGGGCCTCGATTGTCAGACCGGCCCCCTACTATGCCTGTTGACCGAGGGTGCCTGTGGGGCGGGTAGGGTGAAGCCGCCGTCAAGACCCCTTGCCGAGCTGGGGGAATCCGGATGTTTTGGCTGCTTGAGCACGATTGGGGGGTGGTGGAGTGATGGCGTCCGCGACGCGTGTGCGGCCTGCCGCCGCCGGTCCGTCGGCCCCCGCCCAGGGAGCCTCCGCACCCCGTCTGAAGGCCCGGCCCGGACACTTCGGGTCGTTCCGACTGCAACAACTCGTCCTGGTGGAGCTCGCCGCCGCCGTGCTGCTCGTCGCGTGGGTGATCGACACGCTGATGCTGGTGCCCGCCGGTGTGGTCGCCGCGCTCCTTGTGCTGCTCGCGGTCGTCCGCCGTCACCGCCGCTCGCTGCCCGAGTGGCTGAGCACGGTGCTGGCGCTGCGCGCGCGTACGCGCAGGGCGGCGAGCCTGCCGGTCCCGGCGGGCACCGAACCGGGCTTCGCCCCCGCGGTGGAGTGCGACCCGGCGCTGCGGACGTACACGTTCGGCGACCGCGACCGCCGCCCCGTCGGCATGGTCGGTGACGGCACCTTCCTCACCGCCGTCCTCCAGGTCGAGATGGACGCCACGGCGCTGCGTCCGGAGCGCGGCGCCCGCCCGCTGCCGGTCGCCCTCGTACGGGACGCGCTGGACGTCGACGGCATCCGTCTGGAGTCCGCGCAGATCGTCCAGCACACCCAGCCCGCGCCCGCCCCGCACCTGCCGCAGCAGTCGGTGGCCGCCCGGAACTACGCACCGCTGCAGGCCCAGACCGGCTCGCCCGCGGTGCGCATCACCTGGATCGCGCTCAAGCTCGACCCCGAGCTGTGCCCGGAGGCGGTGGCGGCGCGCGGTGGCGGTCTGACCGGCGCCCAGAAGTGCCTGGTGCGCGCGGCGGACCAGCTGGCGAGCCGGCTCACCGGAGCGGGGTTCCGTACGACGGTCCTCACCGAGCAGGAGCTGACGGGCGCCATCGCCACCTCGACCTGCGCCAACCCGATGGCGATCGCCCAGGCGGGCCGCGCGGGCACGCCGGGGCGGCGCACCCAGGAGACCGCCCGGACCTGGCGCTGCGACGATCGCCGCCACACGACGTACTGGGTGGGCCGCTGGCCCCAACTGGGCGGCGCCGGGGCCTCGATGCCGCAGCTGGTCGCCCTGCTCACCTCGCTTCCCGCGCTCGCCACCACGTTCAGCCTGACGCTCGCCGCCGGCGACCGCCAGGAGGTCACGCTCACCGGGCACGTCCGGATCACCGGCCGCAGCGACGAGGAACTCGTCGCCGCCCGGCGGGAGCTGGAGCGCACCGCGCGCGGAGTGAAGACCGGCCTGGTGCGCCTGGACCGCGAACAGCTGCCGGGCATGCTCGCCACACTGCCGCTCGGGGGTGCGCGCTGATGACCACGTCCTCTGTCTCTCCTGTCACCCCGCCCCCCTCTCCCGAGGTACGAAGAGGGCGCGCCCGGATGGGCTTCGGGCTCCTCGGCCCGCGCCGCGACCGGCACGCGCTCTCCGCCGACCAGGTGGAGGCGCTGGCACTGCCGGTCGGCGACGACGGCATGGTCATAGGCGTGGACGCGGCGGGCCGCCCGTCGGTCCTCGGCATCAACCGCCCGACGGCGTACGACGTGACGCTGATCGGCGGGCTCTGGACCGCGCAGGTGCTCGCGCTGCGGGCGGCCGCGACGGGCGCGCGCGTGACCGTCGAGACGGGCCGGGCCCCCGCGTGGACGGCGCTCGCCCAGGCGGCGGGCGGCGGCCAGCAGTGCATCGCGCTGCACGACGTGGGCCGGGTGCCGCCGCAGGGCGCGTCCGCCGGATCGCCGGTCGTGGTCGTCCGCGACTGCGGGATGCGGCCACCGCGCGGGCGCGTGGTCTCGGGGCCGTGGCAGTCGGTGCTGACGCTGCTGCCGTATCTGAGCCCCGTGGCGCCCCGGTTGCTGGAGAAGTCGGATCTGGTCGGTGTGCAGCGGGTCTCGCCGGACGAGGCCGCGCAGATCGGGCGGATCATGCACCTCCCGCAGGCGGAGACGGAAGCGCTGTCCACGCTGGCGGACGGGGTGACCCTGTGGTGCGGTGCCCGCGACCGCCAGTTCGTGATGACCCAGGCCACGGACGCGGAGACCGGACTGCTCGGCTCCGCCCGGCGGATGGACTGAACGGTCCGCGCCGCGCGCGTTCCGTCACAGGGATCACAGGACGGCAGAACCACAGGACCACAGGACCACAGGACCACAAGGAATTGAGCAGGTACGACTGGTCTCAACCGAGTATGTGAACGGTTCGTTCACGCTCGGGTACGCGAACGGCTCGTTCACACTCGAGTACGCGAACGGCTCGTTCACACTCGGGTACGTGAACGGCTCGTTCACACTCCGGCCGCACTGCGGCCGCACGGCGACGCCCCCCCTGTCACTTGACGGCAGCGTGCGGGCACGACGTGATGGAGGGGACAGTCGGTGAGGGGTGGCCGGGCCTGCCGGTGCGGTGTTGTCGGCGATTAGGCTGGGACGGCCTGCGAACGAAAGGAATCCGGTGAACAGCGATCAGGACCAGTTCCGCACCGGCGGGAACGCGCGCGACGAGAATCGGTCCGACGCCGATCCCGAGCCCACGGGTGAGTTCACCATCGACTACACCCCGCCGGCCTGGTACACGCAGAACGCGGCGCCGAGCGCGGACGCGGCGACGCCGCCTCCCCCGCCGCCCGCCGGGCCGCCCGTCGCGGTTCCCGGCCTGCCCTCCAGCGGCGGCTACCAGCCGAGCTGGACGGCCACGCCTCCGCCGCCGGGCCCCGCCCCGGAGGCGGTCCAGGCAGCACCCCAGGCCCCTGCTCCCACTCCCGCTCCGGAGGCGGCCGCCGAGCCGCAGCCGTTCGGGGGCGGGGACATCGAGAGCGGCGCGACGATGCGGTTCTCGCCGGGCTCGCTGAAGCGGGAGCTCGCGGAGCGGCTGGCGGCGGCGGACGCGGCGAAGGCCGAGGCCGAGGCCGCGAAGTCGGCCGCCGAGGCGGCCGCCGATCAGCCTGCCGATACGGATGTGGCCACGGATTCGAGTGCGGCTGCGGGTGCGGAGACGTCGTCCGGCGCCGATGGCGTCGCCGATGACTCCGTCGCTCCCGCGCCGGTCGCCGACGACGCGTCTGTTGACGCGTCCGGCAAGGACGAGGCCGCGGTGACTTCTGCCGAGGACGCCGACGGTACGGCCCAGGCCGAGCCCGAAGCCGGGATCTCCGGTCCTGGTGGCTCCGAGGGCGCCGTACCGGAGGCCGACGCGGCTTCGGCTGAGCCCGAGCCGGTCGCACCCGCCGCCGAGGCGGCCGGTGCCGAGCCCACCGAGCCGTCCGACGCCGCCCCGGCCTGGCCCAGCACGGCCACCCCGGCTCCCACCGACCAGTCGCCCGCCGAGCCCGCGGACTCCGTCGACTCCACCGACTCCTCCACCGACTCCGGCGACTACGTGACCGCCGCGCCGGTGACGGCCGAGCCGGCCGACGCCGTGCCCGCCGAACCCGTGCCCGCGCCGCCGGTCGCCGAGCCGGCCGACGCCGTTCCCGGCCATCCCGTCGCGGACGCGGCTCCCGAGGACGCCGTACCGCAGGAGGCGCCGGTCACCCCGACCGACCAGCCCTGGGCCGCACCGGCCCAGCAGGCCCCGCAGGCCCAGCAGCCGGGGCTGCCGCCGTTGCCGCCCGCGTACCAGCCCGCCGCGCCGGCGCCGGCGCCGCAGTGGCCCGTACCGGCGCCGCAGCAGCAGCCGATGCCGCAGACCGGGCAGGCCGCGTGGCCACTGCCGCAGGGCGACCAGCAGCCGGCCCCGGGCACGCCGAACGTTCCGGCGCCGCAGCCCGTACCGCCGACGGCCCAGCAGGGCGGCTTCCCGCTGCCCCAGCCCAACGCCCCGACTCCGGCCCCGGCCCCGGCCCCGCAGGCGGGGTACGGCTTCCCGCAGCCGGGCACGCCGAACGCCCCGGCCCCGACGGCCACTGACCCCAACGCCCCTGCCCCGCAGGGCGCTTACGGGTTCCCGCACCCCGGCACGCAGGGAGCACCGGCCACGCCGACCGCCCCGGCCCCGACCCCGACGGCCGCCGACCCCAACACCCCTGCCCCGCAAGCGGGATACGGCTTCCCGCACCCCGGCACGCCGACCCCCAGCCCCAACTCCCCCGCCCCGCAAGGCGGTTACGGGTTCCCGCAGCCCACCCAGGCCCAGGCCGCCGCCCAGGCCCAGCCCCAGGCCGCCCCGACCCCGCCCGCGCCCCAGGCACCCCAAGCCCCCCAGCCCCCTCAGGGCGGCTACGGCTTCCCCCAGCCCGGCCCGGCCGGTGCGGCCCCCGGCGCCCCCCTCCCCGTACCCCACCAGCAGGCACCGCACCAGCAGGCCCAGCCCCCGGCGCAACCGCAGCCGCAGCCGCAACCGTTGCCGCAGGCGCAGGCGCCCGCCGGGCCCGTGGATCCTCGGAGCGGGGCCGGGTGGCCCTCCCCCGTGGCGCACGACCAGCGCGAGCGTTCCGTGCCGGGCGCGCCGCTCGGGTACACCGCGGCCGTCGAGCTCTCCTCCGACCGGCTGCTGCGCAACAACAAGCAGAAGGCGAAGAGCAGCCGTAACCCCGGCGGCGCCTCGCGCTTCAAGTTCGGCAGCAAGAAGGAGGAGGCCGAGCGGCAGCAGAAGCTCAACCTCATCCGGACTCCCGTGCTGTCGTGCTACCGGATCGCGGTCATCTCCCTCAAGGGCGGTGTCGGCAAGACGACCACCACCACCGCGCTGGGCGCGACGCTGGCGACCGAGCGGCAGGACAAGATCCTGGCGATCGACGCCAACCCGGACGCCGGTACGCTCGGCCGCCGGGTGCGCCGCGAGACCGGGGCCACCATCCGCGACCTGGTCCAGGCGATCCCGTACCTCAACTCGTACATGGACATCCGCCGGTTCACCTCCCAGGCGCCGTCCGGCCTGGAGATCATCGCCAACGACGTTGACCCGGCCGTGTCCACGACGTTCAACGACGAGGACTACCGGCGGGCGATAGACGTCCTGGGCAAGCAGTACCCGATCATCCTGACCGACTCGGGTACGGGTCTGCTGTACTCCGCGATGCGCGGCGTCCTCGACCTCGCGGACCAGCTGATCATCATCTCCACCCCGTCCGTGGACGGTGCGTCGAGCGCGTCCACGACCCTGGACTGGCTCTCCGCGCACGGGTACGCCGACCTCGTCCAGCGCTCCCTCACCGTCATCTCGGGGGTCCGCGAGACCGGCAAGATGATCAAGGTGGACGACATCGTCCAGCACTTCCAGACCCGCTGCCGGGGCGTTGTCGTGGTCCCGTTCGACGAGCACCTGGCGGCGGGCGCCGAGGTCGACCTCGACATGATGCGGCCCAAGACGCGCGAGGCGTACTTCCATCTGTCGGCGCTGGTGGCCGAGGACTTCGTACGGGCCCAGCAGCAGCAGGGGCTGTGGACCGGAGACGGGGTCAACCCGCCGCCGCACATGGCTCCGCCGATGCCGGGCCAGTACGCGCCGCCGGCCGGGCAGGCCGTGCCTGGCCAGCCGATGCCGGGGCAGCCCGTCCCCGGGCAGCCGTTCCCCGGTCAGGCCCAGCCCCAGCCGTATGCGCCGCAGCAGCCTCAGCCATACGGGGGGCAGCAGCCGCCTCAGGGTTGGCAGCAGCCGCAGCCGCCTCAGCAGTAGGAGCGGCAACACCGAAGGGCCCGTACCGTCCGAGCGACGGTACGGGCCCTTCGGCCTGAAAATCCTTCGGCCGCGGACCGTGCGTGGCTGGTCGCGCCCACCCGGCGGAGCCGCACAAGGTCACAGCCCGCACCCCTACTGGAGCGCCCTCCGAGCGCCCACCTCCGACGGCAGTTCCCACACGAACGTGGCCGCACACATCGTGCCCAGCCACCACGCCATCACCGCAGGCAACAACGGCAGCATGAGCAACATGAGGCCACGGCTGCTGACACCACTCGCCGCGCCTCGCCGGGCCTCTCGCTGGCGCGCCCAACTCTGCTCGGGCGTCGGCGGGTTGGCGAGCCGCTCGCGAATCTGGCGGCGCCCGCGTACCCAGCCCCAGGCCAGACCGGCAACGCCCGCAGCCCCTTCGACGACGTAACCGGCCTTGCGCCAGCCGTCGGGCAGCCCGGAGACCAGGCCGTCGAAGAGTGCGCAGGCGGCAGCGCACACGAGGACCGCCGTCAGCAGGCCGGCGAAGCCGAATCCGGCGCGCCGCAGCCAGTAGCGCGGACCCCGGCGGTACCACGTGGTGCCGACCACGGGCAGTTTCGCGGGAGTCACACCCTCAGAAGAGACCCGTGAAGCCATGCCACACCTTCTTCGCTCCGTCCTTGGCATCGCTGCCGAGTCGCTTGACGTCCCCCCACGTGTCGGACGCGACGTTGGCGGAGCCGTGCAGGATGCCGCCGATCACGCCGTGGTCGTGGATGTCCTCGCTCCAGTGCTCGTGGAACGCCTCGTCGAGCAGGTCCGTCGTCCCGATGATCACCATGCCGCCGACTCCGGCGACCACGGCCACCGGCACGGTGATCTCCGAACTCGCCACCAGGGCGACCGCGGCGGTGCCCGCCGCGAGGCCCCCCAGCGCCGCACCCCCGTCCACCACCACCGAGTGCGTCCACGACCACCCCTTGTCGTGGTCGTCCTTCGCCTCCAGGAGGCCGCAGACGCTCGCCGCCGCCACGTCGACCACCGGGATCTCCTTGAGGAACTCCGGCAGCTTCTCCAGGCTCTTGCCCAGCCGCAGCGCTTCCGCCGCGTCCCCGACCTTCACATTGAGCGCGTGGTCGTACGGCAGCGCCGAACTGCCGTGCTCGGCTCGGGCGATGTCGGTCTCCAGGCTGTCCAGCTTGGTCAGCGCGTCCTTGTAGGCGAGGCGTGCCGGGGAGTCCTTGGGCAGGGTCTTGCCCTGCTTCTGCCAGTCCTTGCGCTCGGCCCGCAGGTCCTTCTTCGCCTCGTCCGCCTCCTTCTTGGCATCGTCCAGCTTGGTGGCGGCGTCTTTCCCCTTCACCCGGGTGCGCTCGGAGTCGTACGCGTACAGGCCGCGCAGATAGTCGGCGATGGTGACCTTGTCACCCTTCGACACCTCGGAGGTGTCCTCCTCGTACAGCTTGTTGAGCGCCTCGGCCGCGTCGAGGCGGGCCTGCTGGGCGGTGTGCAGGATCTCGTCGCGCACGGTCCCGTAGTCCGTGAGCGCCTTGATCGCCTTCTGCTCGTCGGGATGCGGCGGGTTGTTGGTCATCAGCTGGCCGGGGACGCCCTTGGGGCCCATGGGGACGCCGGCCTTCACGGCGACGTCCTCGGCGTTCTGCAGCGCGCTCTCGGCCGCGGAGAGGTGGTCGGCCAGCGTCGTGAGGATCTCGCCGGTCGCGTGGACCAGCTCCGCGAACCCGCCCGCCGTCAGCGCGTCCTCGCTCCACTTGGCGCGGAACGACTCGGCCGCCTCGCCCTCCCAGGCCGCGTCCTTGGCGAGTTGCTCGACGACCGTGCCCAGCGGCTTCACGATCGATTCGAGGTCGTGCTTGGCGTTCTTGTAGGCGTCGCCCATCGTGCGGATGCCGCCGATGTCCCCGCCCACCCAGCTGTCGCTCACCGCGTGCCCTTCACATCAGGTCTTCGAAGAGACCGTGTACGTCGATGTCGTTGCGCTGCATCGAGTCGTGCGCGTACTTCACTTTGTCGCTGTGGTCCTCCAGCCGGTCCGACAGCTTGTCGTGCAGGCCCGCTATCAGGTCGGCCATCGCCTTGATGGCCGCGTCGCACCCGGCGTCGCCGGAACCGGCCACCGCGGGCTTCACGTTGGCGTGCATGTCCCGGTAGATACCGGCTTCCTTGTGGAAGGTCGACGCCATCGCGTTGAGGTCGGCCAGAAGGACCTTCACATCGGCGCTCATGCCTCTGCCC
The DNA here is from genome assembly GCF_040639555.1 of Streptomyces sp. NPDC023838. Classification (NCBI taxonomy): domain Bacteria; kingdom Bacillati; phylum Actinomycetota; class Actinomycetes; order Kitasatosporales; family Streptomycetaceae; genus Streptomyces; species Streptomyces sp. NPDC023838. The sequence continues at coordinate 31,162 of NZ_JBFAAD010000044.1, forward strand.
CGTTCTCTCCGTAGGTACGCTCCAGATCCTCCGACTGCCATCTGCGGCCGCCCGGCGCCACCTCCGGGTCGAGGCGCACCTTGGGCAGCCGGGCCTCGCGCATCGCCTCCGCGAACGGGCCGAGGGAGACGGCGATCCAGGGCTGCATCGGGCCGAGCGCGTCGACCAGCTTCGGCAGGCTACTGAAGGCCACCGGGACCGGCGGTCCCGAGGGCGGCCGCAGCAGCTCGAAGTCGACGCGCGGCGCGGCGCCTCCGGCTGGATAGCGCGGGTGGGCCGGGACGAACACCGGTGTGTGGTACGGCGGGACGCCGGGTTGCGCGGTCCTGGCCGCGTCGACGCCTACGATGCCGAGGATCCGGGACACGTTCGGTTCAGCCACGTGTCTCAACTTAGGCGCCGCTCCGATCCGTCAATACGACGAAAACCGCCCAAAGCCTTCACCCATAGTCAATGGATGCCAGCTCTTGGGCGGTTTCTGGTCACTGATTGACCATCGTTTGACTGGTCCTAGGCGCGTGCCTCGCGTGCCTCGCGTGCCTCATCCGCCTCGATCAGCTCGGTCGAGCGCTTCACATCGCGCGCGATCGCTTCGAGCAGCGCCTCGATCGACTCGAACTTCTCCTGCCCGCGTACGTACGCGAGGAAGTCGACGGCCACGTGCAGCCCGTACAGATCGAGCCCGACGCGGTCGATCGCGTACGCCTCGACCGTGCGCTCGGTGCCGTCGAACTGCGGGTTGGTGCCGACCGAGATCGCGGCGGGCATCCGCTCGCCGTTCGCGGTGAGCCAGCCCGCGTACACGCCGTCGGCGGGGATCGCGGTGTGCGGCAGGGTCTCCACGTTCGCGGTGGGGTAGCCCAGCTCGCGGCCGCGCTGCGCGCCGCGCACCACCACGCCCTCGACGCGGTGCGGACGGCCCAGGATCTCGGCGGCACCCTCCACATCGCCCTCGGCGACCAGGCGTCGGGTCAGGGTGGAGGAGAACGGCTGGCCGCCGGCCGCGTCGCCGGTGACGAAGTGGTCGATGACGTCCACCTCGTAGTCGTACGTCTCGCCCAGCTCGGCCAGGAACTCCACGTTGCCGGCCGCCTTGTGGCCGAAGCGGAAGTTGGGGCCCTCGACGACCACGCGCGCGTGGAGCTTGTCGACGAGCGCCTTGACCACGAACTCGGCCGGCGACAGCTTCGAGAACTCGCTGGTGAACGGGAGGATGAGCAGCGCGTCCACGCCGAGGTCCGCCATCAGCTCGGCGCGCCGGTGGTGCGGGGCGAGCAGCGGCGGGTGGCTGCCGGGGCGCACGACCTCGCTGGGGTGCGGGTCGAAGGTCACCACGACGGAGGGGATGCCCAGCTCACGGGCGCGCGCCACGGCCCGCCCGATGATCACCTGATGCCCGCGGTGCACCCCGTCGTAGGAGCCGATGGTGACGACGCTGCGTCCCCAGTCCTGGGGAATGTCCTCCAAGCCACGCCAGCGCTGCACTGTGACCGCTCCTCGCCCGAAACTCGCCCGAAATCCGAACCCGTGTACGTGAGAGTCGGCCTCTCACACAGGTCTAAGACTGCCATGCCCGGCGTGTTCGGCTCGCATCGGCATGGGCACCGCAAGCGTCTCGACCGTACGCCGGGCGCTCGGCCCGATCACGGCCGACCACTCGTGCGGCGCCTGGACCAGCCAGCCCGCCACCTGAACGGCGAATTCCGGTACTTCCCCGGCCAGCTCGACGATCCGGCGGTCGAAGCAGCAGGCGCCTTCGGGGGTTCGCGCCAGGAGCAGCGCGGTGCGGTGGACCAGGTCACGGGTGCGCGCCTCGGGGCGCTCCCCGGCCCCCAGTGCCGCGGCCCGCAGCAGGGCGTGCAGGACCGCCGGGTCCCGCGACTCGTACCGCTCGTATTCGAGGAGTACGTCCAGGAGCTCGGCCCGCAGGGGGCGCGAGGTGCGGCTGCCGGGGGCGGCGAGCACCGGCGCCAGCGCCCGCCGCACCTGCGGCGAGCAGCCCCGCAGGATGGACGTGACCAGCGGGAAGAGCACGGCTCTGGCGGCCGGTCCGTACTCCAGGCGCCGCTCCACGAACGCGGCGGCGTGCGCCGCGCCGTCGGGGTGGCGGTCCAGATAGCCGCGGACCAGGGTGGCCGCGCGCCGGGCGAGCGCGGGCGTGTTGATCTCGGCGAGCGCCCCCAGCACCTCGGCCGCGGCGTCGCCCGGCTGGTCCAGGCGCGTCTGGAAGGCGGCGAGCACCGGCTCCGGGTGGGTGGTGAGGGCGGCGACGAGCGCGGCGGCGGGCAGCCGGGGGTCGCCGCCCGTGTACCGGGCGAGCGTCTTGTCGAGGTAGCGGGCGCGGGTGCGGGGGTCGCGGATGAGCAGGCCGAGCGCGGCGCCGTGCAGGGGGGTGTCGGCGGACCGGGCGAGCAGGGCGAGGGCCGCGTAGCGCAGCAGGTCGCGGTCGGCGCCGGTGGTGACGTACGGCGCGACGCGCGGCCCGTACGCGGCGGCCGCCACCCGGCGTTCGGGCCGGTCGTCGTGGGCCCAGCGGTCCACGGCCCGGCAGAGCGCGGACGGCTCGTCCTCGGCGAGCGCGGCCAGGAGTTCGTCGGCCCGGGCGTGCGCGGTGGTGACCAGGGCCTCGGTGAGGTCGTCGATGGCCAGTGAGCGGCGGGCGTAGAGCAGGGCCTGCGCGGCCCCGGCGACGGTCGGGCGCATCGCGCTGCCCTCCGGCGCGGGCAGCGGCCGCTCGTCGGTGAACCACCGGCACAGCAGCGGCTGTACGCTGCGGGGCTCGGCCGCGAGCCGCCGGTCCACGGCGTCCAGGTATCGCTCCCACTGGGGCGCTGCCCCCGGCGCCCCGTCGGCGGGCACCAGCCGCCGCATCAGCTCCATCCGGCGGTCGTCGCCGATCCGCAGCCGCTGCCAGAACCACGGCCCGAACGCGCCGAGAGAGCCGAGCTCCCCCGGCCCGCCCGCGCGCACCGACCGCTCGCTGATCCGGTCGGCGAGCAGCCGCAGCACACAGAGGTACGAACGGGGCTCGGGCACCCTCAACAGCGTCTGCGTGAGCAGATGGACGGCCCACCAGCAGGCGTCCTCCACCCGGTCCGGCTCGCCCGCGCCGGGCCCCGTCGCGAGCCGGTCGAGCGCCTCCACCAGCTTCGCCAGGCGCGGGGCGAGCCGGTCGGCCCCGTGCTCGCGGTCGAGGAGCAGCAGGGCCTGCAGCACGGGGCCGACGCGGTGCCGGGGCACGGGGAGCGTACGTGGCTCGTCCTGCGGGGGCGCGGGCGTCGTCCCGGGCGCGGGCGGCGGCGGCCCCGGCCGGAACCGCCGCCCCCGCCTGCCGTCCTCACGGCGGGGGGCGCGGCGCTGGTCGGGGACGCCGCCGGGCGTCGGCCCGGGGGGTTCCTCGCCCTCGCCCGCGTGGGCGGCGGCGCGCGAACCCGGCGGTGGCGGCACGTATGCCGTCGCCTCTCCGCTCTCCCCGCCCGGCCCGCTCGTGCCGGGCCTCGACGGCAGGCGGGCCGGGGCTCGGTCGGCGGCGCCGGGTGCGTCCTCGCACCAGCGGTGGACCAGGGTGTGCAGGGCACCGTCCAGGTCGAGGTGGGCGGCCTGGAGCCAGTCGGCCAGCTCCTCGTGCGCGAAGCGGTAGCCGGAGCCCGCCGGGACCAGCAGGCCCTCGGTGAGGACCGCCGACGCCCAGCCGGTGCGCCAGGGGAAGATCTCCTCGAAGTTCTCCCGGTCCAGCTCGCCCTGACCGGGGCCCAGACAGCGCCGGGCCGCCTCGTGGACCCGGCCCGAGACCCGCGCGGCCAGCCGTCGCACCGCCGTGCCGCGCAGCGCGGGGCGCCGGGCGGCCGCGAGCCGTACCGCCACGCGCAGGCACATCAGGTCCAGATGGGCGGCGAAGACGTCCTCGCGGCCGGGCCGGCCCGGCACCTCGCCCGGCAGCGCCTCGCGCACCTCGGCGAGCAGCCGCAGGGTGAGCGGATGGCGCCCGGCCCGGTCGGCCAGGGCGCCGTCCGGGATGCCGTACCGCTCGCGGGCCCGGGCGGCCTCCTTGCGGGAGAGGTCGCCGATCCGCACGGCGTGCGGCAGCCGGGCCGCCTCGGCCGGGTGCAGCGCGTCCGGCGGGAAGAGCGCCCCGGCCTGCTCCCAGTGCTCGGGGCGGCAGGCGACCACGAGCCGAGCCCCGGCCTCGCGCAGCCACGCCGCCGTACCGGCCGTCCACTCGGGCAGCCGGTGCGCGAGGACGGGCGGCATCTCCTCGGGCCCGTCGAGCAGGACGAACAGGGGGCGCCCGGCGTCCGAGGCCAGCCGTGCCACCCGCTCGGGGGTGGCGCACTCCATGTCGCCGGGGGCGCCCGCGGCCGCCACGATCCGGCCCGCCTGCCGCAGCGCCCGCGCCACCGCGTCGGCCACCGAGCCGTCGCCCGCGCGCAGGTCCGCGCCGCGCAGCCACACCGTGGGGGCGGGCTCGGCGCCCCGGGCGCGGCGGGCGGCGAGGGCGGCGAGCTCGGTGGTGCGGCCGGTGCCGGGGTCCCCGACCAGGCCGAGCACCGAGGCGCTCCCGGCCGCGAAGTCCGTGAAGTGCCGTACGGTGAGCCGCCGTTCGACCGGGTCCTCGCGCACGCCCGGACCGTCGGCCGAGCCCACCGAGGTCGCGGTGAGCTGGAGCGCGCCCGCCAGGTTCAGGTCCTCGCCGTACCCGGGAACGGTCGCCGCGTTGCGCCGCAGCAGCTCTTCCAGCGGGCCGCCGTCGGGGCGCAGCGGCACCGCGAACCCGGCCGCCCGATGCGCCGCGTGCAGCGCGGTGCCGAGCACCCCGAGCACCGCACCCGTCGCCGCGTCCAGGACCGGCCCGCCCGCGGCCTCCCCGCCGAGCCGCAGCGCGTCGGCGCCCTCGGTGCCGATCGCCAGCTCCAGGGCGGAGGCGAGGAGGTGGAAGCGGTCGGTGGCGGTGTAGGTGACGGGCGACTCGCCGAGCACCCGTGCCTCGCGCCAGCCGTGCGCGGCGATCCGCACGTACGTGCCCGCGGCGACCGACCCCCGGGCGGCGACGGGCAGCGGCCGCACCTCCAGGCCGTCGGTGCGCACCAGGGCGAGGCCGGCCTCCGGCAGCGGGGTGACGTCGTCGGCCTCGGCGAGGCAGGTGCGCTCGCCGGGCGCGTGCACCACCACCCGGCTCAGCCCGTCCACCGCTTCGTGGCTGGTCACCACGGTGCCGCGGTCGTCGGCGACGAAGCCGGCCCCCCGGGTACGTCCCGCCAGATCGCAGATCCGTACCAGTGTCTCCCGGCCCCCGTCACCGTCCCCGCGTCCCATGTCCGAAACGGTAGTTCTGGGATGATCCACCCGAGAAGAACGCGAGACGAAAGCGCCCCCGAGTGCACCCCGCTTTCACTACGAGCGCCTGCCCCCAAGGGTGAAAACACGTGTGGCGGGCTCGCAAGGAGCCCGCCACACGTTTGAGAACCCGGGACGAGTCCCGGCCGCACCCGTCGCGGGGCTAGCCGAACACCGCCAGGCTCTTCGCCTTGCCGCGCTGGCTCTCGACGAGCGCCAGCAGCTTCTCCCCCGGCCCGTAGACGGCGACCGGCTTGCCGTCGCCGTACACCTCGGGCATGTCCAGGCGCACCCCGTTCAGCAGGAGCCCCCCGCGCCGCTCGTCCACGTCCCAGCGGGCGAACGCGGCGGCCGCGGCCTCGGCGACCGGCATCACCGTCAGCTCCTCCTGGAGCTGGTCGAGCGTGCGCGCCGCGTCCAGGCCGTAGGGGCCGACGCGGGTGCGCCGCAGCGCGGTCAGATGTCCGCCGACACCGAGCCCGGCGCCCAGGTCGCGGGCGAGGGCGCGGATGTACGTACCGGAGGAGCAGACCACCGAGACGACCAGGTCGACGACCGGGGTGCCGTCCTCGGCCACCGCCTCGCGCACGTCGTACACCCGGAACGAGGAGACCGTCACCGGACGGGCCGGGATCTCGAAGTCCTCGCCGCCGCGCACGCGCGCGTAGGAGCGCTTGCCGTCGATCTTGATGGCCGAGACCTTCGACGGGACCTGCATGATGGCGCCGGTCAGCGCCGCGACCCCGGTGTCGATGCCCTCGCGGGTCACCTTCGAGGCGTCGGTGGACGAGGTGATCTCGCCCTCGGCGTCGTCGGTGACGGTGTCCTGGCCGAGGCGGATCGTACCGAGGTACTCCTTCTCGGTCAGGGCGAGGTGCCCGAGCAGCTTGGTGGCGCGCTCGACGCCCAGAACGAGCACGCCCGTCGCCATCGGGTCGAGCGTGCCCGCGTGGCCGACCCGGCGGGTCCTGGCGATCCCGCGCATCTTGGCCACGACGTCGTGCGAAGTGAAGCCGGACGGCTTGTCGACGATGACAAGGCCGTCCGGCGTCTTCTGTACGTTGCTCATTCGGCGGCGGTGCCCTCGTCGTCCTCGTCGTCGTCACCGGGCTTCTTGTACGGGTCGGCGTCGCCGGCGTACTTCGCGCCCGAGGAGACCTCGCGCACCGCGGCGTCCGAGGCCCGCGCCTTGTCGAGCAGGTCCTCGATCGTCTTGGCGTTCTCCGGGAGGGCGTCCGCCACGAACGTCAGGGTGGGCGTGAACTTGGTGCCGGCGGCGGCCCCGACGGCCGAGCGCAGGATGCCCTTGGCGCTCTCCAGGCCGGCGGCCGCGCTGGCCCGGTCCTCGTCGTCGCCGTAGACCGTGTAGAAGACCGTGGCCTCCCGCAGGTCGCCGGTGACCCTGGTGTCCGTGATGGTCACGTGCGTACCGAGGCGCGGGTCCTTGATGCCGCGCTGCAGCTTCTGGGCGACCACCTCCCGGATGAGGTCCGCCAGCTTCTTCGCCCGCGCGTTGTCGGCCACTGGTCCTTCTCCTTCTTTGCCTTGCTCAAGCTCAGTTTTCAGTCTTCGTCACTGTGGAGCCTGCGTCGTACCGACAGCAGCTCCACCTCCGGCCGGGCGGCGACCATGCGCTCGCACCGGTCGAGTACGTCTGTGAGGTGCCCCGTGTCGCCGGAGACCACCGCCAGGCCGATCTCGGCCCTGCGATGGAGGTCCTGGTCGCCGACTTCCGCCGCGCTCACCGCGTACTTGCGCTGGAGTTCGGCGACGATCGGCCGGACGACGGAGCGTTTCTCCTTCAACGACCGTACGTCGCCGAGGAGCAGATCGAAGGACAGCGTCCCCACATACATAGGTGTCCGGATATCCCGCCGGTCCGGGGTAGGTGGCCCCGTCAATGACTTGGCGGGGACACCAGAACCGTACACGCAACGGCCGGGGCCGATCGACGGAAATAAGCTCCGCCGACCGGCCCCGGGTCGATACGACGATCAGCCGCGCGGCTTCTCGCGCATCTCGTACGTCGCGATGACGTCGTCGACCTTGATGTCGTTGAAGTTTCCGAGGTTGATACCACCCTCGAAGCCTTCGCGGATCTCGGTGACGTCGTCCTTGAAGCGGCGCAGACCCTCGATGTTGAGGCTCTCCGCGATGACCTTGCCGTCCCGGAGGAGGCGGGCCTTCGTGTTCCGCTTGACCTCGCCGGAGCGGATGAGCACACCCGCGATGTTGCCGAGCTTGGACGAGCGGAAGACCTCGCGGATCTCCGCGGTGCCGAGCTCGACCTCCTCGTACTCCGGCTTGAGCATGCCCTTGAGGGCCGCCTCGATCTCCTCGATGGCCTGGTAGATCACCGAGTAGTACCGGACGTCGACGCCCTCGCGCTCCGCCATCTGCGCGGCACGGCCGGCCGCACGGACGTTGTAGCCGATGACGATGGCGTCGGAGCCCATCGCCAGGTCGATGTCGGACTCGGTGACCGCACCCACACCGCGGTGCAGGACGCGGATGTCGACCTCTTCACCGACGTCGAGCTGGAGCAGCGAGGACTCGAGAGCCTCGACCGCACCGGACGCGTCGCCCTTGATGATGATGTTGAGGTCCTGGACCAGACCGGCCTTGAGCACCTGGTCGAGGTCCTCGAGGGACACCCGGCGGGTGCGCTTGGCGAAGGCCGCGTTGCGCTCACGAGCAGCACGCTTCTCGGCGATCTGACGGGCCGTACGGTCCTCGTCGACCACCAGGAAGTTGTCGCCCGCGCCCGGGACGTTGGTGAGACCGAGGACGAGGACCGGAGTCGACGGACCCGCCTCTTCCACGTTCTCGCCCTTGTCGTCGAGCATGGCGCGCACTCGGCCGTAGGCGTCACCGGCGACCATCGTGTCGCCGACGCGGAGGGTACCGCGCTGGACGAGGACGGTGGCGACGGCGCCGCGACCGCGGTCGAGGTGGGCCTCGATCGCGATGCCCTGCGCGTCCTGCTCCGGGTTGGCCCGCAGGTCGAGCGAGGCGTCGGCGGTGAGGACGACGGCCTCCAGCAGGGAGTCGATGTGCAGACCCTGCTTGGCGGAGATGTCGACGAACATGGTGTCGCCGCCGTACTCCTCGGCCACCAGACCGAACTCGGTCAGCTGACCGCGGACCTTGACCGGGTCCGCACCCTCGACGTCGATCTTGTTCACCGCGACCACGATCGGCACGTCGGCCGCCTTGGCGTGGTTGAGCGCCTCGATCGTCTGGGGCATCACACCGTCGTTCGCCGCCACCACGAGGATCGCGATGTCGGTCGACTTGGCACCACGGGCACGCATGGCGGTGAACGCCTCGTGACCCGGGGTGTCGATGAAGGTGATCTTGCGGTCCTCGCCGTTGACCTCGGTCGCGACCTGGTAGGCACCGATGTGCTGGGTGATGCCACCGGCCTCGCCCGCCACGACGTTCGTCTTGCGGATCGCGTCGAGCAGTCGGGTCTTTCCGTGGTCGACGTGACCCATGACGGTGACGACCGGCGGACGCGCCACGAGGTACTCCTCGCCGCCCTCGTCCTCGCCGAACTCGATGTCGAAGGACTCGAGCAGCTCGCGGTCCTCCTCCTCCGGGCTGACGATCTGAACCGTGTAGTTCATCTCGCCGGCCAGCAGGTGCAGCGTCTCGTCGGAGACGGACTGCGTGGCGGTGACCATCTCGCCGAGGTTCATCATCACGGCGACGAGCGACGCCGGGTTGGCGTTGATCTTCTCCGCGAAGTCGGTGAGCGACGCACCGCGCGACAGGCGAACGGTCTCGCCGTTGCCGCGAGGCAGCATCACGCCGCCGACCGACGGGGCCTGCATGGCCTCGTACTCCTGGCGCCTCTGACGCTTCGACTTGCGACCGCGACGGGCGGGCCCGCCGGGACGGCCGAAGGCACCCTGCGTGCCGCCACGGCCACCGGGGCCGCCGGGACGACCGGCGAAGCCGGGACGACCGCCGCCGAAGCCGCCGCCACCACCGGGAGCGCCACCGCCACCGCCGGGACGGCCGCCGAAGCCACCGCCGCCACCGGGACGACCGCCGCCGCCGGGACCGGCCGGACGGCCGGCGAAGCCGCCGCCCGCAGGACGGCCGGCGCCGCCCGGACGGCCACCGGGGCCACCGGGACCACGGCCACCGGGGCCGCCGCCGGGACGCGGGCCCGCAGCGGGACGCTGCGGCATCATGCCGGGGTTCGGACGGTTACCGCCCGGGGCACCGCCGGGGCGCGGAGCGCCGCCCTGCGGGCGGGGCATACCGCCCGGGGTGGGCCGGCCGGAGGGAGCACCCTGGCCCTGCGGACGCGGAGCGCCACCGGGGCCGCCCTGCGGACGCGGGGCACCACCGGGAGCACCGGCGCCACCGGGACGCGGCGCGCCGCCGCCGGGACGGGGCGCCTGCGGGCGCGCCATGCCGGTGGAGCCGCCGGAGGTGAAGGGGTTGTTGCCGGGACGGGGACCCGCGGGACGGGCACCGCCCGGACGCGCGGCGCCCTGGCCCTGCGGACGCGGGGCACCCGGACGGGCACCCTGACGCTCGCCGCCCTGACGCTCACCCTGACCGCCGGAGGCGGCGGGGCGGGCGGCCGGACGCGGGCCGGGAGTGGCACCCGCGGGACGCGGGGCCTGCTGCTGCTGCGGCGCGGGGGCCTGGGCAGCCGGCGGAGCCGAGAACTCGGCCGCGGGGACCGGAGCCGCCGGGGCGGGCTTGGCCGGCGCGGGCTTGGGGCCCGGGCGCGGGCCGGGGGCCGGCGCCGTGGACGGAGTGCTGCTCTTGGGGGCCTCGGCGGCGGCCGGCTTGGGGGCCGGGGCGCCGGGCTTGGGGGCAGCGGGACGTGCCGCCTGCGCCGGGGAGGGCGCGGCGGGCTTGGCAGGCGTCGCCTTGCGGGGCGCGCCGGGCTTGGCAGCGGACTTGCCGGCGTTGCCACCGGGCCCCTGCAAAGCGTCGGTCAGCTTGCGTACAACCGGCGCCTCGATCGTCGAGGACGCCGAACGGACGAATTCACCGAGTTCTTGGAGCTTGGCCATGACGACCTTGCTCTCAACCCCGAACTCCTTGGCGAGTTCGTATACCCGGACCTTAGCCACTTCGCTCCTTTTAGGTCCGGGTTACCGCCGGACCGTCGCTACTTCATGGGCGTACTCATCGCGTACTCATCGAGTGCTCATCGCAATCTCGACCTACTTCCAACTCGCGAGGTACCTGACCGCACGGTGTTCCGTGCCGTACTTCTTCTTACGGTGCTGCCTGCTCGACGTGCTGACGCACGGCCTCGCTGTCCAGCTGCTCCTTGACCTTGAAGGCCCTGGAGAGCGCCCGGCGACGGACCGCCAGGTCGAGACAGACCGAGGCGGGGTGAACGTACGCACCCCGGCCGGGCAGCGTACCGCGAGGATCGGGGACGCAAGCGCCCTCGACCTCCACGATGCGCAGCAAATCGGTCTTGGCCGCTCGCTCCCGGCACCCCACACAGGTTCGCTCAGGGCATGCGCGGGCATGCGTCCGGCCAGACACGTTTAAGTCTACCTCCCCGTACCGACCTCACCCCTTTGGGGCAAAAATCGAACGGCTGTTGTCCTAAAAGATCGCCATGACGGCAACAGCAGCGGGGCCCGGTCCTATTCCCGGGCCCCGTGGCCGTCTGCTCAGTCCTGCTCGGAGGGCTGCTCCGTGTCCGGCCTGATGTCGATGCGCCAGCCGGTGAGCCGCGCGGCGAGGCGGGCGTTCTGGCCCTCCTTGCCGATGGCCAGCGACAGCTGGTAGTCGGGCACGGTCACCCGCGCGGAGCGGGCCGCCATGTCGACGACCTCGACCCGGGAGACCCGGGCCGGGGAGAGCGCGTTCGCCACCATCTCGGCCGGGTCGTCCGACCAGTCGACGATGTCGATCTTCTCGCCGTGCAGCTCGGCCATGACATTGCGCACCCGGCTGCCCATCGGGCCGATGCAGGCGCCCTTCGGATTGATCCCCGAGCGCGTCGAACGGACGGCGATCTTCGTGCGGTGGCCGGCCTCGCGGGCGATGGCGGTGATCTCCACCGAGCCGTCCGCGATCTCCGGCACCTCCAGGGCGAAGAGCTTCTTCACCAGATTGGGGTGGGTGCGCGAGAGGGTCACGGACGGACCGCGCACACCCTTCGCCACCCGTACGACGTACGTACGAAGGCGCAGTCCGTGCGTGTACTCCTCGCCCGGGACCTGCTCCTGCACCGGCAGCATGGCCTCCATCTTGCCGATGTCGACCAGGACGTTCTTGGGGTCCTTGCCCTGCTGGACGACACCGGTGATCACGTCACCCTCGCGCCCGGCGAACTCACCGAAGGTGATGTCGTCCTCGGCGTCGCGCAGCCGCTGCAGGATGACCTGCTTGGCGGTGGTGGCGGCGATCCGGCCGAAGCCGGTCGGGGTGTCGTCGAACTCCTTGGCCTCCTGGCCCTCTTCCAGGTCGGCCGGGTCTTCCTTCGCCCACACGGTCACATGACCGTTCTCGCGGTCGAGCTGCACGCGCGCGCGGCGGAAGCTTCCCTCGGTGCGGTGGTAGGCGATGAGGAGGGCCGACTCGATGGCCTCGACCAGCAGGTCGAAGGAGATCTCCTTCTCCCGTACCAAACCCCGCAGGGCACTCATGTCGATGTCCATGGCTACGCCTCCTCTTCCTTCTTGTCCTTGCGGTTGAACTCGATTTCGACGCGCGCCTTGACGATGTCGGCGAACGCGACCCGGCGGGCGGTGGCCTTGCGGCCCTTCACGCCCGGCACTTCGAGGTCGACACCCTCCTCGTCGGCCGCGAGGATCCGCGCGACCAGCTCCCCGTCCTCGCGCAGCGTCAGTCGGGCGAGCCGCCCGGTGGCACGCACGTAGTGGCGCAGCTCGGAGAGCGGGCGCTCGGCACCGGGGGAGGTGACCTCGAGGACGTACTCCTCGTCACCCATGACGTCGCTCTCGTCGAGCGCGTCGGAGACGGCGCGGCTCAACTCGGCACAGGTGTCCAGCTCCACGCCCTCGTCGGAGTCGACGACGATCCGCAGCATGCGGCGACGGCCGGCCCGGGACACCTCGATCTCCTCGAGATCGAGTTCCTTGGCGCTGACGAGCGGTTCCAGCAGTCCGCGCAGCCTCTCGCTCTGGGTCGTGCTCATCCGGGTGACTCCTCGGCCGCGTGTGCTGTTGTGGGTCGTCGCTTACGGCATACGTCTGCGCCGTACTTACGGCATACGTCTGCGCCGTCAGGTCAAAGGGTATCCGGTCCCGGGGGGTGTTGCCGTCCACCCTGGGCGGGGCGCGGGTACGCTCGCCTGCGGTGATCACTTGGCGGCCCCCGGGCCCGGAGCCCACAGGGGAGACAGACGTGCCCGCGACCAGGACGCCCACCTCGCGCAGAGCCGCCCTCGCGGCGACCGGTGCGGCCGCCGCGGCCGGGCTCCTGGCCGCCTGCTCGGACGGCCCGTCGCCGCAGACCGGCCGGAGCGAGACGGAGCGGGCCCGCGCGGCACGGGCGGAGGCCGCCCTGCGCCTGCGCACCTCGGCGGCGAGCGCCGCGCTGCGCGACCGGTACGAGGCGGTGGCGGTACGCCATCCGGCGGTACGGGAGCGGCTCGCGCCCCTGCGCGAGGAGGCGGCGCAGCACGCGTCGGCGCTGGCGGCGGCCCCCGCGCACCTCGCCTCGCCACCTCCGGCACCCGTCCCCGACGACCCCGCCGAGGCGCTGCGCCAACTGGCCACGACAGCCCGCCAGGTCTCGGACACCCACGCGGCGGCGCTCACCGAGGCGCCCCCGGAGCTCGCCCGGCTGCTGGCCTCGGTCGCTGCGGCGGGCGCGGTCCACGCGTATCTCCTGACGCGACGGGAGGGCCTCGGCTGATGTCGGCTCTGGAAGCGGCCCAGGCCGCGCTCGCGGCGGAACACGCGGCGGTGTACGGGTACGGGGTGCTCGGCGGCCGGGTCGCCGAGCCGCGCGGAGCCGAGGCGCGGGAGGCGTACGCCGCCCACCGCGCCCGCCGCGACGCGCTCGCCCGGACCGTGCGGGACCTGGGCGCCGCGCCGGTCGCGTCGGCGGCCGCGTACGCGCTGCCGTTCCCGGTGCCGGACGCGGCGGCCGCGGTGCGGCTGGCGGCCGAGCTGGAGGACCGGGTGGCGGGCGTCTACTCCGATCTCGTACGGGCGGCCGAGGGCCCGTTGCGCCGCGAGGCGGCGGCCGCGCTGCGGGAGGCGGCGGTGCGGGCGGGGAGGTGGCGGGGCGGGAGCGTAGCCTTTCCGGGGCTCGCCGAACGTCCGGGCCCGACCGGCTAGCTGACCAAGGGGACGACGCACGCATGGCTTTCGAACCGCCTGAGCGGCTGGTACGCGCGCTCGGCGAGACGTACGGGGACGACGTCGCGGCGCGCTGGCTGGGGCAGTTGCCCGCACTGGTGGACGCGGCGGTCGCGGAGCGCGGGCTCACGGTGGACCGGGTGCAGGCACCGGGGGGCCGCAGCAGCCTGGTCCTCCTCGTACGGCGGCAGGACGGCACCCCGGCGGCCCTGAAGCTGGCCCCCGCCGAGGCGCGGCCGGAGCTGGAGCGGGCGGCGCTGCGGCACTGGAAGGGCTGGGGTGCGGCGCAACTCCTGGACGCGGACGTCCCGGACTCCCCCTCCCTCCTGCTGGAACGCCTGCACCCCGAGGTGTCGTTGCGTTCGCTCCCCGAGGCGAAGGCGCTCCTGGAGGCGGCGGGAACGCTGCGCCGCCTGTGGGTGGAGCCGCCGGCCGCCCACGGCTTCGAGACGGTGGCGGACCGGACGGACCGTCAGGCGGCGGTGATGCGTGGCGAGTTGCCGGAGGAGCTGGCCCCGCTGGCGGAGGCGGCGCTGAGCGCCCGCACCACCCTGACCACGTCGTCACCGGAAGAGCTCCTCCTCCACGGCAACTTCCGCCAGAGCAAGGTGCTTTCGGCCGAGCGTTCGCCGTGGCTGACGGTGGGTCCGGAGCCGCTGGTGGGCGAACGCGCCTACGACTTGGCCCGCTTGGTCCGCGACCGCGTCGAGGACCTGATCGCGACCCCCAGCGGCGCGTCCGTGGCGCGGCGCAGGGTGAACAAACTGGCGGACGCGCTGGATGTCGACCCGGCGCGGCTTCATGGCTGGACCCTGTTCCGAGCGGTGGAGTCCGGCCTGCGCGCGCGGGCCGCGGGCCGCGCCCAGGAGTCGGAACTCCTGCTGGAGTTCGCGGGCTGGCTGTAGCGACGCGCCCCTCTTTGGCCCGGGGTTCGCCTGCGGGCCGGCGGGGGCTTGTCGTGCCCACGCGACGGAGCCGCACATGTCACAGCCCCGCGCCCCTTTTGGGCCCGGGGTTCGCCTGCGGGCCGGCGGGGGCTGGCCGCGCCCACGCGACGGAGCCGCACATGTCACAGCCCCGCGCCCCTCTTTGGCCCGGGGTTCGCCTGCGTGCCGGTGGGGGCTTGTCGCGCCCACGCGGCGGAGCCGCACATGTCAGGGCCGTCCGTCGGGTGCGGGTCCGGTTGGGCTGAGCGCGCAGTTCCCCGCGCCCCTAAGAGATCCGGCCGGTGGTCGAGTGCGGGTCCACTCGGGCTGGTCGCGCAGTTCCCCGCGCCCCTCAGAAACCGGGCCGTCCGTCGGGTGCGGTCCGCTTGAGCTGGGAGCGCAGTTCCCCGCACCCCCAAAAGACCGGCCGTCGGGGCGATTCCGGGGATGCCGCGCAGCGGCACTTGAGGGGCGCGGGGAACTGCGCGACCAGCCCCCGCCGGCCCGCAGACAGACAGGGTCCTGGGGCGAAGCCCCGAAAACCGGGGGCCGGGGGGTAGCCCCGAAAACCGGGGCCGGGGTGTAGCCCCGAAAACCGGGGGCCGGGGTGTAGCCCCGAAAACCGGGGCCGGGGTGTAGCCCCGAAAACCGGGGGCCGGGGTGTAGCCCCGAAAACCGGGGGCCGGGGCGAAGTCCCGAAAACCGGGGGCCGGGGGGGCAGCCCCGAAAGCGGGTCCCGGGGCGTAGGCCCGCAAACGGGGGGCCGGGGGCGTACCCCCCGGGGAGGTCGCCTCGGCCCACCCCACGGCTACCCCCGCAGCCGCGCCACCGCCTCCGCCACAGAAAGCTCCTCCCGCTCCCCCGTCCGCCGGTCCTTGAGCTCCAGCACACCCTCCCCGGCCCGCCGCCCCGCCACGAGGATCCGAGGCACCCCCAGCAGCTCCGCGTCCGTGAACTTGACCCCGGGCGACACCCCCGCCCGGTCGTCCACCAGCACCCGCAACCCCGCAGCGGCCAGCTGCGACGCCGCGTCCAGCGCCACCTCCGTCTGGAGCGCCTTGCCCGCCGCCACGACGTGCACGTCCGCCGGCGCGACCTCGGCGGGCCAGCACAGCCCGTGCGCGTCGGCCGTCTGCTCGGCCAGCGCCGCCACGGCCCGCGAGATCCCGATCCCGTACGACCCCATGGTCACCCGCACCGGCTTGCCCTGCTGCCCCAGCACATCGAGCTGGAACGTGTCCGCGTACTTCCGCCCCAGCTGGAAGATGTGCCCGATCTCGATCGCCCGGTCGAGACGGAGGCCCGCGCCGCACGCGGGGCACGGGTCGCCCTCCTCGACGACGACCACGTCGAGGTAGTCGTCGACCGAGAAGTCCCGCCCGCACACGACGTTACGGGCGTGCGTGTCCGCCCGGTTCGCCCCCGTCACCCACGCCGTGCCCGGCGCCACCCGGGGGTCGGCGATGTAGCGGACCTTGTCCAGGCCCTGCGGGCCGACGTAGCCGCGTACGAGATCGGGCCGGTCCGCGAAGTCCTCCGCCGTCACCAGCTCCACCACCGCGGGCGCCAGGTGCTCGCCCAGCTTGCCCAGGTCCACCTCGCGGTCGCCGGGTACGCCGACCGCCACGATCTCGCCGTCCACCTTGACCAGGAGGTTCTTGAGGGTGGCGGAGGCCGGGACGCCCAGATGGGCCGCCAGGCTCTCGATCGTGGGGGTGTCCGGCGTGTCCAGCTCCTCCACCGGCCCGACCCCGGACGCGTCCACGGCCGCCGCGACGAAGGTCACCGCCTCCGTGTTCGCCGCGTACTCGCACGCCGGGCAGTCCACGAAGGTGTCCTCGCCGGCGGCGGCCGGGGCCAGGAACTCCTCCGACGCCGAGCCGCCCATCGCCCCCGAGACCGCCGAGACGATCCGGTAGTCGAGCCCGAGCCGGGCGAAGATCTTCCGGTACGCCTCGCGGTGCAGCGCGTACGACTCGGCCAGGCCCTCGTCCGTCGTGTCGAACGAGTACGAGTCCTTCATCTGGAACTCGCGCCCGCGCAGCACGCCCGACCGGGGCCGCGCCTCGTCCCGGTACTTGGTCTGGATCTGGTAGAGCATCACCGGCAGGTCCTTGTAGGACGTGCACTGGTCCTTGACGGTCTGGGTGAAGATCTCCTCGTGGGTGGGCCCGAGCAGATAGTCCGCGCCCTTGCGGTCCTTGAGCCGGAACAGCAGGTCGCCGTACTCCTCCCAACGCCCGCTCGCCTCGTACGCCTCCTTGGGCAGCAGCGCGGGCAGCAGCACCTCTTGGGCGCCGATGGCGTCCATCTCCTCGCGGACGATGTTGGAGATGTTGTCCAGGACCTTCTTGCCGAGCGGCAGCCAGGTCCAGATACCAGCCGCGTTGCGCCGTACGTATCCGGCCCGGACCAGCAGCTTGTGGCTGAGCGTCTCCGCGTCCGCCGGGTCGTCGCGCAGTGTCTTGACCATCAGACGGGACATGCGCTGGACCTGGGCGGCTGCCATGGGGATCTCTCCTGTACGTACACGGGTGGTCTCAGGAGGTTATCCGCGCGCCACGCGCGCGTGGAAATCGGTTTACGGCCGCCGCAGAGGCAGGTGCGCGCCCATGACGGCGTAGGGCCGCGCCGCACTGGGGAAGTGGACCTGGCCCGCGAGGTCCAGATATCCCAGCGCCCGGTACAGCGCCCGCGCCGGGCTCTCCGTGTCGATCGCGGAGAGGATCGACCTCGGCTCGGCCGCGCTGTCGGTGATCCGGGTGATGAGCTCCCGGCCGGTGCCCCGGCCCTGGTGGGAGGGGTGGACATGGAGCTCGGTGATCACGAAGGAGTCGTCGAGCCAGGCGTCGGTGCCGTTGTGGCGCAGATACGGCTCGACGACCGTGGACCACCAGTGCGTACGGTCGTTGGGCATCCCGTACACGAAGCCGACGAGTCGTCCGTCGGGGGTGGTGGCGCCCAGGGCGCGCGCGCCGGGGCTGGCGAGGTGGCGCAGCACGATGTGGCGGCGCACGCCGACCTCCTCGGGGCTGAGCCCGAAGGCGACCGCCTGCACGGCGAGGGCCTCGTCCACGCGAGCGGCGAGGTCGAGCGGTCCGACCGTGACCTCGGGGACCCGGGGACCGGCTCCAAAGGAAGGTGCCATGGTCCGCACCCTACTGTCAGACGGAATGCTCGGAAGAGCCGCGAGAGTCCGCAGAGTCGGCGGAGTCAGAAGAGGACGCTCATGAACGCCCCCGTCTCACGGAAGCCGACCCGGCGGTAGCAGGCGCGTGCCGCCGTGTTGAAGTCGTTCACGTAGAGGCTGACGACCGGGGCCACGTCGGCGAGCGCGTAGCGCAGGACGGCGGCCATGCCGCCGACGGAGAGGCCCCGGCCCCGGTGCTCGGGAGCGACCCAGACGCCCTGGATCTGGCACGCGCGCGTGGTGGCCGCGCCGATCTCGGCCTTGAAGACGACCTTGCCGTCCTCGACGCGGGCGAACGAGCGCCCGGAGCCGACGAGTTCGGCGACGCGTGCCTGGTAGAGCAGCCCGCCGTCGCCCGCCATCGGGGAGACGCCGACCTCCTCGGTGAACATGGCCACGCACGCGGGCATGATCACGTCCATCTCGTCCTTGCGGATCCGGCGGACGTACGGGTCGGGGACCACGTCGTCGGGCATCCGCTCGGTGACCATCAGCGGCTGCTGCGGGCGGACGTCTCGGGCGGGCCCCCAGTGCGGCTCCAGGAGCCTCCAGAGCAGGGCGGTCGGCTCGGCCGGGCCGACGATGGAGGAGCAGCGGCGGCCGGTGCGGCGGGCGCGGTCCGCGAAGGCGCGGACGGCTTCGGGGGTGGCGCAGATCGGGACGAGGTTGGCGCCGGAGTAGCAGAGCGAGCGCAGCTTGCCGTCGGCGTACCAGCCCCACATCTCGCCGCCGAGGCGCCACGGGTCGAGCCCGGCGACCTGCACGCGCGAGGCCACGAAGGCGTTGGCGACCGGCTCGCTCTCCAGGACGGCGAGCGCCGCGCCGAGGTCACCGGGTTCGAGGACCCGGGTGGTGGTCTGCGTCAACACGTGGGGCCTCACCATACGGTCTGCTGATCTCCGCACTGTACCCGGCGGGGGCGCCCGGCCGCCGCCCTGCCCGGCTTCGCCGGGGGGGGGTGCGGTGTCTCGCCTGCGGGCCGCCTGTGGCCGGTCGCGCAGTTCCCCGCGCCCCCTTTTTGGCCTGGGGTTCGTCTGCGGGCCGGTGGGGGCCGGCCGCCTGGAGGCCCCCACCCCGCCCCTTCCCGAAAGCCCTGCGGGCGGCTGGGGCGGCGCCTTGGAGTCCGCGCTCGGGCGCGGGCCGGTGGCGGCTGGTCGCGCCCACGCGGCGGAGCCGCACATGTCACAGCCCCGCGCCCCTTCTCGGCCCGGTGTCCCTCTGCGGGCCAAGGGGGCTGGTCGCGCCCACGCGGCGGAGCCGCACATGTCACAGCCCCGCGCCCCTTGAGGCACAACGGGGCCCGGCCAAAACCAGCCCCTCCGGCGTTTGAGGAGCGGGGTCCGGGGCGGAGCCCCGAAGCGGGGCGCAGGGGCCACAGGTCCCGCGAGCGGGGTTCGGGGGCGTAGCCCCCCGGGGGGGCCGCCTCAGCCCACCCCCCACCCCCGGAGGGTTTAGGGAAGGGGCGGGGTGGGGGGCTCACCCCGCCACAGACACCCGCGGCTCGCCGGACATCACGCCGTCCTTCTCCATCTGCTCAGCGATCTTCATCGCTTCCTCGATCAGCGTCTCGACGATCTTCGACTCCGGGACGGTCTTGATGACCTCACCCTTCACGAAGATCTGCCCCTTGCC
>NZ_JBFAAD010000045.1:0-50550 GCF_040639555.1 Streptomyces sp. NPDC023838
AACGTCAACCTCAAAATCCTCCTCTTCAACAACCGCATCTACGGCCTCACCAAAGGCCAGTACTCCCCCACCTCAGAACTCGGCAAAATCACCAAATCCACGCCGATGGGCTCCCTCGACGCGCCCTTCAACCCCGTCTCCCTCGCCCTGGGAGCCGAAGCCACCTTCGTCGCCCGCACCATCGACTCCGACCGCAAACACCTCACCGAAACCCTGCGCCAGGCCGCCGACCACCCCGGCACCGCCCTCATCGAGATCTACCAGAACTGCAACATCTTCAACGACGGCGCCTTCGACACCCTCAAAGACCACGAACAAGCACAAGAAGCCGTCATCCGCCTCGAACACGGACAGCCCATCCGCTTCGGCACCAACAACCACAAAGGCGTCACCCGCGACCCCGCCACCGGCGACCTCCACATCATCGAAGTCACCCCCGAAAACGAACACACCGTCCTCACCCACGACGCCCACGCCCCCTCCCCCACCACCGCCTTCGCCCTCTCCCGCCTCGCCGACCCCCACACCCTCCACCACACCCCCATCGGCGTCCTGCGCAGCACCAACCGCCCCGTCTACGACACCCAAATGGCCGACCAACTCGACCGCGCCATCGAACAACACGGCAAAGGCGACCTCACCCACCTCCTCACCGGCAACGACACCTGGACCGTCACCGGCTAGGACAGGAACGCCCCCACCCACCAACCGGACCCCCGATGTCAAACCGGGGGTCCGGTTGGTTAATGTCCTCTCGTCCGAGCAAGCGGGGGGAGGACATATGAGCGCACAGCTGTATCCAGTCGTACCGTCGCGGGCAAGGGGGCTCGGGCGGACGACGCACCACGAGCTCGGCACCGCGCCCGCCGTCGCGGCCGACCGTATGGAGTCGTACGCCGCCCGGACCGGCGGCGGCCTCGGCGCGTGTCTCAGCGTCGAGAGCGCGTCAGGGAACGGCACCGACGTCGACGCCCCTCTTCCCTTGCGCCCACAGTAGTCGGCACAGAAGTACGCGGCCCTGCCACACACCCCCATCCCGTTCTTACGGAGCACCTCCATGCCCCAGCAGCACTGCCCGTTCGCCATCGACGCCTCCGGGACCGACATCCACGGCGAGATCGCCCGCATCCGCGAGCAAGGCCCGGTCACCCGGATCGAGTTGCCGGGCGGCGTGGCCGCCTGGTCGGTCACCAGCGCCGAGGCGGCCAAGAGCCTCATGACCGACCCGCGCGTCTCCAAGGACGCCGAACGCCACTGGCCCGCCTGGATCAACGGCGAGATCCCCCGGACCTGGCCACTCGCCATCTGGATATCCGTCCGCAGCATGATCACCGCGTACGGGGACGAGCACAGCCGGCTGCGCAAGCTGACGTCGAGGGCGTTCACCGCACGCCAGACGGCGGCGCTGCGCCCGACGATCGAGCGGATCGTCTCCGACCTCCTCGACAAGCTCGCGGACACCCCGAAGGGCCAGCCGGTCGATCTGCGCAAGGCGTTCGCGAGCCCGCTGCCCGTCCAGGTGATCTGCGAGCTCTTCGGCGTCCCGGAGAGCGCCCGCGACCGGCTCTGCCGCCTCATCGACATCACCTTCCTCACCGAGGTGACGGCCGAGGAGGCCGAGGCGACCGGGCGCGAACTCTATGTGGCGCTCAACGAGTTCATCGCCTTCAAGCGCGCCAACCCCGGCGACGACATGACCACCGGCCTCATCGCGACCCGCGACGAGGACGACGGCAGCGGCCTCACCGAGGTCGAGCTCGTGGACACCCTGCTGCTGATGATCTCGGCCGGGTTCGAGACCGTGGTCAATCTGATCGACCAGGCCGCGTACGCGCTGCTCACCCACCCCGAGGAGCTCGCCCGGGTCCGCAGCGGCGAGGTCGCCTGGGAGGACGTGATCGAGGAGACCCTGCGCTGGGAGCCGCCGGCCGCCCATGTGCCGCTGCGGTACGCGGTGGAGGACATCGAGATCGGCGGCGTGGTGATCCCCCGGGGCGAGCCGATCCTGGTCGCGCTCGCCGGGCCCGGCCGCGACCCCGCGGTGCACGGCGAGGACGCCGACCGCTTCGACCCGTCGCGCCCGCTGCGCCGCGAGCACCTGGCCTTCGGGCACGGCGTCCACTACTGCCTGGGGGCCCCGCTGGCCCGCCTGGAGGCGACGGTGGCGCTGTCGGCCCTGTTCGAGCGCTTCCCGGACGTGGCCCTCGCGACCCCCGGCGAACAGCCCGCCCAGCTCCCGTCGTTCATCTCCAACGGCCACCGGGAAGTGCCGCTCCTGCTGAACGGCTGACGGGGTAACGGGGTAACGGGGTAAAAGAAGTGGGGCCTTGCCGGACACTTCCGGCAAGGCCCCTTACGTACGTACTGAGAACCTCACGCGAAGGCCTGCGCGTGGTCCCGCGCCCACTCCGCGTACGACCGCGCCGGGTGCCCCGTCAGCTCCTCGACCGCCCCTGACACTCCGGCCTTCGCCCCGGCCCGCTGGCGTTCAGCGCTGTGGAGCAGCGCCTCGGCCACCGGCTGCGGGTAGCGCGCGAGGAGCGCGGCGCGGGCGCGTTCGGGGGCCAGCTCCTCGAACCGCAGCGGTCTGCCCAGGGCGTCGCCGAGGAGCGCGGTCTGTTCGGCGGGCGTGAGGGCCGCCGGGCCGGAGAGCGCGTACGCGCGGCCCTCGTGGACGCCCGGCTCGGTGAGCGCCCTGGCCGCCACCTCCGCGATGTCGCGCGGGTCCACGGTCGCGTTGGGCGCGTCCCCGTACAGCGCGCGGACCACGCCCTCCTCGCGCACCGAGCGCGCCCAGGACAGGGTGTTGGTCATGAAGGCCCGGGGCCGCAGCAGGGTCCAGGCGAGCCCGGACTCCCGTACGGCCTCCTCGTTCTCGCGCTGGCGGCGGGTGATGAGGTCGTCGGCGGCCGGGTCGGTGACGGCCATCGCGGAGAGCTTGACCAGGTGGCGCACTCCGGCGTCGCGGGCCGCCTCCACGAACCGGACGTCGTCCGGCTCCCCGATGCTGCCGGTGACCAGGAAGGCCGCCCGTACGCCCTTGAGCGCGCGGTCGAGGCTGTCGCGGTCGGCGTACTCGCCGCCGACCACCTCGACCGCCGGGCCGGTGACCGCTACCCGCTCCGGCCGTCTGGCCAGGATGCGCAGCGGATGGCCGGCCGCGAGCAGCCGGGCGACCTCGCCTCCCACGGTTCCGGTCGCCCCGGTCACCAGAATCATGGTCGTCCTCTTCTCCCTCGCCCCACTGGTCAGTCGGCGCGCGGCGCCGACAGCGTGGCGAGGAAGACCAGACTCTCGTCCTGGTGGCCGGTGACCTGGACAGTGGTCATGCCGGGCCGCCGGGGCGCCGTGTCGGTGACCTGGATCCAGCACGGGCTGTCGAACTCCGCGTACCGGTGGAACGCTATGTCACCCGCGACCGGGACGAACGGCGCGGGCCCCAGGGCCGCGCCGGCCGCCTGCCGGGCCGCCTCCAGGAGGAGCATGCCGGGCACGTGGTCGTTGGGGCGCTGGAAGAGCGTGGGGTGCGTGGTGTCCACCCGCAGCAGCCAGACGCGCTCCTGCGGGCAGCCCGCGAGCACCACATCGGCGGAGCGGTTGCGGCCCGCCAGGTCGGCGGGGACGGGCAGCGGGAGGTTCGTGGTGACGCCCGGGGCCGTCCGGTCGCCGCGCAGCCGCCGGTAGACGCCCGGGCTCAGGACGCGAGCCTGGCCGGAGCCGGTGGCCACGAGCCGTCCCAGCCGGCGCAGCGCCCAGCGGACCTTGAGCCGCGAGAGCTTGCCGCCGCGCCACTCCAGCCGGGAGAACTCCAGCTCCACGTCGATGAGCGCCGGCTGCCCGCCGACGTCCAACTGGCTCGGATTGCCGGTGTATTCGAGGTCGGTGAGCATGAAGTGCCAGTCGAGCGGCACCCCGTAGCCCGCGTGCACGATGAGCATCGCGGACTGCCGCATCGTCTCGACGACGAGCATCGGGTCGTGCAGATCGCCCGCGACGGGCTCGAAGAACACATGGTCGTGCGGCCAGTGCGCGGTGACCGAGAACGTGTGCTCGTCGCGTCGGCGCCAGCCGCGCGGGAAGGCGTCAGACGGCCTGGCCCGGTGGACCAGTTCCGGTGAGACCGGGTGCGATTGAGTCATATGGGTGGGCCCGGCGCCGGTTATGGGTATGGCGCTGGTCAATACTTCTGCTGTTTTGGACATGGCTCCCCCCGAGGCATGTACTGAAGAACATAGTCCTGTGTCCCACTGTTAAGATACAAACTAGACGGTTTTTTTCAAGAGGGGGCTGCGGGCGGCCCCGAAGGTTCACAGCGTCGAAACCGCGGCGCAACACAAGGAGGCAGCGTGGCGAAGCAGGACCGTGCGATCCGCACCAGGAGGGCGATCCTGGAGGCCGCGGCCATCGTCTTCGAGAAGCAGGGCTTCCAGGCCGCCACCATTACGGACATCCTGAAGATGGCCGGGGTCACCAAGGGTGCGCTCTACTTCCACTTCCAGTCGAAGGAAGCGCTCGCGCACGGGGTCCTGAACGAGCAGGGCTCCGGCCCCTCGCTGCCGCCGCAGCCCGTCAAGCTCCAGGAGCTGATCGACTCAGGCTCGGTGCTCGCGCACCGACTCCGTACCGACCACCTGGTTCGTGCCAGCATCCGGCTGACCCTGGACCAGCAGGCGACGGGCCTCGACCGCAGCGGCCCGTTCCGGCACTGGAGCGAGGTGAACGTCGAGGTGCTGACGCTGGCGCAGCAGCGCGGCGAGCTGATGCCCAACGTGGTCATCTCCGACACGGCCGAGCTGTACGTGGGCGCCTTCGCCGGGCTCCAGATGATGTCGCAGACGCTCAGCGACTACCAGGACCTCTCGCACCGCCACTCGGTCCTGCAGCGCCATGTGATGTCCAGCATCGCCGTGCCGTCGGTGCTCGCGGCCCTGGACTTCTCCGAAGACCGCGGCGCCCGGCTCACCGAGGAGCTGGAGGCGACGGCCGTCGCCGAGTGCGCGGCGGCCGCGGTCTGAGGACCCGGCCGCCCCGCCCCGGTACGGGAGTTACTCGCTCGCCCCGGTGCCGTCCTGCCGGGGGATGTCGAGGTTGGGGGCGGCCCCGCCGAAGCGGCGGTCGCGCTGGGCGTACTCCAGGCAGGCGCGCCACAGGTCGCGGCGGTCGAAGTCCGGCCACAGCACGTCCTGGAAGACCATCTCGGCGTAAGCGCTCTGCCAGAGAAGGTAGTTGGAGGTGCGCTGCTCGCCGCTGGGCCGCAGGAACAGGTCCACGTCCGGCATGTCCGGGTAGTAGAGGTACTTGGCGAAGGTCTTCTCGTTCACCTTCGACGGGTCGAGCCGGCCCGCCTTCACGTCCTCGGCAAGCGCCTTCGCCGCGTCGGCGATCTCGGCCCGGCCGCCGTAGTTCATGCAGAAGTACAGCGTGAGCCGGTCGTTGTCCTTCGTCTGCTCCTGGGCGACCTGGAGCTCCTTGGCCACCGAGCGCCACAGCTTCGGCATCCGGCCCACCCAGCGCACCCGGATGCCCAGCTCGTCGAGCTGGTCGCGGGTCTTGCGGATGAAGTCGCGGTTGAAGTTCATCAGGAAGCGCACCTCGTCGGGCGAGCGCTTCCAGTTCTCGGTGGAGAACGCGTACAGCGAGATGGAGCCGACGCCCATCTCGATCGCGCCCTGGAGCACGTCGAGGACGCGCTCGGCGCCGACCTTGTGGCCCTCGGTGCGCGGCAGCCCGCGCTCCTTCGCCCAGCGCCCGTTGCCGTCCATGACGACCGCCACGTGCTTGGGGACCAGCTCGCCGGGGATCTTCGGCGGGCGCGCACCCGACGGGTGCGGCTCGGGGGTCGTGTACTCGCGCCGGGACCTGCCGCCCAGGATTCCGCGTCGTGCCATGTGGGGTTCTTCTCCCTCAGTTCTTCTCTACGTACCGCAGTGAGCGCAGGCCGCGCTCCAGATGCCAGTGCAGATAGGCCGAGACGAGTCCGCTGCCCTCGCGCACGTGCCTGGGCTCGCTCGCGTCCGCCGTCGCCCAGTCCCCCGTGAGCAGCGCGCTCAGCAGTGCGACCGCCTCCGCAGAGGGTACGACGCTGCCGGGCACCCGGCAGTCGGCGCAGACCACACCGCCGCCCGCGATCGAGAAGAACCGGTTCGGGCCGTGGATACCGCACTTCGCGCAGTCCTCGAAGCTCGGCGCGTAGCCGTTGACGGCGAGCGAGCGCAGCAGGAAGGCGTCGAGGATCAGGTTGGGGGCGTGCTCGCCGCGCGCGAGCGTGCGCAGCGCGCCCACCAGCAGCAGGTACTGCTGCACGGCGGGCTCGCCCTCGTGGTCGGTGAACCGTTCCGCCGTCTCCAGCATGGCGGTGCCGGCGGTGTACCGGGCGTAGTCGGTGACGATCGCGCCACCGTACGGAGCGATCGTCTCACTCTGGGTGCACAGGGGCAGGCCGCGCCCGACCAGCTCGCTGCCGCGCGCGAAGAACTGCACGTCCACGTGGGAGAACGGCTCCAGCCGCGCCCCGAACTTGGATTTGGTGCGCCGCACCCCGCGGGCGACGGCGCGCACCCGCCCGTGCCCGCGGGTCAGAAGCGTGATGATCCGGTCGGCCTCACCGAGCTTCTGGGTCCGCAGCACGATGCCGTCGTCCCGGAACAGACTCATGGAGCCATTGTTTCACCCGTCCGCCGCGCGGCCGGACCGACGGGGGCACGGCCCGGGCGGTGAGCACCGCTCTCCTAAAGCGGGTGTCGCAGGTTCGAATCCTGCCGGGGGCACAGCAAAGCGCCAGGTCAGAGACCCTTCCGTCCATCGGACGGGAGGGCCTTCGTACTCGCAGCACACATATGGCACACATGCGGCTGCGGGCGGAGGTGGGGAGCTGTGCGAGATGCCCGCGAAGGACGAGCTGGCCCGGCGCCGGCACGACAAGCTGGTCGACCGCTTGGAGAGCCTGATGCGAGCTTCACTGAAGCCTCGCTACCAGGGCTACCACGGGCAGCTGATCCTGAGCAGCGGCGATCTTGAGGAGATGGGCGAACTGAACGACGTCCGTCGTGCTGCACGCGAGGCGGGCCGTCGTCTCGGCTGGCAAGCGAAGACCCACGTCGTCGACGCAAGACTCTTCGTGTACGACGACCGCGAGGTCCCCAGAGAGATCAGGGAGCTGGCCGCGAGGGATGCTGCTGACGCCGTCGACGCAGCACTCCGAAGAGGCGAGTAGAAGCAAGTACGGCCGGCCATCGCCGCCCCACCTTTACTGAAGGGCCTGCGCAGGCTGCCGGAAATCTGTCGAGCCCGACCCTGTGGGGGCTCTACCCTTCCCGCATGGCCCATGCCAAGACCTCGTACGTTTGCCTGCCCTGCCGGGCCTCGTACAAGCAGCCCTACCCCGGGTACCACGACCACGACCGGGTCTGTCCACGCTGCGCCGAACCACTGATCCACGTCGGCTCCGCCTTCGCGGCACCCAAGAGGCGGGACACTGACGCCTGGCGCACTCTCTCCGTGCTGCTGCACGCCGGTGTGCGCTTCCACAAGAGCTGCTGCGGCGGTCCCGGCTACCGCCCGCGCACCCTCAGCGAGGTGCGCGAGCGGATGGCCTACGCCCGGGTCACCGGTGAACCGTTCGCTCAGGCGTTGGTCCGCCGCGACCTGCCGTAGCAGCCCGACAGCAAGGGGCGTTCCGTCGCGCCGCCGAAGCGACCCCTGCTGTCAAAGACAGCACGGATAAGGCACACATCACGCCGCGGGATCCTCCAGGACGGCCACGGCCTCGGCAGCCTTACGGGCCTTCTTCTCCGCCTTCTCCAGCTTGGCCTTCGCCTTGGCCAGTTGCTTGGAGCGGCGCTTGTGCATCTTCTTCGAGACCTCGTCCAGGCGGTCCGGGAAGAGATGCCCGTACGTGTCCAGGGTCAGCGTCGCGGACTTGTGGCCCAGCATCGTCTGGACGACGTTGACGTCCGCGCCGCTGGCGATGGCGAGCGAGGCTGCCGTGTGCCTCAGCTTGTGCGGGGTGACCTTGAGGTGTCCCAGTCCGGCCTTCACAACCGCCGGCGCGAAGAACCGCTGACGGAAGTTGCGGGCCCGGCCCACCACCTTCAGGATGTGGTTCCGGAGCACGCCGAGCGCATCCTCAACGACCCCGCTTGGGACGCACTCCCCACCGTGCTCGCCGAGGCAGAGGCAGCAGGACACAACGCAGCCACCGTCCTCGGCCAAGCGCTGCACCAACGTGCCCTGGACGACGCCCGCAGTCCCGCCCGCGCGCTGACCTGGCGTATCCGCCGCCTCGGCGACCGCCACGTTCCCAGTCCATGGGCCCAGGCAGCCAGGGCCCACAGTGCCATGCAACGGCCCAGCATGCCGGTCCACCCCGCGGCAGCCATTGCTCGGCCACCACAGGGGTCACCGACACGGCGGCACTGATCAGGCGGGAGCGGACAGCTTGGGCGCGAGGAGCTCCAGGGCTTCCTCCCAGCGGTAGCGATCGGCCCCGCCGCCGGCCTTTGGCCGGTGCGGCTTGTACGAGCCGATCAGGACGCCCATCTCGCGTAGCCGTTCCAGGCTCTGGCGGTACGCGGGGTGGGCCGCCTGGGCCGAATTCAGGTATGGCAGCACAGCGACCGGGATGTCCATGGCGGGTGCTTCGCACAGGACGCCCAGGGCGAGATTGTCGGAAATCCCGGCGCCCCACTTGTTGATGGTGTTGAAGCTGGCCGGGGCGACCGCGATCGCGTCCGCGGGCCGAGTCGGGCGCGGTTCACCCGGTGACCGCCAGGCAGAGCGGATGGGGTGGCCGGTCTGGGCCTCGACCGCCTCCACGTCAACGAAGCCGAGGCCCTGTGGGGTGGCGATGACGCCGACATCCCAGTGCCGCTCCTGTGCTGCGGTGATCAGCCGGCCGACGTCGGCGGCGACACCGGCCGCGCAGACCACGATCTGGAGGAACGGCTTGTCGGGCTGATCACTCACGCGGGCACTCCCAGTTGGCGGCTGAAGTGGTGCAGCTCGGGCAGTGCCCGGCGGCGGTCGCGGGCTGCCATGTCGGCGACCAGTTCGCGTACGGCCGGGCGGCGGATGTCCTGTGCCGCGCAGCTCTCGGCGATACGCAGGGCCTGGTAGCCGTCGGCGAGCCTGCCCTGCTGACTGTAGGCGCGGGCGGTCTCCACCCACAGCGCGGCCCGGCGCTCGGGGACAGGAATGTGCCGCCGCATGAGCGGCCGTGCGGTTTCCAGGGCGATGCCGGCGTCACCGAAGGAGACGGCTGCGCTGATCTCGTGGAGTGCGACGTTGGTGGGGCTGAAGTTCGCCCATGCGTCGGGCCGGTCGAAGGAGACGTAGCGAGCGACTTCCTTGGCTTCGGTGAGGAAGTCCTGGGTGGTGTCGCGGTCGCCGTTTCTGCTGGCGGCAGTCGCCCCGCGGAGCAACAGCAGACCAACCGCTGCCAGGTACCGGGGCGAGCGCTGGTCGTAGGAGCCGGTGAGCTGGTCGGCAGTGTGGCGGACCATGTTCAGGGCCTGGGCCGTGTGCTTCTCGCGCACGAGGACGTGCGCGTGGACGCGGACACTGGCGGCGAGGACGACAGGATCCCCGGACCGTTCCGCCTCGGCCATGGCCCGACCGGCCGCGAGCCAGGCGTTGCCCTGATCGGCCCGCTTCAGCAACAGGCTCACCGACGTCTGGTAGGCGATCGCGAGCAGCCCGGACACCTCCGCCGAGCCGGATGAGCCTCCGGCGGCCTGACGCAGGTCGGCGATCAGGCCCGGCAAGGTCTGCTCCAGTTCCGCGTAGTCGCACGTGCAGAACATCCGGCGTACGGCCCGTGCCCGGTCCCGCAGTTCGTCGAGGCCCAGGGCTTGCCCGGTCGCCGCGGGGCTCGTGCCTGGCAACAGGACTTGGATCAGGTCGTGATGTGCCGCGCTCGACGACGGCGGAGCCGCGAGCGCGGCGACGCTCGCAGCAAGGAAGGTACGGCGGTGCATGTCCTCTGTTCCGGGCTCGGCGGGGCTGGCATCAGAAGCGGCGGCGAGGCCGAGACGCTGCGGCGGAATCTCCAGTACCTGCGCGATCTCGCGCAGCACTCGCACGTCCTCGGTACCCCTGCCGCTCTCCAGGCGGCTCACCTTCGACTGGTGATACCCAAGCGCGGCGGCAACGTCCCTCTGCGAGCGCCGCTGTAACACGCGTGCCTGACGGATCACTTCGCCGATCCGTCTCGCTTCGCTCTGTGCCTCGGCCATCTGTGCCACGGCCCCTTCTGCCGTCGCCGATCCTGCCTGCTCAACCGAGGGTAACCGAGCGGCATTTGGCAGTGATGCAACTCCTGCATAAGTGATGCAGCCCCGGCACACCGACTGGTTCCGCTTACCTCTGGAGCGGTTGCGTGGAGTGGCCGAACTGACCAGGAGGCCGCTCATGGAAGCGCATCACATCCGGATTCCCGTCTCCGGCACGCCAGCTGCCGCAGCGTCCGCGCGCAAGCAGCTCGCGGACGGGATACGGACTTTCGGCGCCTTCCTCGACCCCGAACTCCTGGACGCGGCAGAGCTGGTGGCCGCAGAGCTCATCGCTAACGCGGTCCAGCACGCAAACGACGGCCCGATCACGGCCGACGCCTGCCTGAGCGACAGGGGACTGCGGATCGAGGTGAACGACGCCAACCCCGCCGTCCCACAGGTCGGCCTGTCGGATGTGGACGAGGAAGGCGGACGCGGGCTGTTCCTCGTCGCAGCACTCGCGGACCGCCACGGCTTCGATCCGCTGCCGCCCGGCAAACGCTGCTGGGCCGAGTTCAAGGTCAGCACCCCACTACCCACCGCATCACACCTTCCCTGCAGAGGAGTTGACCGTTGACAGCCGTACGGATTCCCCCCGTCGCCGCAGAAGTGGTCGCCGTGCGACCCGGCAGCCCACTCGCCGGCTCCATCACCGTCGACGGCTCCAAGAACGCGGCCCTGCCCCTGCTGGCCGCCGCCGCAGCCCTGCATCACCCGGTGCATCTGAGCAACGTCCCGTCGAACACGGACGTCGAGACCATGCTCGCCCTACTCCAGCAGGTCGGCTGGCACACGGCCCGTCCAGTCAGCGATCCGCACACCACCGTGATCCTGCCGAGCGACAAGCCCCAGCCAGGCCCCGATCCCGAGGTCGCCGCCCGCATCCGGGCCTCGTACTACCTCGTACCGGCCCTGCTCGGCGCGTCCGGGCGAGCCCGGCTGCCCTGGCCGGGAGGCTGCCGGATCGGGGAACGCGGGATGGAGCAGCACTTCAACGTCTACGAGCGCTTCGGTGACCGCACGACGGTCGATGGACGCGGCTACCTCGTGGAAGCAGCCACTGGTGGGACCGGAACCGTGTCCGTGGTGCTGCCATTCCGCTCTCGTGGGGCGAGCGTCGCTGCCCTCCTGCGCGCGGTCGTAGCCGGCCGGCCCCTGCGCCTTGGCCACCCCAATCTCTCGCCTGAAGTGATCAGCGTCGTAGAGGCGTTGCAGGTGGCGGGATGGGAGTGCCGGGTCAGTGAGTCGGTCCTGACGCTGTCGCCACCCACTTCTGTCCCGACGGAGACCGCCGTCTGGTCGGTGCCCGGCGACAAGGTCGAAGCCGGGACCCTGGCCTGTGCGGTCGCGGCGACCGGCGGGGACGCACGCATCTGTGGCGTACGCGGCGACGACGTCGCTCCCCTGGTCTCCGCCTTGAACTGGCTCGGAGTCCCCGCCGACGCCGAGGGCGATGCCCTCACCGTCCGGGCCCACGACGCCGAGCCGACCGGGCGATCGCTGCGCGCCATCGCCTCCCTCTCCCCCGACGGCCTGGACGCCGACTTCGAACCACCGCTGATGGCTCTCGCCCTCGGTCTGCCCGGCACTCACCTGTTCGCCGACACCATCAACCCCGGCCGTCACGGCAACCTGCTCCCCCAGCTCGGTCGTCTCGGCGCGGAGATCCACGAGCTCTCGCCCACCGAATGCCGCTTCACCGGACCGCAGCAGCTGACCGGCGCCGGCGTGGAGGCCACCGACATCCGCACGGGCTCGGCCCTGCTCATCGCCGGCCTCACAGCGAGGGGCGTCACCACCCTCGGCGGGCTCGAACAGCTCCGGCGCGGCCACGCCGACCTGCCCACCAAACTGCACGCCCTGGGCGCCGACATCTGCGAGGTCACTCCATGACCCGGCAGCTCCGGCAAATCACCGCCACGACCGACGTCCACTCCTCCTTCGCCCAGGCCACTCCGATGCTCGCCTACCTCCACGCGGCCAGGGCCGAGAGCCTGGTCGTGGACTGCGGCGACTTCTTCGAAGGCACCGGCTTCTACCGCTTCGGCCAGGGTCAGATCGAGAGCGAGGTCCTCACCAGCCTGTACGACCTGCTCGCCCCCGGAAACCACGGCTGGCCGCACTACTTCGAACCGCAGCTGCACGAGATGACCGTGTGCGCGAACGCAGCCGATAGCAGTGGCAAGCCGCTCTTCGACCGCGTGCGCTTCGACCACATCGGCGGCCGGAAAATCGCCATCACCGCAGTGATCGGCCCGCAAGCCTTCAACGCGATCCCCGCCGAGCAGCGCACCGGCCACCACGTCACCGACCAGGCCCAGGCCCTGCGCGAGGTGATGCTGGAGCACCATCAGCGTGCCGACGCCTGGATGGTGCTGTCCCACTCGGGCTTCGACGAGGACCTGAAGCTGGCCGCCGCCTGCCCGTTCGCGGACGTCATCTTCGCCGGGCACTGCCACAGCGACACCTACGGCCCCGTGCCCGTCGGCGACACCCTCGTCGTCAAGGGCCACGAACTCGGCGTCGGGTACGCCACCGCCGAACCGGTCGGGGCCGGCTGGGCCGCCCGCGTAGGCGCCTTCCCCGACACCTCCGTAATCCCCGAGGACCTCGCCGTACTGCAGGAGAAGATCGCCCTCATCGGCAGCACCCTGGGAAGCCGGCTCGGCATCGTGAACGAGCCATATCTCAATAGCCTGTTGGACCGACGCCTCCTCTTGGACGAGATCGCCGCCCGCCTGCACATCGGCCTCGGAGCGGACGCGGTCATCCTCAACGAGACCGCTCTACGCCCCGTACCGCTCGGCGATGTCCTCACTCTCGGCGACTTGCTCGCCATCGAGCCCTTCGGCAACCAGCTCGTCCACGCCTTCTTCCCCGACGATCAGTCCGAGGACCACGCCGAGCTGCTCGCTCATCTCGCCGAACACGTCGGCCCCTTGGCAGTCGCGCCCACGCCCCTTCCACCCACAGCGCGCATAGTGCTGACCACCGACTACATCGCCGACACCTATCTCGGCGGCCGCACTCATCAAGCCGGACTGCGTCTGGGCCAGGCGGTGCGCAGCGTCCTGGCGGCCCCGTTCGCTGACTCTGCCGACGCTCTTCAAGGGGGCTATCAATGATCCTCACCGGGCCTGAGATCAACACGGCCGTTGCCGACGGACGCCTTCGCATCACCCCGTTCGACCCGAAGCAGACGAACCCCAACAGCTACAACGTCCGCCTGGGCGCCACCCTGCTGACTTACGCCACCAAGGTCATCGACGCCCACCACGCCAACCCCACGCACACCATCCGAATCGACACAGACGGATACGTCCTCCAGCCCGGCGAGCTGTACCTCGGCCACACCGTCGAGGAGGTCGGCTCGGACCTCTTCATCCCACTGCTCTTCGGCCGCTCCTCGGTCGGACGACTGGGGTTATTCGTCGAGATCACCGCCCCTATCGGTGACATCGGCTTCCACGGCCAGTGGACTTTGATGCTGTCCCCCATCCGCCCTCTGCGGGTGTACGCGGGCATGAAGATCGGGCAGATCATGTTCTTCGTCTCCACCGGGGACGTCGAGCTGTACCGAGGCAAGTACCAGGGCGCCGCCGGCCCTCAGCCTTCCTGCTACTGGCGGGATGCGGCACACGTGCAGGCGAGCGCCTCGTGATCCTCACCGGCTCCGCCATTGCCGCCGCCGTCAGCGCAGGCGAGATCACCATCGCACCCTACGACCCGGCACGCCTGTCCCCCAATGCCTACGACTGGCGGCTGGGCGACACAATCCGCATCTGCGACGGCGACCTGGACGCCGCCGCCCCCACCACGTTCACCGAACTGGTCATCCCCGCCTCCGGATTGGTCCTGCAGCCCGGGATGCTCTACCTCGGCGTCACGTTGGAGAGGACCGGCTCGGAAACGTACGCACAGCTCCTCAACGGCAACCGCACCATCGGCGCCCTCGGCATCTGGGTCCACGTCTCCGCCCCACTCGGCCACCAGGGCCACGCGATCCGCTGGACTTTGGAAATCCGCGCCGCCAAGCCCGCCCGTGTCTATCCGGGAATGACCTTCGGCAAGCTCGTCTTCCTCACCACCCTCGGCACCCCGGCCAGCTACCAGCAACAGCGCGCCAAGTACGCCGCCACGCACGGCATCGACATCTCCCGCCTGTACGAAGAGATCCCCCAAGGAGCGCTGTGAGCCCCCTCGTCCGCCCGGCCGCGGGGCCGCTGGCCGCCACCTTCCTCGACCTCCCAGCCGGAAGCCCCGGCGGCAGCGTCGAACTCTTCCTCGACTTGTACACCGGCGACAGGCCCCTCATCCCCGCACGGGCCTTCATGCTGGCCCCCACCCGCCCCAAAGCCCACCTTCCCGCCGGGCTCGACCTGCTGACGGTCGCCGGCAAGTGCCTGGAGGGCGCTGCCTTCAGCCGCTATGTCGCAGCCTTGCGCCGGGCGCTGGTGACCGCGATCGATCCAGCCCAGATCGGGGTACTGCACCTGCAGCACCTCGCCTTCGGCGCCACGCCCGCCCTGCTCCGGGCTCTGCCGGCCCACCCCAGGATCGCCTTGGTCCACGGCACCGACCTGATCTTCGCCGAGGCCCACCGCGACCAGCTCCAAGTTCTCCGCGAGACGGCGAGGGCCGCCGACACGATTGTCGTCCCCACCGGCGCGATGGCCGACCACCTTCTCAAGCTCGCCCCGCAGATCGACCGCCGTAAGCTCGTCCGCGTTCCGTGGGGCATCCCCGACCATCTGCTCACCGATCCGCCGGCGCGGCCCGCCCGCACCTCCACCAGCCATCTACGACTGCTCTACGCAGGCAGGCTGACCGCCGAGAAGGGCGCAGAGCGCCTGATCACGGGCCTGGCGCCCATTCCAGGAGTCGAGCTGAGCATCGCCGCCCCCAGAGCCCAGTTCCACGCCTTGGCCCCGCTCCTCCAACGGACCGGAGTGCGGGCCCGGTACCTCGGCTGGCTCCGCCGTCCACAGCTGTGGAAAGCCTTCGCCGAGCACGACGTCCTGGTCATGCCGTCCACCACCCTGGAAGCCATGGGCCTGGTCGCGCTGGAGGCCCAAGCATGCGGTCTGGCTGTCCTGTACCAACCCGTGCCCGGCCTCAACGAAGTCGTCGCCGCGTCCGGAGTGGCCACCGACTTCACCCATTCCGCCGCACTCGCCCGCGACCTCGACCGCCTACGGACCGCCCCCGGCCTGCTGCCCGCCCTGCGACAGGCGGGCTACGCGAACGCCGCCCGCTACCCCCTCACCACCACCGCCCAGGCCCTGGCCGACCTCGGCCGCCAGCTCACCTGAGCCGCACACCGACCAGGCCCCACAGCCGACGTCCGACACGCCATTGCCCCACCGGTGCCGCCCGCGTCACTACGCTGATCCGGCGGGTTGGCCACGGCGAACAGGGAGACCATGACGTACAGCACCGACCGCATCGAAGCCCTCCTGAACGAAGGCGTCCGCGACAAGGTCTACCCCGGCGCCGTATGGGCAGTCGGTGACGCCACCGGCACCCGCGCCCACGGCGCCACCGGGGTCCTCGACCCCAACGAGCCGAACGTGCCGATGCAGGCCGACACCGTCTTCGACGCCGCCAGCCTCACCAAGATCCTCGCCGTGTGGTCCTCCATCGGAGCCCTGTGGGAGGAAGGCAAGCTCGACCTCGACACCCCGCTCGGTGCCTTCTGGTCCGAGGTCGACGGCCACCCGCTCCGTGCAGTGACCACCCGTCAACTCCTCACCCACACCGCTGGCGTACCGCTCCGCGCCCAGCTCAAAAACCTCTACGGCACCGACCCCCAGGACATCCGCGACGGTGTCCTTCACGAGGCACTTCACCGCCCGCCCGGCAAGGCCGTCGAGTACACCGACCGAGCTGCCCTCATCCTCGGATACCTCGCCGAATACCTCTCCGGGCGACGCCTCGACCAGCTCGCCACGGAACGGACCTGGCAGCCGCTGGGCATGCGCTCCACCCGCTTCGGACCCCTGCCCGCCGAGATCACCACGCGGTGCGCACCAACCGAACTCGACCAGGACACCGACACCCACCTCAAGGGCGTCGCCCACGACTTCTCCGCCCGCCTCCTGGGCGGAGTGTGCGGGATCGCCGGCGCCTTCACCGTCCTCGACGACCTCGCCGTCTTCCTGCGCTACATGCTGGACACCTCAACCAGCCACGGGCAAGCCGGATTCGGCCCCGACTGGACCAGGCAGTCACTGATCATCCAGACCGGCACCCTGGAACCAGTGCGCGGCCTGTTCTGGCACCCCGCCCCTGGCACGCACTCCGCTGAGGGCATCTGGGTCCACTACGGCTTCACCGGCACCGGCATGTGGATCTCACCCCACCAGGGGCGCTGGGCCGTACTCCTGACCAACAAGCTCTACTACACCCGCGACCGCCAGCCCCTGACCGACGTCCGCAACACCTTCCGTGCGCTTGCGTTTGTCTAAAGCAACCTGCGGCGAATCCATTGAGAGGGGTACGGCCGGCCACGCATTGTGCGGTGCACGGTCCGAGATACACGGCGGGCAGCCCAGCGCCGCGGAGGCGCTCAGTCGGCCCTGCCGGTCGGGACGGCTGAGTATGTAGAGGATTTCCAGCAACGGTTGTCGTTGAGCGCGGACAACACCGGGAGTTTGCGGGGAACGGTCTTGATGAGTTCCAGCAATACCTGGGGCTTGCGGTGGGAGCAGGAGGGTGCTCCATGCCGATGGGGGCCGCCGATGGCGTCGAATTCGAGGTCTGAGCTGTACGCGGCGATCCGTCGTGACCATCGTGCCGGGCTGGGCAAGCGTGCTCTGATCGCAGGGGCACCGACGGTGTTTTCTTTGCCCCCTCCCGGCCAGACCGTGGATACCTCGACAGTCCGTACTCCAACGCGGGATCAAGGACGTGGGTCTCGGACGCTGACGTTGCCGTCGCCCGTACCGATTCGAGGTTCAGCCTCGATCTGTCCACGTCGATCGCCAGTTCTCTTTTCAGCGATTCGGCGGATACCGGGGTCGCGGCTGGATCAGACCCACCCCGCGCCGTCTCTGGCGGCGACCAACCCGGCCCCGAAGTCCGTCACTAGTTGGTCCACCACCCCCACAAGAGGCCCGCCAGTGTCCGCAGCGCGGCACCGACAATCCACCGCACAAGGAGAGTGGCGATCCGCCGCCGCAGCCTTGGCGTTCGCCACACATACCGGGCTTTACGACAGAGAATGCGCATTGTCTATCCCATCCGTGGACTTGACCAACCAAGCGATCGATCACACGTCACCTGACCTGTTCGGATCGGGGTTCGGCGAGCAGTAACTTCCGCCGAACTACAGGTATGTGGTGGTCAGACAGGCAAGGAATAGGGTTCGTAGAAGGTTCGGAACGAACGGGGAATGGCATGGTGGACGTCCCGGCAGCAGCCTCACGCCTGGCCGAGGAGCTGAGGGCAAATCGGCAAGCATCTGGGCTCACGTTCGGTCAGATCATCCAGCTGGGCAAGCGGCAGTCTCCTCCCGTCGCCCTGACCAAGAGCACTCTCAGCGCGTGGTTCAGCGCTCAGAGTGTTCCGCGGGCCGGGGCGTCTTTCGCCTTCCTGACCGAACTCCTCGATAGCCGCGCCGGTTCCAGGCCCGGGCCACAGTCCCGTGCTCGATGGGAGAATCTACGCCGAGCGGCCGAGCAAAGCAGAACCACAACCCGCCGCGAAACTGCGGCGTCCGGGACTCGCACGCAGAAGCGGCTTGGCGATAAGCCCCGCAGCGCAAAGCCGCTGCGCATAGGTCTGGTCCCCGAACCAGCCGAAGTGCTCGTCGAGCGGGGACATCGCGATGCCCTGGCACGCGCCCTGGATGGCCCCGAGGACAGTGACATCGGGGACGCAGCGAGCACAGCTGTTACGGGCCGCGTGATCACAGGAGCCGGAGGCGTCGGCAAAACCAGCCTGGCCGCCGACTACTGCCACCGTGCCGCTGACGAGGCAGGCCGTGGAGTGGACATGCTGATGTGGGTGACGGCGAACAACACGCCTGCCGTGACCGATGCCTATGCTCAGGCAGCCCGCGATCTTGAGCTGGTACCCAGCGGTGAGAACACCGCGTATGCCGCTGAGCAATTCCTCAACTGGCTCCGCGTCACTGAACTCAGCTGGCTGATCGTCCTCGACGACGTGCAGTCCCCCGGCGCACTCGAGGGACTGTGGATGCCTCGACGCACCGCCGGTCGTGGGAGGGTCATCATCACCACGCGCAGCCGCGAAAGAGACCTCGTCACGGCAAGTGGACATTCGTTCCTATCGGTTGGCGTCTTCACTGCCGAGGAATCCCTCACCCACCTGCGCAACACGCTGCAACGGGCTGTGCCCGCCAAGGCCGACGCGGATCTGGCGGGGCTCGCCGATGACCTCGGTCATCTTCCCCTGGCGCTGTCGCGGGCCGGCGCATACCTCGACTACAACGCCTCATGCAGCATCGCCCGTTACCGAAGCCTGCTCGCGGACCGCCGGCTCACCCTTGAACGACTGATCCCTGCTGTGCGCGGCAGTGCTACGACAAGCTCACTCGCAGCGCTATGGGACATCTCCGTCGACCAGGCCGACCAGCACACCGGCATGCTGGCTCGCCCCATGCTGGAACTGGCCGCCGTCCTCGACGGAACAACCGGCATTCCCGCCCCGCTGTTCACCAGCGGCGCCGCCCGCGCCTGGCTGACCGAGCGCAGCAGAACAGACCGACCCGTCGACGAGATCGAGGCCGAGCACACCTTGGCAACGCTGGACCGACTCCATCTCATCGATCACACCCCGGGCGAGGGCTGTGACGACGCATGGTTGGTCCGCGTGCACCAGCTCATCCAGCGTGCTGTGCGCGAGCAGCAACCTTCTGGCTCATCGCACGACGTCCGGACACAGCGTAGGGAGACCGTCCTGCCAGCGGCTGCCCACGCCCTGCTTGACATCTGGCCCGACACCGAGCGCGACCAGGACCACGCACTACGGCTGCGGGCCAGCGCCCGCTCGCTGGCCACTCACGACCAGGACGGCGAGAGCCACCCCCTGTGGCAGGACGACACCGCGTACACCGTCCTCTTCCGGCTGGGCACCAGCGCGGGTGAATCCGGCGACATTTCCTGGGCACGCGACCATTTCGACGCGCTCCGCTCCCTCGCCCACCGGCACCTCGGAGCCGACCACCAGCACGCCCTTGTCGCCCGAAGCGAGCTGTCCCGCTGGCAAAGCCAAGCCGGAGATCATGCCGGAGCAATCCAGACCCTGGAAAGTCTTGAGACGGACCAGATCCAGTTGCTCGGCTACGAGGCCCCCGAGACGCTCGTGACTCGTCACAACCTTGCAATCGAGCGAGGTGCGGCCGGCGACACTAGCGGCGCCATCACGACCCTCAATGAAATTCTCGCTGTCCGCCAGCGCAACGGAGCGAGCCGTGGGGCGATACTCGCTACTCTCCACAACCTTTGTTATTGGAAGGGCGTCGCGGGTGACGCAGTAGAGGCCGCTGCCGCTTACCGCAGGCTGATCCCCCTCATGGAAGAGGAGTTCGGCCCCGATGCCGATGGCACCCTAACCGCCCGTCACAATCTGGCCCGCTGGCTGGGCGAAGCAGGCAACGCTGCCGAGGCCGTCAGCTTGCTCGAAGCGCTGCTACCCGACCAAACACGAGCGCTCGGGCCCCGGCACCTGCGCGTCCTGACGACCAGGCAAAGCCTTGCCCGCTGGCAGGGAGCAGCGGGCGAGACGGATAAGGCCATCGACGGATATCAGGCGCTGATCCCCGGCATGGGTGAGGTCCTGGGCCCAGATCATCCCGAGCTGCTCACAGCGCGCCACAACCTCGCCCGTTTGCAGGAAAGAACCGATCCGGCCACCGCATCCGAGAACCTCGCCGCCGTCGTCGCCGACAGAACCCGAGTCCTCGGCCCTCTCCACCCCGACACACTCAGCTCCCGACACAGCCACGCCCTGTGCTTGGGCCGGGCAGGAGAGCCCCAGAAAGCTGTACAAGCACTGGAGGACGTCCTCCGTGATCAGCAGCGCCGCCTCGTGCCTGAAGGCGCAGAGATTCTCAGCACCCGCCACAGCCTCGCCGTCATGCGTGGCTTTGCAGGAGCACCCCAGGCAGCCATCGCCGCACTGCAAGAGCTCCTCCCCGACCAGGAACGCGTCTTGGGCCCTGGCCACCTCCAAACTTTGACGACCCTCGATAGCCTTGGCCGCTGGCAGGGCGAAACGGGCGACGCACAGACGGCAAGCGACACCTACCAGGCCCTGCTGGCCCACATCGAACGCCACCTTGGCACTGATCACGTCGCCACATTGTCGGTACTGGACAAGCTCGCCATGTGGCGCGGACGCGCTGGCCACCCCGAGGAAGCCGTCCGCATTCTCACTCGGATGCTCACAGACACACGACGCCTCGTAGACCCTGCTCATCCCATCATCACCACCATCAGCAACAACATCGCCTACTGGCTGAATCAGGCCGACATTGAGGAACACCGCCACCGACGCTGAGACCCACCACCACAGGTTCCATGAAGCCGCAGATGTGCTCTGGGTTCGGTGGAGCCGTCCGCAAGGTATCGACCCACATGGGAGATCAGGTAGCCCATCGCTGCAAGCTTCTCCGCTCCGGCAGGGTCATTCACGGCCCATGAGTTGGGCAAGTAGTGCCACCACTGCAGTGGCTCCCACCAAGGCCGCGCCGAATTCGGGTGCATGCAGCGTCAGGGCGACGACGAGGGCTCCGACCAGCAGAAGGACTACGAGGCGCACGCTGATCTGTTCCATGAGGATCTACCTTCCGTATGGTACCGACTGGGTTGTGCATCCAGCGTGGGTGCTTCCCGGGCGGCCCTGACGACTCAAGACGATCGCTGACAGCATCGGCCAAGAACAGCAGTTGCATGACACGCATGACAGATCCTGACGCCCGTGAGTGCAGGCGCCAACGCGCCTGATTTGGAAACGATGCAGAAGCACCAGGAGGGGGCAGAGATAGTGGTCGCTCAGCCGTGGAAGAGGCCCGATCTAGCTGACCAGCCTGACCTGAAGAAGCTGAACGACGAGCTCCACGATCTGAGGCTGGACGCGGGACTCCCGTCAGCACGCGCTATTCGCGACCGTGTCGGGAAGGACGTGCAGGACTACTGGATCGTGAATCACCAAGCAGTGTTGGACACTTTCCAGAAGCCAGACTTACCGCCGTGGGGCCGCCTTGAGTTGATCGCCCGTGTCCTGGCCGAATTCGCTCGACACAGCGACGTAGACGCCCAAGTTGATCGTTTCAAGGCTCTGTGGAAGCAGGTCGTCAGGGAAACGGTCGCCCAAGCATCAGTACACCCTCCGGCAGATACCACAGCATCCGCCGGAGACGGTGACGTGAACGACGCGACTGCCCCTTCCGAGGGCTTGCCGAAGCAGGACGCCGGAGCCCCAGGTGGGCAGGCAGCAGAAGAGCCACCAGCCGGCAAGGAGACACCGGCCAACGCCAGCCAAGACTCTGCGCAGTTCAACTACGCACATGAGTCATTGAAGGGACTGATCCTCAATGCGGCGCAGGCTCTGTGGCACGACAAGGACGCGTTGAGAGTGTTCCTTGGTGTAGTTCGCCGTAGTGAAGGCTTCGTCAGGATGGCTGACGCCGCAGAGGAGCAACGGCCGGCGAACGCGACGTTCTACGGAGTGAAGAGCAGAGAGTTCGAGGTGGACCGCTCCCCGGCGCGGATGGAGTTGGTCACGCTGCATCGCCGCCTTGACGAACACAGGCTGAAGCGCAAGTGGTCCTTCACCGATATGGAGGAGCAGACGGGGATCTCGTCGGATGCGTGGATCCGCTGGTACACCCACGATGAGCTGCCCGAGCGGGAGGCACTTGTCGCGTTCTCCCACATGGCGAGCCTGACGCAAGAGGATCACGTCCTGTTGCTCGGTCTGTGGGACGCAGCCCATGACGCGTTGGAGGTGCAGCAACGCACTGCCTCATTGCCGTCCAGCATCAGCTTCGATGAAGCGTGGACCATGCGCGATCCGGCGGCACCGAGGTTGTGGGCACTTGCGGGTGTCGGGGGCGACAACCTGGCCGCATATGGCCCTGATCTGGCCTCCGGTACTGCTCCCGCGTTCGTTGTGGCCGGGCCCGCAAAGTCAGGTCGCTCCACGGCGCTGGTGAACATCGCACGCTCCCTCCTCGCATCTGGCGCCCAGCTCGCCTTGGCCACGCCCAGGCCGTCGCCTCTACGGAAGTTGGCCGATCGGGACGGCGTGGTTGCTTGCTTCGATCAAGGCGACATCGGGCACGACGAACTTGAGGAGGCCCTGTCAGTGGCGTCCGCTGAGGAGCCGGTCGTTGTCGTGATGGACGACGCGGAGGTCTTGGGCGAGTGCGATGCCCGGCGTGTACTGCGGAATTTGCTAGAGCATGGCTTCGAAGAGGGTTTAGCGCTGGTCTTAGCCGGCGATGAAGACAAGCTCGGGCCGAGCTACCCCTGGTTAGGCAAAGCGAAGAGAGCCCACCGCGGACTCCTGCTGTCTCCTCAGGAGCGGCACGCTGGTGATTGGATCGGCATCAAGACGGGAGACTCCGTTGTCGGTCGCCCTCTCGCTCCTGGCCGGGGCTGGCTCCACCTTGGGGACGGCAGACTTGTGGCAGTGGCCGTGCCACGGTAAGGGCTCCCCCTGATTGGGCGGCCTCCTCCATCTCGTAGCCCACGTCAGGCTCGTCTTTCGGTGTCGTAGGCGGTGCGAGGGAAAATCTTATCCCCGCTGAGTGAGGCACCCATCCCGTCACCAGTAAATCGCCACAAACTCGGAGTCTAGATATCTCTCGCTTCCCGAATTCGACTCTGGTTCTGACACTGGCGAATTAGGCAGTGCGATAGTGCCGCCGGGAGACGCCCCGATGAGCTGCCACGCCCGACTTGCCCCGGCGACAGCAAACGAACGACGCCAACCCAAGGTTCCTCGTCCCAGAGTTCATCAGGGGCAAGAGTGATGTCGTTATGCTCAACATCGATAAAGACAATATCTCCGCGCTCAAAACGGAATTCTTCCGAGGTTGTGCATGTGGCGATACTCCCATTGCGCAACTCAAGGAACGCTGTAGTTTGATCTTCGCTCACATGCTTAACTCTCGCCACGGCCTGAGGAGGATAGATGTCTGCGTCCATCGAGTAAGAATAATCTTCGCGGACTCGATGTGCTCCCTGAAGTCGGTGATCAACTAGGCAAGTTCGCGGAGTTGCAAGGCATCCGGCAGGTGCTGGGTTGGCTAGGGCGGCCTGGACGCGGTTGGTGAAGTCCAGCACGGTCAGGATGCGGCTGACGTGCCTTGACGGTGCTCTCGCGCATGGTGGGTGGCGTTGTCGGCGTTGGTGTCGCTGCGGGCGAGAAGGGGCAACGTCATAGCGCTCGCGGGTCGCCCGCTCGTCGGCCCACAGCCCGGCGCACGCCCTTGTTTGCGTCCGCCCATCGCGACTGGCGTACCCGTCAGGTGTTCCACGGCGAGCCGTGCCCGCTGCAACTGCTTGAACCCATCTGCCGACCCACCCAAGTCATCAAGTGCGCGCCCCGGCTGCGCATCGCAGGTGCCGGGACAGCAGCCCCCGCTCATTGACGCCCAGAACGCATTCAGCACACATGACGCCGGGAATCGCCGTGAACGCATGAGAACTACGGAGGGGTGTTTTCCCAGTTCAGGCACCTCAACGCCGACGTTTCCGCAGGTCACAGCTCTGC
Organism: Streptomyces sp. NPDC023838; assembly: GCF_040639555.1. NCBI lineage: Bacteria > Bacillati > Actinomycetota > Actinomycetes > Kitasatosporales > Streptomycetaceae > Streptomyces > Streptomyces sp. NPDC023838. Next base: position 24,015 of record NZ_JBFAAD010000045.1, read on the forward strand.
CCAAGAAAAACTCCTAAAGCGGGTGTCAGGACGGGGTGCGGGCCGCCGCCAGCAGCCGTGCCACGTCGTCCGCGCACAGCTGGAGCGCGCCGCCCACCGTGGTGAGGACCTCGCGCTCGGCCGGGCTGTAGGGGCCGTCGGCGAGGGCGATACGGGCGCCCTGGAGCAGGATCGACTCGCGGCCGGCCGGGGCGAGGTGCGGGGCCAGCGGCTCCAGGGACTCGTGGAGCTCGATGGCGAGGGCCGCGCCGCACGGGTCGGCCTCGGTGGCGGTGAGGAAGCGCCCGGTGTCGGCCGCGAGCGCCTCGATCAGGGTGATCAGCTGCTCCTCGGTGCAGTCGTCGTACCCGGCGGCGCGGACCGTGGCGGCCGCGGTCGAGGTGACCGTACGGGAGGAGGTGCCGCCCGCGGCGAGGACGGCGAGGGCGACGGTGTGCACGGCGTCGCGCAGCATCGCCGAGAAGCGGGTGGTGGTGGGGTGGTCCAGCGCGTCCGTCCCGAAGTGGGTCTCGCAGGCCGCGCACTCCACCACGGGCCCGGCGGCCCCGCGCGACAGCAGCGGGACGCCCAGGACGGCCAGGCGCCGACGGCCGGTGCGGCGGCGGAAGTTGCGGTCGCCCCCGCACTCCGGGCAGAAGAACTCCCCGTCGCCCACGGTGGTCCAGGCGGTCCTGACCGTCCACACGCGTTCGAGGATGCCCACGGCGCGAGGGTTCGTACCGTTGTGTCCCCGGCCTAGCACCACCGCGCACCTCCGTAACGGACCGGCAACATTGCCGCGTTGACGTGATGTTAGCCACATCGACGAGGCGGCGTCAGCACCCTGAGGGGAGGAGTGGCGCAAAGAAGGTGCCCCACCGGCCGCCGGAGGCCGGTGGGGCGCCGTTCACAGCCTGGGGCTACTGGCGGGCCGAGCGGTTGACGGCCGAGATGACCGCCTTCAGCGAGGCGCGCGTGGTGTTGGCGTCGATGCCGATCCCCCACAGGACCTGCCCGTCGATGGCGCACTCGATGTACGACGCGGCCTGCGCGGACGCGCCCTCGCTCATCGTGTGCTCCTGGTAGTCCAGCAGGCGGGCGTCCACCCCGATGGCGGCCAGCGCCTCGAAGAAGGCCGAGATCGGACCGTTGCCGGTGCCGGTCAGGACCGTGTCCACGCCGTCCACGACCGCCTCGACGGTCAGGGTGTCCCGGCCGTCCTTGTCGGTCGTGGTCTGGCCGGATCGCAGCTGGACGCGACCCCACTGGTTGGCCGGATTCGGCAGGTACTCGTCCTGGAAGACCGACCAGATCTGGCCGGGCGTGACCTCGCCGCCCTCGGCGTCGGTCTTCGCCTGGATGATCCGGGAGAACTCGATCTGCATCCGCCGCGGCAGGTCCAGCTTGTGGTCGTTCTTCAGGACGTACGCGATACCGCCCTTGCCCGACTGGGAGTTGACCCGGATGACGGCCTCGTAGGAGCGGCCGACGTCCTTCGGGTCGATCGGCAGGTACGGGACGGCCCACTCGATGTCGTCGACGGTGACGCCCTTCGCGGCCGCGTCGGCCTCCATGGCGTCGAAGCCCTTCTTGATGGCGTCCTGGTGGGAGCCGGAGAAGGCGGTGTAGACCAGGTCGCCCGCGTAGGGGTGGCGCGGGTGGACCTCCATCTGGTTGCAGTACTCGCTGGTGCGGCGGATCTCGTCGATCTGCGAGAAGTCGATCTGCGGGTCGACGCCCTGGCTGAACAGGTTCATGCCCAGGGTGACCAGGTCGACGTTGCCGGTGCGCTCGCCCTGGCCGAACAGACAGCCCTCGATGCGGTCGGCTCCGGCCATGATCGCCAGTTCCGCGGCCGCCACCGCCGTACCGCGGTCGTTGTGCGGGTGCACGGACAGACAGACGAACTCGCGGCGGGTCAGGTTGCGGCTCATCCACTCGAACCGGTCCGCGTGCGTGGACGGCGTCGAACGCTCCACCGTGGCGGGCAGGTTGAGGATGATCTCGCGGCCCTCCTCGGGCTGCCAGACGTCACAGACCGCCTCACAGACCTCCAGGGCGAAGTCCAGCTCGGTGTCGGTGAAGATCTCCGGGCTGTACTGGTAGCCGAAGGTCGTCTCCGGGCCCAGGATCTTCTCCGCGTACTCCATCACCAGCCGGGTGCCGTCGACGGCGATCTGCTTGATGTCGTCCTTGGAGCCGCGGAAGACGACCCGGCGGAAGGTCGGGGCGGTGGCGTTGTACAGGTGCACGGTGGCGCGGTGGGCGCCGCGCAGGGACTCCACGGTCCGCTCGATCAGGTCCTCGCGGGCCTGGGTCAGGACGGAGATCGTCACGTCCTCGGGGATCGCGCCCTCTTCGATGATCGAGCGTACGAAGTTGAAGTCGGTCTCGCCGGAGGAGGGGAAGCCGACCTCGATCTCCTTGTAGCCCATGCGCACCAGCAGGTCGAACATCTCGCGCTTGCGGGCGGGGCTCATCGGGTCGATCAGGGCCTGGTTGCCGTCGCGCAGGTCGGTGGAGAGCCAGCGCGGCGCCTTGGTGATCCGCCGCTCGGGCCAGGTGCGGTCGGGGATGTGCACGGCCTCGTACTGGCCGTACTTGTGGACCGGCATCCCGGAGGGCTTCTGGGTGTGGGTCGCGTTGGTGACGGGCGTGGGACGACCGACAGAAACAGGATTCTCAGCCACAGAGTTCTCAGACACGAAGTTCTCAGACATTGCGTAGGGCTCCTCGGGGTCCTTCTGGGTAGGACGGCCGACTGAGTCGAAGCAGCACCAGATCCCGCGGGGAGGGGGTCGGCCTACGACTACAGGCCCTCGCCGCGGCAGCTAAGGAGAAGCAGCCCGAAACGCATGATGTGCCGCAGCCTAGCCGAGGGGCGCCGAAAGCGCCGGTCCCGTTTCAGTATGCGGGACGTGGCCGAAGGGACCAGGGACCAAAGTCCCGGTCCTGGCCAACGCCTACCGGCCGGACTGGCCGGGAACCAATCATGGTGGCGAGTAGTGACAGCCCCATGACCCAGTGCCACATTGTCGCGACATGAACGCGCATACACCCGTCTTCTGCACCATCGTGCCGCCCCACGTCCTCGACAGACTGGCCACCGCCGAGGACCCCGCGCTCTCCGAGATCGCCCGCAGGACGCTCGTCGCGGACGCCGCCCAGCGCACCGCCCGCCGGCTGACCACGGTGCTCGGCGCCCCCACGGTCGCCCCGCCCGCCGAAGCCGTCGAGGGACGGCCGCACCGCACCATCTACGACGCCGGGCACGGCACCGCGCTGCCCGGCCGCAAGGTCCGCGGCGAGGGCGACAAGCCGGTCGAGGACGCCACGGTCAACCGCGCCTACGCCGGGCTCGGGGCGACCTTCGAGCTCTACCTCAAGGCGTACGGGCGCGACTCCATCGACGGCGCCGGGATGCCGCTGGACGCGTCCGTCCACTTCGACGCCGGCTACAACAACGCCTTCTGGAACGGCGAGCGGATGGTGTTCGGGGACGGCGACGGGCAGGTCTTCCTGGACTTCACAATCCCGGTCGACGTCATCGGGCACGAGCTGACCCACGGCGTCACCCAGCACACGGCGAACCTGACGTACTTCGGCCAGCCGGGCGCGCTCAACGAGTCGATGTCGGACGTCTTCGGCTCGCTGATCAAGCAGTACACCCTCGACCAGGATGCCCACCAGGCCGACTGGCTGATCGGCCAGGGCCTGCTCGCCCCCGCGGTCACCGGCACGGCGCTGCGCTCGATGAAGGCGCCCGGCACGGCGTACGACGACGACGTCCTCGGCAAGGACCCGCAGCCCGCGACGATGGACCACTACATCACCACCGGCCGCGACAACGGCGGCGTGCACCTGAACTCGGGCATCCCCAACCACGCCTTCTACCTGGTCGCCCAGACGCTGGGCGGCAAGGCCTGGGAGCGGGCGGGCCAGATCTGGTACGACGTGCTGACCGGCGGCGAGCTCGGCAAGCAGGCCCTGTTCGCGGACTTCGCCCGCCTGACGGTGGCGGCGGCGCGCGCCCGTTACGGGGAGGGAGGGGAACTCCAGGCCGTCCTGAAGGCCTGGTCCCAGGTCGGCGTGGAGACCGGCTGAGCCGGGACCGGCTGACGCGGGGGCGGTGCGCTGCTAGACAGGGAGCATGCGCATCCAGGTGACCCGCACAGGAGGATTCGCCGGCATCGAGCGCCGGGCCGAGGTCGACACCTCGGGCCGGCCCGACGCGGCGGAGTGGCAGGCCCTGGCCGAGGCGGCCCTCGCCGACGGCCGGGCCGAGCCCTCCCCCGGCGTACCGGACGGATTCCACTACGAGATCACGGTCGACGGCCGCACGGTGCACTGCGCGGACCCCCGGCTGTCCGAGGCGCAGCGGACGCTGGTGTCGCGGGTGCTCAAAGAAGGTGCGTAGCTGAAAGAAGGTGCGCAGCGGGGGTCGTCTTGCTTTCATTCACAGCATGACGACGCCTGAACTCGCCCTGCTGGAACGCTATTACGACGCGGCGCCGCGCACCTCCGCGCGCGCGGAGGACTTCGGTGCGCTGACGCTGTTCGTACGGGAGGGTGCGGGCTGGCCCTTCTACGCCCGGCCCACGCTCGGCCACGCCGGGCCGGTGTCCGTGGCGGACGTGGACAAGGTGCGGGCGCGCCAGCGGGAGCTGGGGATCCCGGAGGCGTTCGAGTGGGTGGAGGAGGTGTCGCCCGGGCTGCGGGCGGCCGTCGAGGCGTCGGGCCTCTCGGTCCACGCCCACCCGCTGATGGTGCTGGCCCCGGACGCGCCCGCGCCCCGGCCGCACCCGCTGGTCCGCGTCCTGGAGGCGGACGATCCGCTTCTGCACGCGGCCCTGGTGGTCCCCCATCTGGCGTTCGCGGCGCCCGGTACGGCGGTGGGTCCTTCGGGCCCCGCCGAGCTGGCCGCCGAGATCACCGCCCGGGCGGGCGACGGCCGCGCGCCCCAGGTCGCGGAGCGGATCAGGGCCGGCGCGACGTCGGTCGCGGCGGCCGTCGAGAACGGCCTCCCGCTCTGCTCCGGCATGCACAATCCGGTGGGCCCGGTGACGGAGATCGTGGGCGTCGGCACGGTGCCGGCGGCGCGGCGGCGGGGTCTGGGGGAGGCGGTGACGTCCGCCCTGGTCACGGACGCGCGTGCGCGGGGGGCGTCGACGGTGTTCCTGTCGGCGGGGGACGATGCGGTGGCGCGGATCTATGGGCGGCTGGGGTTCGTGCGGGTGGGGACGGCGCTGATAGCCGAGGCGTGAGTTCTCCCCACCCCGCCCCCTCCCTAAAGCCCTCTGGCGGGCGGCCGGGTTCGTTCGGCTGCGGGCCGGTGGGGGCTGGTCGCGCAGTTCCCCGCGCCCCTACGGGTCGCCCCGCAGGGGCGCAGTTAAGGGGCGCGGGGAACTGCGCGAGCAACCCAGCACGGTCCGCAGCCGAACGAAGCGTGGGCGCAGGGGCCGCAGGCCCCGCAACGGGGGTCCGGGGGCGCAGCCCCCGGGAGATCACCTCAGCCCACCCCCGCCCCCGGAGGCCACGCGGCGGAGCCGCACATGTCACAGCGGGAAGGGGTGGTGTGGGGCTAGAAGCCCAGTTTGCGGAGTTGCTTCGGGTCGCGCTGCCAGTCCTTCGCGACCTTCACATGAAGGTCGAGGAACACCGGCGTACCCAGCAGCGCCTCGATGTGCTTGCGCGACTTCATCCCGACCTCCTTGAGCCGCTTCCCCTTCGGCCCGATGATGATCCCCTTCTGGCTCGGCCGCTCGATGTACACGTTCGCGTGGATGTCGAGCAGCGGCCGGTCCGCGGGACGGTCCTCGCGCGGCAGCATCTCCTCCACCACCACAGCGATGGAGTGCGGAAGCTCGTCCCGTACCCCCTCCAGCGCCGCCTCGCGGATCAGCTCGGCCACCATGACCTGCTCGGGCTCGTCCGTGAGGTCGCCCTCGGGGTAGAGGGGCGGGCCCTCGGGGAGCAGCGGGACCAGGAGGTCCGCCACCAGCTGGACCTGCTGGTCGCCGACGGCCGAGACCGGCACGATCTGCGCCCACTCGAAGCCCAGCTCGTCCCCGAGCCGCTGCACCGCGAGCAGCTGCTCGGCCAGCGCCTTGGAGTCGACCAGGTCCGTCTTCGTCACGATCGCGATCTTCGGGGTCTTCTTGATCCCCGCGAGCTCCTTGGCGATGAACTTGTCGCCGGGGCCGAGCTTCTGGTCGGCCGGGATGCAGAAGCCGATCACGTCGACCTCGGCCCAGGTCGTACGGACCACGTCGTTCAGCCGCTCGCCCAGCAGCGTGCGCGGCTTGTGGAGGCCCGGCGTGTCGACCAGGATCAGCTGGGCGTCGGGGCGGTGCACGATGCCGCGGACGGTGTGCCGCGTCGTCTGCGGACGGTTGGAGGTGATCGCCACCTTCTGTCCGACGAGAGCGTTCGTGAGGGTGGACTTGCCCGCGTTGGGGCGGCCGACGAAGCAGGCGAAGCCGGCCCGGTGGGGGGCGTTGTTCTCAACAGTACGAGCGCTCATGCCGCCCATTCTCCCCGATCCGAAAGGCCCCGCTGTACGCGCGGGCCCCGCGCTCAGCCCCGCCGCCCCCGCACCCGCCGCAGCCTCCACCCCGCGACCCCCGCCGCCAGGGCCGCCACCAGCACTCCGAGGCCCAGCCAGGGCAGCGCGAGGAAGGACGTGCCGCCCGACCCGGTGACGCCTTTCGCGCTGGCGGTGAGACGTACGTCGCCCCAGTCCAGCTGCGGCGAGCCCGCCCACGGCTCGGTGAGGCGGACCTGCTGGCCGGGCAGCAGCTCGGCCGGGATCCTGGTCAGCGCGCGGCTGAGCAGCGTACGGCCGAAGAGGCCCTTCGCCTTCAGCTCGACCTTGGGGTCGAGCGTGACGTTGCCCCGGTTGTGGAGCGTGTACGAGATGACGGTCCTGCTCTTTCCCGTGCCCGGCACCAGGGGGCGGTGCTGGCTGAGGGAGACGTTCTCGACCGCGAGCGCGGGCACGGCCGGGCCGCCGATCCGCAGATAGACCCGCGCCCCCACCGCCTGCTGCACCCCCATGGCCAGGTCCCCGCGCCCCTTCGCGACCTTCTCGTCCAGGGCCACCAGCGCCCCGGGGTAGTCGCCGGGCTCCGCGTCGGCCGGGACGGTGACGGTGAACGGCACGGTGACCGAGGCGTGCGCCGGGACGGTGACCGCCGTCCGGCCGGGCCTGGTCCAGGCGCCCACGCCGTGCTGCGGCTCGCGCTGGGTGCGCACGGCGAACCCGCCGTCGCGTTCGGTGTTGTACGCGTCGGCCCCGTACAGCCGGAAGGACATCGGCGCGGCCGTCTTGTTGGTGACGGTGACCTTGTCGGTGAGGGTGGCGCCGGGGTCGGCGGAGAGGTAGAAGTACGGGCGCCGGTCCGCGCCCGTGGCCGCCGGGAAGACGGCCCAGTTGCCGTTGTCGGCGGCGCGCGCGGGCGTGCCGAGGAGCAGGACGGCCGCGGCGAGCAGGAGGACGTACAGCTTGCGCACAGTGCGGAACCCCCGGGAACGGGTGGGCCGGCCGGGTGCGCGCCCGGCCCACGGGTGGATCAGGCCAGCGTCAGCGTGAGCACGCCGGAGTACGCGCCGGGTGCGGTGAACGCCGGAACGTTCAGCGAGACCCGGGCGTCGACGGTGAACTCTCCGCCGGCGAGCGCCGCGTTGGGCGTGGTCGCCAGCGTCGCGCCCGCGCTGCCCACGGTGCCCGGCGAGCCCGCCGCGCAGGTCGACGGGGAACCGGCCTTGGTGGCGCAGACCGGGGTCCAGCCGAGCTTTCCGGCGTCGATCTTCGCCCCGCCGGGGCCGGTGAAGTCGGTGACCTTGCCGGTCAGGGACCAGCCCGCGGGGCCGCCGCGGAAGTCCTGGACCGTCACCGTCTGGAGCGAGCCGCGGGAGAAGCCGCCCTTGCCGAAGTCGACGGCGTCCATGGAGACGGCGTCGCCGGCCTGGGCCATGGAGAGCGTGCCCGCCTTGACCGAGGAGGTGAGCTTCTGGCTGTTCGGCGGGGTCGGGGTGGTGTCGAGGACGCTGTACGCCGCCGGGCCCGCGCCCTTGTCGTCGCTCCAGCTCGCACCCTCGTAGGCGACGATGCCGCTGGTCGCCTTGTCGTTGACCGTGAGGGCGGCGGAGAACGCGCCCTGCGCGTCCGCCGTCACGGTCGTCTTGTCGGCGGTCTCGGCCGCCCCGGCCCGGCCCGCGACCGTCACGGTCGCGCCCGCGGTGAACTTCGACCCGGTGACGGTGACGCTGTCGCCGGGCTTGCCGGAGGCCGTGCCCAGCTGGACGGCCCGCTGGTTGGTCTGGCCGCCGCTGGTCGCGGTGACCGTCTCGGAGACGGGTGCGGGCGGGCTGGTGACCGTACAGGGGGTGTCCAGCTCCATGATGTAGCTGGTGTGGATGTTGTAGTCGCCGGGCGACAGGGTGATCGCGCCGGGTGCGGTGACGGTGAACGTACCGGTCATGGAGAACGGCGGGAACGCGCCCTTCCCCGGCACCGGATCGTTCTTCTTGGGGCCCGCGACGGTGACGTCGCCGGACTGGGCGCCGCCGAGGGCGACCTTTCCGGTGGGGGTCATGATGTCGGCGGGCAGCGCCAGGTCCACCGGGTTTCCGGCGGCGGGCTTGGTGACCGTGTACGTCACGGTGACCGTGTCGCCGACCTTGGGCATGGCGTTGTCGACGCTGATCTGGGCGCTCGTGGTGCCGTCGATCGGCGGGATGCCCGCGATGGGCGGTGGTACGCAGTGCGTGGCGAAGTCGACGGGTGTCGCGGCCAGGGCCTGCGCGGGCGCGACGAGCGCTCCGGTTCCGGCCATGAGCGCCGCGGCTCCCAGCAAGGCGGCCCAATGGCGCCGTCTTCGTGGTGAAGGCATGACTGCCCCCCTCTGCGGTTGTGGCGCAGCAGCGGCTCGGCTGCGCCGGCAGGGAGCCATTGACCTGGGGGCGCCAAAAGAAGTCAATGGAATCGAAATCCCTTGACTGATGGGCCATCAGATACTGTCAAGATCCGCGTTCTCGCAGGTCAAGCGGTGGATCGTGGTCCGCTCACGGCAGCGGGAAACCGACGCCGCTGGCGGCGGCGCCGGTTCCGTGAGGCGTGGGGGGCTGGACACGTCCCCAGGGTCGGCTGGGCTCAGCCGAACAGGGTCAGCTGAACACGAACGGCCCGGGCGTCTGGGCCGCCGTCGAGGTGCAGGTCACCGGGATCCCGAAGACCAGCATCTTGACCGAGCCGGGGTGGGCGTTGAGGGAGAGCCCGGGCGAGACGGTCCCGCTGAGCGGGCCGACCGTGACCCCGCTGCCCGCCGCCATCGCGGGGTTGCGCTTCCCACTGAAGACCACGGTGCCGCCCCCGGCCTTGGCCATGGTCAGCGTCGTGGTGATGGAGTCCGCGCCCACCCCGACCGGGGTGGTGATCTCGGAGGAGGTGAGGGTGACGGTGGCGGCCGTGCCGTTCTGGGTGGCCGTCAGCGTCGCCTCGCCCCCGCCGTAGAAACCGCAGGCGTAGACCTCGTTGGCCGACCCCGGGGAGACGGCCGCGGCCGTCGGGGCCAGCACCAGTGCACCGGTGGCCAGGCCGCCCGCGGCGAGCGCCGAGAGCACCAGTGGCCTCTTGCGTAACATCGGTTCCCCTTCCCGTACTTCCCGTACCGGGAGATGTCGCGTGCTTCCCGTACGGGACATGGCGAGTGCCGCGCTGAAGCGCATGCGCATGCGCGTGAAACCGTCCGCGGGCGGGGTGCGCACGCCACGCGGGAGGAGGGCGGCCGACTCGGTTCGGGGACCGCGGCTCGCGCCCCCTGCCCGGCCGCCGTATCTGACGGTCCGTCGGATGAACTGCTGTTCATTGATGCGCGGGGGGCGCGGGGGCGCAAGGGGGGGCCGGGGTTTTCTTCGGTGCGGGCCGCGGACGGCCCGAAACGGCCGGTCCGGTGGGCCGCAACCGGCCACGGCCCGGGCGGCTGGAACCGGCCAAGGCCAGGTCTTCGTCCGCGGACCGTGCCGGGTTACTCGCGCAGTTCCCCGCGCCCCTGGGTGGTTCGTCGGCTGCGGACCGTCGCTGGCTGGTCGCGCAGTTCCCCGCGCCCCTGGGCAGTCTGGGGCGCACGCAACCGTTGCAGCGTAGGGCCGCGGGGAACTGCGCGACCAGCCACCCACTCACCCGCGGACAAAGGCCGGGCCCTCAGCCCGCCGTCACGCTCGCGCGGAGTTCACCGGACGGCCTCGCCACCAGAACCGGCGTGCCGGGACCGCCGAGGTCCCGCACCGCCGCCCGGTCCTCGGCGGACGCCGTCTCCGCCTCGGTCACCACCGCCGCCGCCTCCAGCGACTTCGCCCCGCTGGCCACGGCCATCGCGACCGCCGTGCGCAGCGCCGAGAGCTTGAGCGAGTCCAGCTCCACGGTCCCGGCGACGTACGTACGCCCGGTCTCGTCCCGTACGGCCGCGCCCTCGGCCACCCCGTTGCGGGCCCGGGCGCTGCGCGCCAGGGTGATGATCTTGCGGTCCTCGGGGTCGAGTTCGGTGCTCAGAGTCATAGCGAGAGCATAAGGAGTGGGCCTGGACGCGCCCGCGACCCCCCGCGCTCAGCCGGCCACCGGGTACATCGACCCGCGCCGCCCCTCCGGCGAGGCCAGCCACTCCAGCTTCGCGGCCGTGTCGGTCTCCGGCAGCGGGGTGTGCAGCACGATCGCGAGGTCCGGGCGGGCGGGCACCCGCAGCTGGGTGGACTCGACGAACAGCGTGCCGACCACCGGGTGCTGGAACTCCTTCTTGATCTGGCCGCCGGGCAGGATGTCCCGCTGCTCCCACAGCTGCGCGAACTCCGCCGAGAGCCGGGACGCCTCCTCGACGACCTCCTGGAAGCCCTCGTCATCGGGCCGTTCCGAACAGGCCGCCCGGTACTGGGCGACCACCTTCCCGGCGATCTCCTCCCAGCCCTTGGCGCGGGCGCGGTAGACCGGGTCGGTGAAGAAGGCGACCAGACAGTTCTGCACGATCTCGGGGCGCATCCCGAGCACCATGGAGGCCGCGTCGTTGTACATCACCGTGTTCCAGTACGCGTCCATGATGTGCGCGGGGAACGGCATCCAGGCGTCGATCAGCCGCTGCAGCCCCTGGCACATGTCGGCATTGGCCGGATCGACCTCGGGCGCGGGCGGGTTGAGCCCGGCCAGCACGTACAGATGGCGGCGCTCGGCGCTGGTCAGCTTCAGGACCCGGCCCACCGAGTCCAGGACCTGCGGCGACACCGTGATGTCCCGGCCCTGCTCGAGCCACTGGTACCAGGAGACCCCCACCCCTGCCAGCACCGCGACCTCCTCGCGGCGCAGCCCCGGGGTGCGGCGGCGGGCGCCGCCGTCGGGCAGCCCGGCGTCCGTGGGGCTGATCCGGCCCCGCCGGTTCATCAGGAACTCGCGCAGTTCGGTGCGCCGCAGCGACTTGTCGATCGGCGTGGCCACGTCCGTACTCCCCCTCGTCGACTACCCGTCGGCGCCACCGGCCGCTGCCTGGTGGTACCGCCAACAGGATAAGTTCCCACTCTCCACGGCGATTCCCGGCCAGCCAGGCTGTGGCCATGGCAATCGACACCTCCACCGCACCGGCCACGCCGGTCGCCGCACAGGCCCCGCAGGACGGCCGGCTCTCCGGCCGGGCGAAGCTGGTCCTGTTCGTGCTCTGCGCCGCCCAGTTCATGGTGGCGCTCGACTTCTCCGTACTGAACGTGGCGCTGCCCGTCCTCGGCGACGACCTGGGTCTGAGCCGGTCCGCGCTCCAGTGGGCGGTCACCGCGTTCGCGCTGCCGTCCGGCGGCTTCCTGCTCCTGTTCGGCCGGATCGCCGACCTGTACGGCCGCAGGAAGCTGTTCCTGACCGGTCTCGCCCTCTTCGGCGCGGCCTCGCTGCTCGCCACCCTCGCCTGGGACCCGGCGTCGTTCCTGACCGGCCGCGCGCTGCAGGGCCTGGGCGCCGCGGTGATCGTGCCGACCGGTATGTCGCTGCTGACCACCACCTTCCCCGAGGGCCCGCAGCGCGACCGGGCGCTCGGCATCAGCGGCACCCTGCTCTCGCTCGGCTTCACCGTCGGCATGGTGCTCGGCGGGGTCATGACGGACACGCTGGGCTGGCGCTCGACCATGGGTCTGCTCGCGGTCGCCTCGGTGATCGTCCTCGCCCTGGCGCCGGGGCTGCTGTCCGAGTCGCGCACCCCGGACCGGCCGCGCCTGGACGTGCCGGGCGCGGTCGCCGTCACCGGCGGTCTGCTCGCGCTGATCTACTCCCTGTCGACGGCGGCCCAGCGCGGCTTCGGCGGCGCGGACGTATGGGGCACCCTGGTCGCCGGTCTGGCGCTGCTCGCCGCGTTCGTGGTGGTCGAGTCCAGGGCGCAGGCCCCGCTGGTCTCGCTGCCGATGCTGAAGCGCCGCACGGTGGCGTGGGGCAACCTGGGCGGTCTGGTCACCTTCTCGATGATGTCGACGGTCGTCTTCGTGCTGACCCTCTACCTCCAGGACGTCCTGGGCCTGTCGTCCTTCCGGACGGGTCTGGTCTTCGGCGTCCAGGGCGTCCTGTCGGCCGTCGCCGGCGGTTACGCCGCCAAGGTCATCGGCCGCTTCGGCGCCCGCCGCACCCTGGTCGCCTCGCTGCTCGGCCAGGGCCTGTTCATCGCGCTGCTGCTCGCCCTGGGCCGCGAGTCGGGCGCGCTGCTGGCCACCGTCGCCGTCTCGCTGGCCAGCATGTGCCACCTGGGCGCGATCATCTCGTACGGAGTGACCGTCACCAGCGGTGTGCCCGACGAGGAGCAGGGGCTGGCGACGGGTCTGGTCACCACCACCCAGCAGGTCGGCCTCACCATCGGCATCCCGCTGCTCGGCGTGCTCGCCACGACCGGGGGCGACCTCTTCCACGGCGTGCGGACGGTGCTGGTGATCGACGCGGTGATCGTGGTGGCGGCCGCGGGCCTGGTGGCGGTCGGTCTCGGCCGCCGGAAGGGCTGAGCCGTCAGGGCCGGTCGAGCCGGAGCCGCTCGGCCTTCGGGAGACCGGCCACGACCAGGTCGTACGAGTCCTCGATCAGCTCCCGGACCAGCCGGTCCGGGAGCTGATCCACGTCCACGGTGTTCCAGTGGCGCTTGTTCATGTGCCAGCCGGGGATGATCGCCTCGTACTCGGCGCGCAGCCGCACCGCCTCGTCCGGGTCGCACTTGAGGTTGGCCTTCAGCGGGGTGCCGCCCAGGTTGCTCAGCGCGAACATCTTCCCGAGCACCTTGAAGACGGAGGTCTCCGAGCCGAAGGGGAACTCCTCGGTCGCGGCGTTGAACGCCAGGCAGAAGGTCCGGAACTCCTGAGGGGTCACGCCTCTTCCTCCTCCTTGACCAGCACCGGCTCCACCAGCACGGTCACGATCTTGTTCCGGCGGCCCGCCGGGGACTCCGCCGTCAGCCGCAGAGCCCGCCCGTCGGGCAGGTCCACGACCGCCGTGGCGCCCGCGATCGGCACCCGGCCGAGCGCCTTGGCGAGCAGTCCGCCGACCGTCTCCACGTCCTCGTCGTCGAACGCGTCGAGCCCGAACAGCTCGCCCAGGTCGCCGATGTCGAGCCGCGCGGTGACCCGGAAGCAGCCGTCCGCGAGCTCCTCTACCGGCGGCAGCTCCCGGTCGTACTCGTCGGTGATCTCGCCGACGATCTCCTCCAGGATGTCCTCGATGGTGACGATGCCGGCCGTGCCGCCGTACTCGTCGATGACGACGGCGACGTGGCTGCGGTCCTGCTGCATCTCGCGCAGCAGGTCGCCCGCGTTCTTGGTGTCGGGCACGAAGGCCGCCGGGCGCATCGCGGTGGAGACCAGGTCGGCCTCGGAGTCACGGTTGATGTGCGTCTTGCGGACCAGGTCCTTGAGGTAGACGACGCCGACGACGTCGTCCTCGTTCTCGCCGGTCACCGGGATCCTGGAGAAGCCCGAGCGCAGCGCGAGGGTGAGCGCCTGGCGGATGGTCTTGTAGCGCTCGATGCAGACGAGGTCGGTGCGCGGCACCATCACCTCGCGCACCAGCGTGTCGCCGAGCTCGAAGACCGAGTGCACCATCCGGCGCTCGTCGTCCTCGATCAGCGACTCCTGCTCGGCGAGGTCGACCATCGCGCGCAGCTCGGCCTCGGAGGCGAACGGGCCCTTGCGGAAGCCCTTTCCGGGCGTGAGCGCGTTGCCGAGGAGGATCAGCAGCTGCGGCACCGGTCCCATGATCCTGGCCAGCGGCAGCAGCACATACGCGGCGGCCGTCGCCGTGTTCAGCGGGTGCTGGCGGCCGATGGTGCGCGGCGAGACGCCGACCGCGACGTACGAGACGAGGACCATCACCGCGATGGCGACGAGCAGCGCCGTCCAGGTCTCGCCGAAGTCCTCCAGGCAGACGTAGGTGACCAGGACCCCGGCCGCCATCTCGCAGGCGACCCGGACGAGGAGCGCCACATTGAGGTAGCGGGTGGGGTCGGCGGCCACCTGGGCGAGCTTGGCCGCACCGCGCCGCCCCGACCGCACGGCCTCGGCCGCGCGGAACGAGGACGTACGGGCGATGCCCGCCTCCGCGCAGGCGGCCAGCCAGGCGACCACGACCAGGGCGACGGCGCCGAAGAGCAGCTGCCCGGTCATGAGACGGTCGGCGCCGGGGAGGGGCCGGTGTGGCCCTTCTCCGCCCGCCAGCCGTCCACGATCGCCGCCTGCAGGCCGAACATCTCGGCCTTCTCGTCCGGCTCCTCGTGGTCGTACCCCAGCAGGTGCAGCACTCCGTGGACGGTGAGGAGCTGGAGCTCCTCGTCCATGGAGTGCTGCGTCGGCGCGTCCTCGCCCTGCTTCTTGGCGACCTCGGGGCAGAGCACGATGTCACCGAGGAGCCCCTGCGGGGGCTCCTCGTCGTCCTTCATCGGCGGACGCAGCTCGTCCATCGGGAAGGACATGACGTCGGTCGGACCGGGCAGGTCCATCCACTGGATGTGCAGCTGCTCCATGGCCTCGGCGTCCACGACGATCACCGAGAGCTCGGAGAGCGGGTGGATCCGCATCCGCGTGAGCGCGTAGCGGGCGATGTCGAGGATCGCCTGCTCGTCGACCTCGGTTCCGGACTCGTTGTTGACGTCGATCGACATGGTGCGCTCTGACTACTTCCCGTTGCGGTCCTGCTGGCTGTCGTACTTCTCGTACGCGTCGACGATACGGCCGACGAGCTTGTGCCGGACGACGTCCTGGGACGACAGCCGGGAGAAGTGGACGTCCTCGACACCCTCCAGGATCTCCTGGACCTGGCGCAGACCACTCTTCGTCCCGTTCGGCAGGTCGACCTGGGTGATGTCACCCGTGATGACGATCTTCGAGTCGAAGCCGAGGCGGGTGAGGAACATCTTCATCTGTTCGGCGCTGGTGTTCTGCGCCTCGTCCAGAATGATGAACGCGTCGTTCAGGGTGCGTCCGCGCATGTACGCCAGCGGGGCGACCTCGATCGTTCCGGCCGCCATCAGGCGGGGGATCGAGTCGGGGTCCAGCATGTCGTGCAGCGCGTCGTAGAGCGGGCGCAGATACGGGTCGATCTTCTCGTAGAGCGTGCCCGGCAGGAAGCCGAGGCGCTCGCCCGCCTCGACGGCGGGGCGGGTCAGGATGATCCGGGTGACCTGCTTGGACTGCAGGGCCTGGACCGCCTTGGCCATGGCGAGGTAGGTCTTTCCCGTACCGGCGGGGCCGATGCCGAAGACGATCGTGTGCTTGTCGATCGCGTCGACGTACCGCTTCTGGTTGAGGGTCTTGGGGCGGATGGTGCGACCACGGCTGGAGAGGATGTTCTGCGTCAGCACATCGGCCGGCGTCTCGTGGCCGTCCTCCCCCTTGCCGTTCTCGCTCGCCCTGAGCATGGCGATCGAGCGTTCCACTGCGTCCTCCGTCATCGGCAGACCGGTGCGGAGCACCAGCATCATCTGGTCGAACAGGCGTTGGATGAGCGCGACTTCCGCCGGGATCCCCGTGGCACTGATCTCGTTGCCCCGGACATGGATGTCGGCCGCCGGGAAGGCCTTCTCGATCACGCGCAGCAGCGAGTCACCGGATCCGAGCAGCATCACCATCGGGTGCTTGGCAGGGACCTTGATCTGGGCACTCGCCTGCGGCTGTGTGGGTGTCTGAGTCATGGGCCGGCGCTGGGGCCTGCGCATACCTCCCGTTGCAGGGTTCTCGCTGCTCGACAACCTCTGGAACACCAAGCCTACGACCTGGCACTGACAGCGCCGAGGGGTTTTACCGGGTGGGAAGCGCCGCGGGGGTTTTACCGGGTGGGAAGCGCCGCGGGGGCTGATGCCGTCTCCCGGCTGCGGGCCGTGGTGGGCTGGTCGCGCAGTTCCCCGCGCCCCTTCAGGGCGCCCCTTCGGGGCGTCCCCTTGCGGCCGGACGCTCACGCCGGACTGCGGAAGCCGATCGTGGGGACCGCCCGGCGCAGGGGCCACGGCCGGGCCGCGCCCGGCAGCAGGCCCTCCAGGAACTCGTAGCGGCGCAGGGCCTCGGGGTCCTGCCCGGGCCGGGTGCGGACGGCCTGCCACCACGCGGCGATCTCCGCCCAGCCCGGCGCCGAGAGCGAACCCCCGAACTCCTGGACCGACAGCGCGGCCGTCAGCCCGGCGAACGCGAGGCGGTCCGCCAGCGGCCACCCCGCGAGCGTCCCGGTGACGAACCCGGCCACGAACACGTCGCCCGCCCCGGTCGGGTCGAGCGCCTCCACGGCGATGGCGGGCACCTCGGCGGTCTCCCCGGTCGAGCCGTCCACCGCGTACGCGCCCTCCGCGCCCAGGGTGACCACCGCGACCGGCACCTTCTCGGCCAGGGCGCGGGCGGCCGCGCGCGGGCAGTCGGTGCGCGTGTAGCGCATCGCCTCGCCCGCGTTGGGCAGGAACGCCTCGCAGTGTTCGAGCCCGGTCAGGCCCGCCAGGTCCCAGTGCCCGGTGTCGTCCCAGCCGACGTCGGCGAAGATCCGCGAGCCGTGCCGGGCGGCGTCGGCGATCCACTCCTCGGCGCGGCCGGGCACCAGCGAGGCGATCGCGGCACGCGCGCGTGGCGGCGTGGCGGGCGCGCCCGCGTGGAAGGGCACCGCCTCCAGGGGCGCCTCGTGGCCGTGCGAGACCATGGTCCGCTCGCCCTCGTACGCCATGGAGACGGTGACCGGCGAGTGCCAGCCGGGCACGGTCCGCGACAGCGAGAGGTCGATGCCCTCGCCCTGCTCCAGGGCGTCCCAGCAGTATTCGCCGTAGTGGTCGTCGCCGAAGGCCGCCGCCAGCGAGGTGCGCAGCCCGAGCCGGGCGAGCGCGATGGCCATGTTGGCGACCCCGCCGGGGCTGGAGCCCATGCCGCGCGCCCAGGACTCGGTGCCCCGCACGGGGGCCGAGTCGAGCCCGGTGAAGATGATGTCGAGGAAGACGGTCCCGGTCAGGAAGACGTCGCACTCCGGGTCGCGTGGCCGGCGCACCTTGTCCAGCGGGTCGACGCCCGCGGTGTGGCCCCCCTGGGCGGCGCGGTCCTGCTGCTCTCTGCTGGATGTGGTCACGGCGGGCTCCCCGTTCGCGTACGGATGGGGCCAGTGTGCCCGATCCGTACACGCGGGGGAGGGGCCGCGGACGGCCCCGGCGAGGGGCGGCGAGCGGCCCGGTGACCGGCCGGTGGGCGGTCCGGTGGGCGGTCCGGTGGGCGGTCCGGTGGGCGGTCCGGTGGCGGTCCGGTGGGCGGTCCGGTGGCGGTCCGGTGGCGGTCCGGTGGGCGGTCCTACCAGCGCGGCAGGGACGGTGTGCGCCACTGTTCGTGGCCGGGGGCGCGGCGCATCGCGGCGGCGTCGTCGCGGTCGCGCAGGGTGCCGTCGTCCTCCAGCCAGCGCCGGTGGAGGCGGTCGAGCGCGTCCCGGTCGAGGGTGACGCCGAGCCCCGGCGCGTCGGAGACGGCGAGCCGCCCCTCCCGGAAGACGTGGCGGTCCACGACGACGTCCTCGCTCTGCCACGGGTAGTGGCTGTCGCACGCGTAGTCGAGGTTGGGCACGGTCGCGGCGACGTGGGTCATCGCGGCGAGGCTGATGCCCATATGGGTGTTGGAGTGCATGGACAGGCCCACCCCGAAGGTGCGGCAGACGGCGGCCAGCTCCCGGGTGTTGCGCAGCCCGCCCCAGTAGTGGTGGTCGCTGAGGACGACCTGCACGGCGTCGCTGCGGAAGGCCTCGCGTATCTCGGGGAACGTGGTCACGCACATGTTGGTGGCGAGCGGGACGGAGGTGCCCGCGGAGACCTCCGCCATCGCGCGCGTGCCGGATGCCGGGTCCTCCAGGTACTCCAGTACGTCCGCGAGCTCGGCCGCGACGCGCAGCGAAGTGGCCGCGCTCCAGCCGCCGTTCGGGTCGAGCCGCAGCGGATGCCCCGGGAAGGCCTCGGCGAGCGCCTGGACCGCGGCGACCTCCTGCTCGGGCGGGAAGACACCGCCCTTCAGCTTGAAGGAGGTGAACCCGTACGCGCGCACGAACCGGCGCGCCTGCGCCACGATCCCGGCGGGGTCGAGAGCCGCCCCCCAGTCGTCCTTCTCGCCCGCCCCGCCCGGGTGTTCGGCCCACCGGTAGAAGAGATAGGCGCTGTACTCCACGCTGTCGCGGACCTTGCCGCCGAGGAGGGTGTGCACGGGCACACCGAGCGTCTTGCCGAGCGCGTCGAGGCAGGCGACCTCGAAGGCGGAGACGACGGAGAGCCGCAGCTTGTCGGCGCTCTGCACACCGCGCAGCCCGCCGACGTCGACGGAGTGGTCGACGCGATCGCCGTTGACGGGCAGTTCGTTCATAAGGGTGAACAGCCCTGGGAGGTCGGAGAGGTGGTGCCCGGCGGCGAGGAGGGAGGCGGCGTACGGCCGGGCCAGCTCCAGGTACTTGGTGTCGCCGTAGGTCTCCCCCACCCCCGTGACACCGCTGTCGGTGACGACTTCGACGACGAGGCGAGGGGTGTACGGCTGATGCACGCCCTGGACGTTGAGGAGCGGGGGGTCGGAGATGAGGACAGGGGTGAGCCGGATGTCGACGATGCGGTGCTCGCGTATATCCATGGGAATGGAGGCTAGATATGTGAACGAGGCGGGTCAAGGGAAGACCGCCGGAGCGGAGGCGGGGAAACGACGGTCTGCCCACGCCCCCACCGCTCCAAACAAAATGTGACCCAGATCACTACAGTCTACCTTTTCGTGCACTCCGGGCGCTTGATACAAATTGGGCCGCGTTCCCGTGCGTGCCAACACCGGGCCGTATCCCCCTCTTTGAACTTTCTCCGCTTCTCCTCTGCTCTGCTCTGCCTCTCCGCACCTCCTGCCCGTTCGGGCACCGCTCCCTGGAACGCCCATGTCCGCACGCCCTCGTGCCGCCTGGCCTCTGGTCGCCGTCTTCACGGCCGGCTACCTCGCCGCCTATCTGCTCCCGACCGTCGTGGGCCGCCTCTCCTCCGGCCTCGGTCTCTCCCCCACCCAAGCCGGACTCATCGGCTCCACCCTGCTGTTGAGCTCGGCGGCGGCGGGCTTCACGCTGGCGGCGCGGGTGGAGCGGTACGGGGAGCGCCGCCTCGCCCGGCTCGGCCTGCTGCTCGCGCTGGGCGGTTACGGCGCCGCCGCGCTCACGTCGCTGCTCCCGCTGGTCGTGGCGGGGGCGGTGGTCGGGGGCTTCGGGTCCGGTACGGCGACGGCGGTGGCCGCGTCGGGGATGGCCGCGCGGCGGGACCCGCACCGGCTGACCACGTTCGGGCTGCTGTCCGTGTCCGCGACGGCCGGGGCGCTGTATCTGACGATCCCTCACTTCGGGGGCGGCCACGGGTTGCCGTTCGCGGCGCTCGCGGGGGTGGCGGGGTCGGTGTGGCCGGTGACGACGCACCTGCCGGGCCCGGCGCCGGTCCACGTGGCCGAGCGTCTGCCGTCTCCCCGCCTGCCGCGCCGCCGCTCGGGCTCGGTCCTGGCGGCGGCGATGCTCTGCTGGTCCCTGGCGCAGAACGCGCTGTGGGGCGTGAGCGGCCGCATCGGCCTGACCCAGGCCGGCCTGACCGAGGTCACGGTGGGCGCGGTGTTCGCCGTGGCGCTGGGCGCGGGCCTGCTCGGGGTGACCGGGGCGGGGGCGCTGGGCGCGCGGCTGGGGCGCGCGGTGCCGATCGGGGTGGGGACGGTGGTGATCGCGGGGTGCGTGGTGCTGAGTTCGTCGGCGCGGGGTCTGGTGTCCTTCGCGTGCGGCGAGATCCTCTGGAACGTCTTCTACCCCGTGGTGCTCTCGTACTTGCTCGCCCTGGCGGCGTCCCTGGACCCGCGCGGCCGCTGGGCGGTCCTGGCGGGCTCGGCGTCGTCCCTGGGGGTGGCGTGCGGACCGCTGGCGGGGAGCGTGCTGTCGTCCCAGGCGGGGTACGGCGGGATGGGGGCGGTCTTGGGGCTGGTGCTACTGGTGGTGGCCGCACCCCTGACGACCCTGGCCCGCCACCGCCCCCTTGCGACCGCGCCCATCCCCGGCCCGACGCCCCAGACGCTCCACCCTGCGGGCGGGAGCGAGTTCAGCCTCTCGGTGTGAGCGCCGCCTGCGGGCCGGTGGGGGCTGGGCCGAGGCTGCCGCGTGGCCGACGGCGCGGATGAGTCGCAGAGTGGAAGGGGACGGCAAAAGAGAGGAGCGCGGCGATGCCAGCGACGACGCGTAGTGATGCTCCGGTCGTGATCGAGGGCGGCGGCGTGGAGGTGCGTATGAGGGAGGTCGGGGGAAACATGGCCGCGGTCTTCGCGCGCTTCCCCAAGGGCACGGACATGGCGCCGGTCTGCAAGGGGCTACCCGACGACCTGTGCCCGTGCCCGCACTGGGGATACCTGCTCAAGGGCACCCTCAAAATGCGGACGCGGCATGGCGATGAGGTCTACGAGGAGGGACAGGCATTCTACTGGCCCCCCGGCCACGCCCCCGAGGCGCTGGAGGACTGCGAGTACGTGGACTTCTCGCCGACGAAGGAGTTCCACGAGGTGGTCGAGCACATCAAGACCCAGATGAGCTGAGTTCGACAGCGGCTTATGGCCCGGCGAGCCACAGGTTGCGGGCGGGGCCGACAAGACCCTCTGCCCGCCGGAGACGCCCCATTCCCGGCACCCCCCTGGACGCGCCCCCCCAGGGGTGCGAGGAACTGCGCGACCAGCCGCCCCCCAGGGGCGCGGGGAACTGCGCGACCAGCCCCCACCGGCCCGCAGACAAACACGAGCGCCGGGGCGAAGCCCCGTAAGCGGGGTGCAGGGGCCGCAGGCCCCGCGGGCGGGGGCCGGGGGCGCAGCCCCCGGGGGACCAGCTCAGCCCACCCCCACCCCCGGAGGGTCTAGGGAAGGGGCGGGGTGGGGAACTCATACGCGTCGACCTCCGCCAGGTACCCCTCTCGCACCCCCTCCTCCCCCTCCAAGAACGCCGCCAGGAACGAGTTGCGCGCGAGCGTCCGCAGATCCTCGGGAGACAGATCCAGCGCCGCCCCGACCGCGTCGAACGTGTCCCCGACGTACCCCCCGAAGTACGCCGGATCGTCAGAGTTCACCGTGCACATCAACCCCGCGTCCATCATCCGCCGCAACGGATGCTCCTCCAGCGCGGACACGGCCCGCAGCCGGACGTTGGAGAGCGGGCACAGCGTCAGCGGGATCCGGTCGCGGACGAGGCGGGCGACGAGCGAAGGGTCCTCCAGGGCCCGCAGCCCGTGGTCCACCCGCTCCACCCCCAGCACGTCGAGCGCCTCGGTGATGTACGACGGCGGCCCCTCCTCCCCCGCGTGCGCCACCTTCCGCAGCCCCAGCGAGTCCGCCACCGCGTACACCTCGCGGAACTTCGCGGGCGGATGCCCGACCTCCGCCGAGTCGAGGCCGATGCCCACGATCCGGTGCAGATACGGCCGCGCCGCCTCCAGCGTCTCCAGGGCGGACTCGGCCGACTGGTCGCGCAGGAAGCAGAGGATCAGCCGCGTCGTGATGCCGTGCCGGGCCTCTCTGCGGTCCAGGGCCCGGCCGAGCCCCTCCACGACCGTCCCGATCGCCACCCCGCGCGCCGTGTGCGCCTGCGGGTCGAAGAAGATCTCCGCGTGCCGCACCCCCTGCGCCGCGGCCCGCGCCAGATACGCCTCCGCCAGCGCCTCGAAGTCGTCCTCCGTACGCAGCACCGCCATCAGCGAGTAGTACAGGTCGAGGAAGGACTGGAGGTCGTCGAAGAGGTACGCCTTGCGCAGCTCCTCGGTGTCCGCGTACGGCAGCTGTACGCCGTTGCGCGCGGCGAGTTCGAAGGCGAGCTCGGGTTCGAGGGTGCCTTCGATGTGAAGGTGGAGTTCGGCTTTGGGGAGGGGCATGGAGGCGCTTCCTGAACGTGGCTGGTAAGAAAGAACAGTAGGACGGCGGCTACGCCGACCGTTTCGGTAGCGGCACCCTCGTCAGGTCGGCCGCGATCGTCAGCTCCCCCTCGAACCCCGCCCTCCGCGCCTGCTCCTCGAACGCGGCCGGGTCCGCGTACCGCTGCGAGAAGTGCGTGAGGACGAGGTGGCGGACCCCCGCGTCGCGGGCCGCCCCGGCGGCCTGACCCGCCGTCAGATGCCCGTGGTCCTCCGCGAGCGTCGCGTCCTCGTCCAGGAACGTCGACTCCACGACCAGCATGTCGCAGCCCTCGGCGAGCTCCGGCACGCCGTCGCAGAGCCGGGTGTCCATGACGAAGGCGAACCGCTGGCCGCGCCGCGTCTCGCTGACGTCGTCCAGCGTCACCCCGCCGAGCGCGCCCTCGCGCTGGAGGCGGCCCACGTCCGGCCCGGCGATGCCGTGCTCGGCCAGGAGCGCGGGCAGCATCCGCCGCCGGTCCGGCTCGGTGATCCGGTAGCCGTACGACTCGACCGGGTGCGAGAGCCGCCGCGCTTCGAGCGTGTACGCGTCGGTCGCGGCCAGCACCGCCCCCTCGCCCTCGACCGGCACCTGCGCCAGCTCGACCGTCTCGCGGTAGGCCGTCGCGTACCGCAGCCGGTCGAAGAAGTGCTGCCCGCTCGCCGGGTAGTGCGCGGTGACCGGGTGCGGCACGCGGTCGAGGTTGATCCGCTGGATCACCCCGGCGAGCCCCAGCGAGTGGTCGCCGTGGAAGTGCGTGACGCAGATCCGGTCGATGTCGTGCGCGGCCACGCCGGCCCGCAGCATCTGCCGCTGGGTGCCCTCGCCGGGGTCGAAGAGGATGCCCTCGCCGTCCCAGCGCAGCAGATAGCCGTTGTGGTTGCGGTGCCGGGTCGGGACCTGGCTGGCGGTGCCGAGCACCACCAATTCACGTACGGACAACGCCTGTTACTCCGATTGCCTCACGAAGACCTGCCGAGCACCCGGGAGCGCCCGCCTGTCCGGCTGGGGGTCGCCCCCGGAAAGAGCGGCCCGGTCCTATCCCGGCGGCCACTGCAGGCCGCGCCCGCCGAGCAGGTGGGCGTGGGCGTGGAAGACGGTCTGGCCCGCGCCGCTGCCGGTGTTGAAGACGACCCGGTACCCGCTGCCGTCGATCTTCTCGGCGGCGGCGATCTCCCCGGCCTCGCGCAGGACATCGGCGGCGATCACCGGCTCGGCGGCCGCGAGCGAGGCGGCGTCGGGGTAGTGGACGCGCGGGATGACGAGGATGTGCGTCGGCGCCTGGGGGTTGATGTCGCGGAACGCCACGACGGTCTCGGTCTCCCGGACGACGGTCGCCGGGACGTCCCCCGAGACGATCTTGCAGAACAGGCAGTCCGCCTGCGGCTCTCCGGCCACGGTCCTGAGCTCCTCGGTCGCGGTGGAACAGTGGATCAGCTAGGGGCATGCTACTGACGTTTGCCCGCCGATCCCCATTCGCCCCGGATCCGTCCACCCGGGCCCGCCGCCCCGGACCCGCCCGCTCCGGTTTGTCACTTGCCCTGGAACGTCTCCGTCACGGTCACCGTGACCGTCACCGTCGGGCGGCTGCCCGGCTTGCCCGGGGGCCTGGGGGTGGTCCTGGTGGGGGGCGGGGCGTTGCAGTCGCCCAGGACGTTCGCGTGGAAGACCGTGCGGTCCCCGACCTTCGCCGTCAGGTCGCCCCGAACGCAGCGGTCCTCGCGCTCCTCCGTGACCTTGCCGGTGACGCTGATCTTCTTGTTGTCGTCGGTGCGGCCCCGGCAGTCGACCGTGGCGACCGTGCGGGTCGAACCGGCCGACGGGGTACGCGTCGAGGTGCCGCCGCCGTCGACCTTCGCCGTGCACGTCAAGTAGCGCACCTTGATGCCGTCGTGCTCCAGCTTGCTCGTGGCGACCTTGTCGGTGGTCACCGAGACGGTGACCGAGCTCATGCCGCCGACCGGGTCGCACGCCGCGGCGCCGACGGCGGCCGCCCCGGCCAGGCCGAGCGCGGCGAGCGCGCGCCGGTGGCGCAGCGGCAACGTTACGTATCTCCTTGCCCCCATACGCGCCAGCGTCCCACCACCGCGCCGGGCGCGATAGAGGGCTTTACGACGTCACGACCAGCGTCCGATGCGCCCCATCAGCAGTGCGGCCGCCGCCGTGCCCGCCGTGGAGGTGCGCAGAACGCTCGGGCCGAGCCGGTACGGCCGGGCGCCCGCCTCGGCGAAGGCCGCCAACTCCTCGGGGGAGACGCCCCCTTCGGGGCCCACCACCAGGACGATCTCCCCTTGGGCGGGCAGTTCGGCCGTGGCCAGCGGCTCGCTCGGGGCCTCCCGGTCCTCGTGCAGCACGGCGGCGAAATCAGCCGTGGCCAAAAACGCGACAACCTGCTTGGTCGTCATCGCGTCCCGTACCTCCGGGAACCGCACCCGGCGCGACTGCTTGCCCGACTCCCGCGCCGTCGCGCGCCACTTGGCGAGGGACTTGGCGCCCCGGTCGCCCTTCCACTGCGTGATGCAGCGCGAGGCCTGCCACGGCACCACGGCGTCGACGCCCGTCTCGGTCATCGTCTCGACGGCGACCTCGCCCCGGTCGCCCTTGGGCAGCGCCTGGACGACGGTGATGCGCGGCTCCGGCTCGGGCTCCGTCGCCAGTGAGTCGAGCTGGACGATCAGGCGGTCCTTGCCCTCGGTCTCCAGGACCACGCAGTCCGCCCAGTTGCCGAGCCCGTCGGTCAGGACGACGTCCTCGCCGGGCTGCATCCGCTTCACGGAGACGGCGTGCCTCCCCTCGGGGCCGTCCAGGACGTACCGGCCGCCCGGCCCGGACTCGTGGAAACGGTCGACGACGAAGACCGGGGCGGTCATGACGCACTCCTCATGTGGTTCGCTTTCTCGATGCGTCGGCCAACGCGGCCAGCGCGGCGTCCAGTTCGGCCGCCAGGACCTCCACCAGCCGCCCGGCCGGCAGCGCCCGCGCCAGCCGGTGCCCCTGCCCCGCCCACAGCGCCATCCCCTGGGCGTCGCCCGCCGCCGCGGCGGCCCGCCGCAGCCCGGCGGTGAGCTGGTGCACCTCCGGATAGGCGGCCGGGGCGTACGGCCCGTGCTCGCGCATGAACCGGTTGACCAGGCCCCGCGCCGGGCGTCCGGAGAACGCCCGCGTCAACTCCGTACGGACGAACAGCGGGTTGGTCAGCGCCTGCTTGTGCAGCGCGTGCGCGCCGGACTCGGGGCAGGCCAGGAAGGCCGTGCCGAGCTGCGCCGCGTCGGCGCCCGCCGCGAGCACCGCCGCGATCTGGGCGCCGCGCATCAGCCCGCCGGCCGCGATCACCGGCAGGCGTACGCTCTCGCGGACCTGGGTGATCAGCGAGAGCAGCCCGATCCCGGAGCCGTCGGCCTGCGGGTCGTCGCGGTGGGTCGACTGGTGGCCGCCGGCCTCTATCCCCTGGACGCACACGGCGTCGGCCCCGGCGAGCTGCGCGGCCAGCGCCTCGTCGGGGGTGGTCACGGTGACGACGGTGTACGTGCCGAGGGTGGCGAACGCGGCGAGCACCTCGCGCTCGGGGCAGCCGAAGGTGAAGGAGACGGCCGCGACCGGGTCGTCGCGCAGGATCGCCAGCTTGGCCTCGTAGCCATCGTCACCGCCGGAGTCGGCGTCGCCCAGCGGCGTCTCGTACCAGGTGGCCTCGCCCGCCAGCTGGTTGCGGTACACCTCGATGACGGCCGGGTCGGTGTGCGTCGGCTGCGGCATGAACAGGTTGACCCCGAACGGCCGCGCGGTGAGCCCGCGCAGCTGCTTGACCTCCTGGTACATCCCGTCGGCCGTCTTGTACCCGGCGGCCAGGAACCCGAGTCCACCGGCGTCACAGACCGCGGCGGCCAGACCGGGGGCGGAGACGCCACCGGCCATGGGAGCCTGCACGATCGGATACCGGCAGAGATCGGTCAAAGCCATGCCCGCATCGTGCCACGGGCCCGCTCCGGCACCGAATCGCCCGTCCCGCCATGTGGGCTGCACCCTCGGACCCGGCTCGGCCTGCGGGCCGCCCCTGGGCTCCGCCCCGGGCCCCGTCTTTACCTGCGGACCGTGGTGGGCTGGGCGCGCAGTTCCCCGCGCCCCTAACTACCCAGGGGCGCGGGGAACTGCG
>NZ_JBFAAD010000046.1:0-48449 GCF_040639555.1 Streptomyces sp. NPDC023838
TACGAGGGCTCTCGCCCGGCGCGCCGAGAGCACGCACCAGACGCCGCCGGACCGCCCTTCGGGCGACGACGGGAATTTGACGACAGGCCCTAGGACCGTGTCCTGGGCACTGCAAGCGGCGCCGGGCAACAAGAAGGCCGGTACGCCTACCGCGTGGAGAGTTCGCGTACCGTCGCCATGTCGCTGAACGGCAGCAGTTCCTCGTTGACGATCTGGTAGGGCTCGCTGCCTTTGCCCGCGATCAGGATGACGTCGCCGTGTCCTGCGGCGGACAGGGCGAAGGAGATGGCGCGGCGGCGGTCGGCGAACCGTTCGAAAGTGGTGCCGCTCGCGAGCAGGCCCGGGACGATCTGATCCATGATCGCCCGGGGGTCTTCGTTCCGGGGATTGTCCGAAGTGAGAACGCACAGATC
Organism: Streptomyces sp. NPDC023838; assembly: GCF_040639555.1. NCBI lineage: Bacteria > Bacillati > Actinomycetota > Actinomycetes > Kitasatosporales > Streptomycetaceae > Streptomyces > Streptomyces sp. NPDC023838. Next base: position 414 of record NZ_JBFAAD010000046.1, read on the forward strand.
GGAGTAGGTGCCGGCGATCTCTCCCATCCGGGCGCGCTTGGTGACGTCCCGGTCCCCGCCGCAGCCGAAGACCGTGACCACCCGGCCAGAGGCGAAGCCGCGGATGGTGGTCAGCACCTTCTCCAGTGAGTCCGGGGAGTGCGCATAGTCCACGATGACGGACGTGCCGTCCGGGGTCTCGTAGCGTTCGAACCTTCCCGGGATCGGGGGCATCCGCTCGAGTGCGGCGACCAGTCCGGCCAGATTGTGCCCAAGGAGGTGGCAGGCCGCGACAGTGGCCAATGCGTTGGAGACGGAGAACCGTCCAGGCAGGGGGATCGCCGCCGGATACTTGTGGCCGGCGTGGTGCAGGGTGAAGCGGGTGCCGAGGGCGTCCATGGTGAGGTCGGTCGCCCGGTAGTCCGCATCCGCGTCGATGCCGTACGAGACGACCGCGCCGGGCATCATCGCCCCGATGCCCGCTCCGACCGGGTCGTCGGCGTTGACCACCGCACGTCGGCACAGCCCCTGGAACAGACGCAGTTTGGCGTCCCGGTAGTTCTCCATGGTGCCGTGGTCGTCCAGGTGATCCTGCGTCAGGTTGGTGAACACCCCTACGTCGATGAACGAGTGGTCGAGGCGGTGGGTCAGCAGGCCCATCGACGTGGCTTCGAGTGCCACGGTGCCGACACCGCGGTCGCGCATGCACCCGAGCAGATACTGGAAGTCCGGCGACTCCGGTGTGGTCAGTACCGACCTCGGCATCGGGATCAGTTCGTCGCCGATCCGGCTGCCGCCCGTCCCGATGACCCCCACCCTGGCGTGCTCGGCGACCCTCAGCACCGACTCCACCATCGAGGAAACGGACGTCTTCCCGTTGGTGCCCGTGACGGCCACCATCTTCATCTGCCGGCCTGGCTCCCCGTGGTAGCGGGAGGCGACGACCGCGGCAGCCTTGCGCGTGTCCGCGACGGCTACGACGCATGCGCCGGCTGCCGACGCCCAGGCCACGACCGGAAGTCGCGCTGTCGCGGAGTCGATGAGTATCGCCGCCGCCCCGCGCGCGATAGCCGGTCCGACGGACTCGGGGCCGCCCTCGCGATGACCGGGTACCGCGATGAACAAGGATCCCGGAGCGGCGCGGTGGACGTCGAAGCAGGTGCCTCCGGTGATCCTCGTCTCCGGATCGCCCTCGATGACTTCATGATCGTGCCCGGCGAGCAACTCGCTCAACTTCACAAGGGTCCTCTCGAAGATGCCTGACTGCCGGTCGTCCGGCGGTCGGCGCGCAAGCGGCGCCAGGGCGCCAAATGATGACAAAGCAGGGGATTACGGAGAGGACCGTCGCCGTGCGGTTATAGAGGTGGGGAGGGGCGGCCACGCGGAAAGTGGTCCGCCCGGAAGAGCGGAAGGATCTAGGAAATGTCGGGAATCGCCCGGAATTGCTAGCCGTGGCCGTGCAACGCGCGAGAGTAGATCGCCGGCACGTTCACCAGATCGACGGCCGTCGCGCACGCGGCGGCCGGGCACAGGGCATGAGCGGCCTGGAACAGGCACTCCCTCACTGCGCATGTGCGACCCATGTGTGGAGTGTACGTCCCCCTGCGAGCGCGAGCGCCCACGCTCGTTCGCACATCTGCGTTACCGCTGCTGTACTGTCTCCCGCACCCGCGCCGCGAGGAACGCCGTGCGGTGGCGCAGCTGGATGCTGTTGGCGATGCGCGCAGAGGCGTGCAGGATGAGCCAGCTTCTCTACCGCGGCGGAGGCCGCCGCGGCCCCCGCCCCAGCTCCTGCTCTTGCTCCTGCTCCTGCCCGAGTGGCGGGGCGGACGATGGCTATGGGTCCCGCTCCACAGTGAGACTCCCGACGAAGCTACCCTGCCGGGGTGCGAGGCCCGCTCGTTGCTCGTGAGCTGGTGCTCGGCTTCTGCGCCTCTCCAGCAGGGTGACGGCCGTCGGCTCCCCGGTGCTCGCGACGAGTTCGGCGACGGGCGTGCCGTCCGCTCCGCCTGTCACCCGGTAGATGCCCTCGCCCCGGTCCAGCGTCCCGCGGGCCACCAGCAGGCGCCGTCCGGGGTGGTGGTCAGCGAGGTGGCGTGGTCCATCACCGTACGGCTGGGGTCGCCGTTGACCGGAGCGAAGCTGTCGTCAGGGTGCCCCGGCCGCTTCGGGGTTGCCCGCCTCCGCCGTCGGCTGTTCGGCGCCCGTAGAGGGCGGCATTGCCGTGCCGGCGGGCAGCAGTTCGGTGGCGACGAAGGCGATCACCGCCGCGAGGATGACGATGGGCATCATGGCGGAGCTTCCCAGCAGGAGGACGACGAGCACCACGCTGCTGACCGGCAGCCGCAAGGTGGCGGCCGTGGCCGCAGCCATGCCTGCCGCCATGGCCGGTACGAGGCCCAGGCCGGGCAAGGGGGCCAGCAGGGCTCCGACGGCCGCTCCGAGGAAGAGGGCGGGGAAGACGGGGCCACCGCGCAGGCTGCCCAGGCAGAGGGTGTAAGCGACGCCTTTGAGCAACAGGACGGCGATCAGCGCACCCACGCCCCAGGCGTGCGGGTCGGCGGCCAGTCGGCCCAGGGTGGTCTGGCCCGACAGGGCGACATCGGCGGGAGTACGGCCGGTGATCAGGGCGTAGACGGCTGCGCAGACGCCGGCTGCCACGGCGCAGAGAACGGTGCGGGAGAGCACGCCGCCCGCGACGTACGCGGCGAGGCGTCGGGCCGCCCTCAGCATGGGGTGCAGAAGGACGGCGAGGGCGACGGCGATGGGTATCGTCCACAGCACGTCCGCCGCGTCCAGGCGCGGTAGAGGCTTGGACAGCTGAAGGCTGAGGTTGCCTGTTTCCAGCCCGGTCCACCGTCCGAAGCCGGTGAAGACCAGGGCCCCCACTCCGCTGGAGACAAGGGCGGGCAGGATGACCGCGAACAACTGCGGCCCGCCGACCCCAGCCACCTCGATCAGAAGTACCGCCGCGATCAGCGGATTGCCGAAGATCGCGGCGATGGCAGCGGCGGCGCCGGCGGCGCCCAGCAGCGCGGTGCTCTGCGGGGTCGACGGAGCCCGTGTGAGGCCATGGAAGAGCAGGGCCAGCCCGCCACCCAGAGCGATCAGCGGTGCCTCCGGCCCCAGAACGGCACCAAAGGGCAAACTCGCGACCGCGGCCAGCAGGACGCCCGGCAAAGTGACCGGCGAAGTCCCTCCGGTGTGAAGGCCGGACGCGGGGATGTGCCCGCCGGCGCCGGGAAGACGCCCGGCGAGCAGACCAACGACGGCTCCGGCGACCAGGAGCAGGGGGAGCGGCCACCACCACGGCGGAGCATCCCAGCCAAGCCCGTGCGGAAGGTTCGCCCAGAGGCCGTGCTCCAGTTCGTGCAGTCCCACGAGGAACCAGAACGCGATCAGGGAGACCGGGATGCCGATGAAGGCGGCGAAGACGAGCACCCTGAGGTAGCCGGGAGCGCGCAGTATTTCGCGCAGCCGGTCCGCCTCCTGTGTCTGCTGCCCGCTTCCGCGGTCCGCGGGTTGCGTGCTGGGCTCCGTCATGGATGGCCTTCTTCCATGGATGGCCTTCTTCCTCGCCCATGACCAGGATTGACAGGGATGGCAGATTGACAGGGATGGCCGTCGCAGCAACGCCAGCGGCCGGATGGGGTCGAGGGAGCCGGCGAAGATGCTGGGCGAGTCGAAGCGTGGTGAGCAGAACCTGCTGCTACTCCTTCGGACAGGACGAGGACGCAGGTCTGCTGATTCCCGATCAGACCGTGTTCGGCGATGCGATCGGCGGGTAGGGCGCATCGGCCCTCCATAGGCGGACGAGGTGCCCGGCCGGGCAGCGGTCGTGCTCGGCGTTTTCAGGAAGCGAGGACTTTGCCCTTGGCCTGGTCGTACTCGGTCCTATCAGGAAGCGAGGACTTTGGCCTTGGCCTGGTCGTACTCGACTGCCGTGATGTCGCCATGGTCCTTGAGTTCGGCCAGCCGGGACAGCGCCTCGGCGTGGTTGGAGGTGCCGGCGCTCTCGCGCACGTAGGAGCGGAAGGCCTCCTCCTGCCGACGGGCCCGCTTGAGTTCGCGTTCGCCCATCCCGCGCCCTCGGGCGATCAGATAGACGAGGACACCCAGGTAGGGCAGCAGGATGACGAAGATGGTCCATCCCGCCTTGCCCCAGCCGTTCATCCCGTCGTCGCGGAAGATGTCCCCGATGACGCGGAAGAGCAGCATGAACCAGAGCACCCAGAGGAAGCACAGCATCATGGTCCAGAACATGTTCAGCAGCGGGTAGTCCACCGCCAGCAACTGTGCGGTCGATTCCTTCATGGCCGGTCCCCTGTCATGGTGGCGTTTCGGATGTGGGTTTCCCCGGACGGACGTGATCTCCGGTCGGCGCTACGCCGGTTCCGGGGCGAAGGTGTGCAACTCGTCAGCGCCGGGCTGGACAACGCCGTAGCTGCCTTCCGGTACTTCGTTCCAGGCGCCGGGCAGATCACCGAGGGGTTCGGACACGATGAGGCGGGTCTCCTCGGAGATGTCCCGCAGGAACGCGATATCGGGGTGCAGTCTGCGCAGTGCGTCCACCCGGCTGCTGTAGAACAGCGACCGGGAGGCGTGCCCGCTGGAGTAGCGGAAGGCCCAGACGCGTTCGCCGTCGGTGATGGCGAGCGTCATCTGGAGCGGGAGTGCCACTCCGTGGTCGTGGCCGGCTCGCTCCACGACTCCGGCCATCTGGGCCACGGCCGCGGGTGGGTCCTGATCCAGGCCGAAGGTGAGGGCAAGGTAGAACATCACCTCGGAGTCCGTCGTCCCTTCGATGTCGGAGTACAGCGCGGGGTCGACGAGCAGGGTGAGGTCCCGGCGCATCAGGTGGAAGCCGGAGATGGCGCCGTTGTGCATGAACATCCAGCGGCCGTGCCGGAACGGGTGGCAGTTCGACTGCTGCACCGCGGTGCCGGTCGATGCCCGGATGTGGGCGAAGAACAGCGGCGAGCGGACGTGGTCAGCCATCTCCCGCAGATTGCGGTTGTTCCAGGCGGGACCGACGTCCCTGAGGAGCGCCGGCGTGCTGTTGTCCTCCGAGTACCAGCCGACCCCGAACCCATCGCCGTTCGTGGTCTCCACGCCGAGCTTGGAGTGCAGGCTCTGGTCGATCAGTGAGTGGGCGGGTTTGTAGAGGATGGTGTCGAGCAGCATGGGTGTCCCGGAATAGGCAAGCCATCGGCACATCTGCGATCACCTGGGTCCTTACAGCATGCCGGACGGGAAAGATGCTTCCCGATCGCTCGGCGTGGGTTGCTCGAACGCCCGGCGTGGGCCCCGGCGTGGGCTGCTCGAACGCTCGGCGTGGGTTGCTCGAACGCCCGGCGTGGGCCCCGGCGTGGGCTGCTCGAACGCCCGGCGTGGGCTGCTCCAAGGCCTCGCCCGTCACCTCTTCGCTGCGACCGCCGTGGGGGGTGGGAGCGTCCCTGGCATGGATTGCCGCGGGTCTTCCGCGGGCGACATCGCGTGGATCTGGTCAGGCCATCTCATTCTCGGCTCACTCTCCGGGGCGCGCCACACGGGGGCGGGAACGCGGGGCCCACGGAGCAGTCGTCCGGGTTCAGCAGGCGGGTGCGGTGTAGCTCGGCCAGCAGGGTGGCGCGCGGGCGTGGCCAGACGTCGGCCACGGTCCGGCCCCGCGGCTCATTTCCGCAGGGGGCGTCTCCGTCCGGGACTGTGCGAAGCCGAGACTCGCAGCGAGGACCGCTCCGATGTCCACCTGCGCCTGCTGCAACTCGCCTGTCGCCTCCTCCACCATGAAGCGGCCCCACTCGGGCGCCTTCTCCCTGCCCCCGTCGCGAAGGAGAACCGACGCGAGGCGTGCTCGCCCCCGAGGCAGTGACGCACTTGGGAGAGAGCTCCTCGCGCGTGTGCAGACGGACAACCGGTCCGATTACGTATCGTAAGGACTCCCTCACAGCTCGCGGTATTTACTTGAAGTCTCACATTGTTTTATGGTCGAAGCGAGGCCACCGCCTCAGCCTTCGCTGCTCTGGGAGAACTCCATGCCTGTACGCCGCCTCAACCACGCGGTGCTCTACGTACGCGACGTCGCGCGAGCCGTCGAGTTCTACGCCGACGTCTTCGGCTTCACCCTCGACGTCGACATCCCGGGCCGCGCCGCCTTCCTCAGCGCCGAGGACACCCTCAACGACCACGACCTCGGCCTCTTCTCCGTCGGCCCCGACGCACCTGGCCCCGAGCACGGCCGCGTCGGTCTCTACCACCTCGCCTGGGAAGTGGGCACCCTCGGCGAGCTCGCCGCCATCGCCGACAAGATCAACAAGCGCGGCGCCCTCGTCGGCACCACCAACCACCACGTCTCGAAATCCCTGTACGCCAAGGACCCCGACGGCAACGAATTCGAGATCATGTGGCGCGTACCCCGCGAGGACTGGCCGACCGCAGCCGAGGAAACCCGCCCCGGCCCGCTCGACCTCGAAGAATCACTCAAGCGCTGGGGGCCCGACCGCAAAACAGGCGCCGCAGCCGGATCCGCCACCTGACCGACCATCCGCTGTCAGGAGCAGCGGGGAGCCAGACAAGAAACGGGGCATCAACCGCCAGCAGTTGACAGTGAGGTGGAGCGGCCCGCGCGGTGAGGGCGGTCATTGTTCGAAAGGCGGCTGGGCGCCGGGCATTGATCTCGATCAGCACTGGCCCCGACCGCCCGCACCACAGCTCGACGTGGGCGACACCGGAGTCGAATCCGACGGCGACGGGCCGCCTCGGTGGCGAAACACGCCAGTTCCGACGCCCGGTCGTCGTCCAGCGGGGCGGGAAGGACGTGGCCGAGCTCGACGAAGCGGAGGTGGGGACCCAGCCATTTCGCGGTGACACCGGCCACCGCCGAGCGCCCGCCCTGAGCGATTTGGGAGTCCTACGAGCGTGACGCCCTGGCCATCTTCGGGGCCGGAACCCTGACGTATCCGGGTGAGGACGGGGTAGGGCGCGGGAGTGAGGCGGCGTGGGCGCGTCGCCGTGGCCAGGCAGAAGGAGGAGCGGATGACGTACCAAAAGCCGTTGCCGGACCCCGAGTCGGCGGTGCAGGGACCCACCGAGGCCGAGCACGCGGGGCGGGCGGCGGTACGTCGCCAGGCCCAGGGAATGACCCATCATGAGGCGGCCAGGGCGTTCCGCCGGCTGGCCGCGCGCGCGGCCAGCCCGGAGCCGGAGGAGATCGGGGAAGCGTCGGCCGAGCCGGACGGCGGACGCCGGGCCGCCGAACTCGCCGAGTGGGAACGCATCGTGGAACAGCTGGCCGACCACGCGGGCACCTATGACGTCGAGTTGGACCCGTACGTACAGGGCGAACGCGCCGCTTCCGGCGAATCATAGGGGCAGGCCCTGGCACGGAGCGCGGGGCGCCGTCGCCATGCCAGTGCCCCGCGCGTTTGGTTGCACCGGCTCAGCAGTGGCGCGCAGCGCTCACACCGGACCTGCGCACCCTGACAGCGCCGGCCGCCACCGCCGCCGACACCGACGCCCCCCACCGACGCCACCACCGCCACCTGTCAGGCCGCGGCCACCGCCCCGTGTTCCGGTGCGCTGCGGTCGCGGCCCCCGGGGTGGCGGTGGCGCCCGACGGCCGGCGTCCTCTTCTTCCATCGGCATGTGCGACCACTCCGTGACCGGGGACGTTGTCTGCGCCGTCTGCCCTGCCCGAAGGCCCACCGGTGAGCGGGCCCCGTGGGGCGTACGGGGCCGACGGCCAACACGGGCCCACTCCCCTGTGCCGCGGCCCGGTCGGGGGGCTCGCCGGGTCGCGCGGCACGAGGATGTGGATTGCCGTTATAGGCATCATTACGTGGATTGGTGGGGCTTCGTTGCCTGGACGTGCCGGGCGGGACGGAAAGTAGCGGTGCGAAGCCGGATCGGACTTCGTGGCACTACCAGCAACACCGCGCGGCATGCCACACGCGGCGACGCCCGCCCGGCTCAGAAAGGCCAGAGCTCAGAGGTGTTCCGGTGTGCGGCGGGAACAACCAGTACGGCCGAAACTGTTGCACCGGTCGAGAGACCGGCGCCACGCGGGCGGGGAACACAGAGACCAACAACCGTCCCCACGTGATCCGGACTTCTCGGGTTCGCGGTACATCCGGTCATCCGACATTCGGGGGCGGCCGTTCATGTGTGTCCCCCGCGGACTCGGACCGAGACCTTTCCACGCTGGAGGACTGTTTCATGAACAACGGGCCCTTGACGCTCATGGCGGTGCACGCCCACCCCGACGATGAGGCCACGGGAACAGGAGGTGTCCTCGCGCGGTACGCGGCGGAGGGCGTTCGTACGGTCCTCGTGACGTGTACCGACGGCGGCTGCGGTGACGGACCAGGTGGTGTCAAGCCGGGCGATCCCGGGCACGATCCGGCGGCTGTCGCTGTGATGCGGCGTCACGAACTCGAGGCCAGCTGCGACATCCTGAAGGTCAGTCATCTGGAGACGCTGGGCTACGCCGACTCCGGGATGATGGGCTGGCCGACCAATGACGCCCCCGGCTCCTTCTGGCAGACACCCGTCGAGGAGGGCGCTGCCCGGCTCGCGGAACTCTTCCGGCGCTACCAGCCCGATGTGGTCGTCACCTACGACGAGAACGGCTTCTACGGCCACCCCGACCACATTCAGGCCAACCGCATCACGATGGCGGCGCTGAAGATGACCGAACTGACACCGAAGGTGTACTGGACGACGGCGCCCCGCTCGATGATGCAGCGGTTCGGGGAGGTCATGCGCGAGTTCGGTGTGGACGGGCAGGAACCGGATCCCGCTGAGGCCGCCGCGCTGGCCGAGATCGGACTCCCCGACGAGGAGATCACCACCTGGGTGGACACCACCTCGTTCGGCGGCCAGAAGTTCGACGCCCTGGCCGCGCACGCCAGCCAGGGCGAGAACATCTTCTTCCTCAGGATGGGTCAGGAGAGGTTCACCGAGTTGATGGGCGTCGAGACCTTCGTACGCGTCCAGGACACCACCGACGCGGCCGTACCCGAGAAGGACCTCTTCGCCGGACTGCGCTGATCCGACCCACCCGCCCTCTGTAGGCAAATGGCCCCGCTCGGTTGCGTGGCGATCATCGGGGTCCAATCACCCCACGCACCCGAGCAGGGCCACCCGAGCAGGGCCGCTGAGCGAAAACCTTCCCCCAGGTCCCGGTCCGAGCCGAGGCCGTATCAGGACGAGCGAGGAGGGGCAAGGAGGAGGAGAATTGAGGAGTGCCGATACCTGAGGGGCGGCTGCCTGGGTGCCGTATCGGTCCCGTATCGTCTCGTCCCTTCTTTCATCGCTCCCGCTCACTGCTCTCACTCTCCATTGCTCATTGCTCATGTCATACGCCGCGCGAATCCTCGGCAGATCGCTGACCGCCATACTGGTGAGTATCACGGTCGCATGGGCTCCGGCAGCCTACTCGGCGCCGAGCGCGGTCACGAAGCAGGAATCGCTCTCTCTCACCCCGTCCACGGGGCCGCCAGGGAGTTCCGTTCACATCAGTTTCACGAGCTGTGCCGCTCCTGGCTATATCAGTGGCATCAAGTGGGACGAGGACTACGTCGACTTCAGCGCAACGGGTCAGCCCGGCGGTGCCGATTTCTCTGTGCCGACCGACGCTACCGCCGCTACCGTAGGGCCGCATGACGTGACGGCGAGATGCTACAAAGGTGCCTACGCCACTGGTGCTACGACGTCGACGTCCTACGCCACCGGGACCTTCACCGTGACCGCGCCGGCTGACCCCGAAATCATCCTGCACCCCACCGAAGGCGCACCGGAGACATCGGTCACGGTAAGCGGTTCTGGATTCAACTGCTCATACGTGGATGTGGCGTGGGACGACACCCAGCTCACCGGTGCCGACGTCACGAGTGACGCGAAGACCATCACCACCGAGTTCTCCGTTCCGACGGGTTCCGCCGAGACGACGCACACCGTACGAGCCGCGTGCACGGACTATCCCGATCGCAGCGCCACGGCTGATTTCACGGTGACAGGTTCAGGAACGAACGGAACCGGGACCACAGGCGAAACGGATAACGGAAGCACCACAGGCAACACCACCGGAGAAACCAACGGAAGCACCACGGGAAATACCACCGGGAACACCAACGGGGACAGCAGCGGAAACACCACAGGAAGCACGAACGGGGACACCAACGGAACCGGGAACGTCACCGGGGACACGAACGGAACCAACCACGGGAGTACGACGATTCCGACCGGTTGGGTGGTCGGGCCCTCCCTCTTCGGAACCCTGCTGCTTCTGGCCGCCCTGGTCTCCCTGCTGAACCGTCGCCACCGTGGCCCACGCTGGGTCCATGACCACATCCGTGCGGCGCTGCGCCCCGGAGCCGGGACGGTCGCCCTGCAGGAGCGACGGGACACCGGTTCAGCGAACCGCGCCATACGGCTCGAACCTCACGCGGATCCAGGTGACCAGCGCCTCTATTGACCTCCGCTGACCTGTATCAGGCCCTATCAGCCTCCACCGAGGTGTAGCCATGACCACGACTGCCGCAGCGACAGAGCCGCTCACGGTCCGCGCTTTTCTGCTCGGCCGGGAGGACGACAGCCCGCCCGACGCGCTCGTCGGCCCGCTCCAAGGCAGCGGGGCGGCCAGACGACTCCTCAGCGGAGGGACCCGCCCCCTGACAGCCGCGGCCGAACAAGCCGTCGAGGGTGAAATGGCGGGCGTCATCGACTCCTTTCTCAGCCTGGATCTTTTCGACGTGGCAGCAGGCGGCTGGCGCAAGCACGCCGCCCTTACGGAGGCCGCGCGCCGCACCCGCGCCGCCCCGGGCAGCGAGGAGGTTGTCGCTCTCGCGACCCACGAGATCACATCACGTCACCGCCCTTACGTCGACGTGCTCATGGACGGCGTCAACCTCGGCACCCTTGAAGTAGGCCTCGACCTGAGCTTCCGGATCACCGGACTTGTCGCCGTCGTACGCGATGCCCAGCTGGTCGCCATCCGCAGCGGGGAATGCCGGCTGAACGGGTATCTCACCATCCAGCAGATTCTGCTGACGAAACGTCAGGCCCAACTGAACCTCCCAGGCATCTGGCACCTGCACACCCCGCTCCCACTGCTCAACAACGAGCCACCACCACCACCGCCTCCTCCACCGCCACCCCCGCCGACCCAAGCGACGTCCTGGGGCAGACCGCGCCCCCAGTGAACGGCCCTGGAACAGCGCCGCAGTTCGAGGGACGGTCGCTGGGCGGTCGCTGGGCGCACTACCGTCGGCGCACGGCCCGCCGTACTCCCGCACCCGCAGCCAGCAGAGCCAGTGCGCCCGCCCCAACCAGCGCGACCGACGATCCGGTCGAGGCGAGGCTCCCGCCCTGCCCCGAGCCGGACGTCGTGCTGCTGGCCGTGGTCGTCCCGCCGGTCGTGGTGGAGCCGCCCGCCGCAGCCGTCCCTGCCGACGACGAACCCGAGGAGCCGGAGGTCCCCGACGTTCCCGCCGAGCCGGACGTACCCGAAGTACCCGAGGTACCCGAGGTACCCGAGGTACCCGAGGTACCCGAGGTACCCGAGGTACCGGACGTACTCGTCCCGCTCGTTGTCCCGCCGCTGCCGCTGCCTCCTGTGGTCGAGCCCTGGCTCTTCGTCTTCACGACGATGTCTGCCCGGTTGTTCGACAGCTTGGTGTCGTACGACATGTACGGGCTGCCCACGTAGACGGCCCCCTTGGCGGTTCCCGCGCGCGGGCCGAGCTGCAGCTCGAAGGGGTAGGTGGTCTTCTGGTTCTCCAGGACGAAACTGCCGGTGCCGCACCGGTAGTCGACGCCGGGCCGCAGCATCGGGACGTCCAGGGCGGTCGTGTCCGGGTCAGCCACGACACACCCCTTCGGAGCCTTGAGGACCTTGACGCCCTGGGGGAAGTCGATGTCGACATAGGCGATGTTGTAGAATCTCCACAATTCACTCACCCAGGCGGGTCCGAGGTTGCGGAACTCCACCGCCGCCTGCACGCGGGCCCCGGCAGCACCCTCGACCTGTGTGCCCTTGACCGACAGATCCGCCGTGTTGGGGTAGAGGAACTCGTCGTCCGAGTTCAGATTCGGTACCGGCCGGCCTTGAGGCAGCTTCTCCAGCTTCAGCTCGGGCCCGGTGCCCTTGACCCCGGAGGACTGGCCGCGTAACTGCGCGCGCATGGCCGGGGTGTCGGCGTGGGCCTCGGTCCGAAGCCAGTCCTTGTACGCGACGTCCCTCCCCACCACGTCCACCTTGGGCACTACGTCGTACGCCGCGCCGGGCTCGTATGTGCCCGGCACGAAGCAGAGCACCTTGCCGTGGTAGGGCTGGACCTTGGCGACGTCCTCCGGAGTGGTGCTGTACTCGCAGTTGGAGAAACGTTGCGTCAGCTCCATCCCGCGGGTGGTGCGGAATTGCAGGATGACCCCGTCGACCGTCTTCTGGCCCTCGTTGACGAGAGTGAAACGACCGTGCTGGACGACGCCGCGCGCACTCTTCTTCGGCAGGTCGCTCCACCCGAACTTCAGCCGTACGTCTGTGGGTTGGTCCGCCGCGTGCGCCGGGCCCACCGCGCTCAGGGTGAGCAGTGTGGCGGCGGCGAAGACCGTGAAGGGAATTCTCATGCCGGTCCAGACCCGTGGTCCACCCCGAAGGTTGTCCCGCTGTTACCGGTCTGTTTCATTTTCTTGCTTTCGTCACAACCTCCGTCTTTCCCCTCCCGCATCCTCGTTCCCGCGCCCACCCGGCACCTGGGTGGCGAGGCGAGCCGGCTGTGGTCCGGGGGCGGTCGGCTCCGATGCGCCCGTTCGGCCGCGCCGGTGGGTGGAGGGGGCGTGGTACGCCACCTACAGGCAGCTCGCCGCCACAGCGGAAGGCGGGACCACGCACCGCCGCCGTGCACTGGAACTCCCGCGGCGCGTCGCCGGGCACCCGTTCTGGAAGCGCCCGGTGGCTACCTCCGCCGCCCGGGTCGCTTCAGCCCGTCGTCGGTGTGTCCGGTTGGTCGCCGAGGGAGATCAGCAGGGTGCGAAGGAGCCGCGCGAGTTGTTTGCGCTCGGTGGGGGCCAGGCCGCCGAGGAGGCGTTCCTCGTTCGCCAAGTGGTGTCCTACCAGGTCCTCGATGGCGCGTATGCCCGCGTCGGTCAGGGAGATGAGGACGCGGCGCCGGTGGGTGGAGTCGAGCTCGCGGTCGACGAGGCCCTTGTCGACGAGCCGGTCGATGCGGTTGGTGAGCGCAGGTGAGCTGATCATCGCGGCTGTGCTGAGCTCCCCCGCGCTGACGGTGTACGGCGGGCCCGCGCGGTAGAGCGTCGCGAGGACGTCGAACTCCCACGGCTCGACGCCGTACTGCGCGAAGTGCTCTTTGAGGGCCCGCTCCAGCAGGCGGGAGGCACGGGACAGGCGGCCGATCACAGCCATCGGCGCGGTGTCGAGGTCGGGCCGGACCTGCTGCCACTGCCGGATGATCGCGTCCACGCCGTCGCCCGGTGGGGTTGCCGCCATGTGTCCTCCCTTGTGGTGTCCCCCCTGGCCCGACCTGACATCGAACCGACTTCACCATGAGCTTAACACTTCGACGTCGAAGTTTTTGACATCGCGGCAGCCCTGTGCCTAATATTTCGACATCGAAGTTTTCGACCAGCGCTCAACCAGGGCGCTCGGCTTCCGCGAAAGGTGATCCCCGTGAAGGTCCTTCTCATCGGCGTCTCCGGCTACATCGGCTCCGCCGTCTCCGCGCACCTTGCCGACGCCGGTCACCAGGTGGTCGCACTGGTACGTGACACCCATCGCCCGGACGCCGGACACGAGCAGCGCGTCGGAGACCTGACCGACCCCGCCTCACTCACCCGCGCGGTCACCTCCGACATCGACGCCGTCGTCAACCTCGCGCCCCCGACCGGCGACCCCGCGGTGGACGCCGCAGCGATCACCGCGCTCACTGATCCGCTGCGCGGCACTGGGCGCGCTTTCGTGTACGCGAGCGGCGTGTGGGTCCTCGGCGCCACCGGCCCTGACGCTGCCGACGAGAACGCCCCGGTCAACCCGCCGCCGATCGTCGGATACCGCCCGGCAATCGAGCGCCAGGTGCTCGACACCGCCGACGCCGGCGTGCGGGCAACCGTGATCCGCCCTGGCATCGTGCACGGAAACGGCGGCGGCATACCCGCGCTGCTCGTCGATCGCGCTCGCAAGCAGGGGGCTCCGACGTATGTCGGCGAGGAGACCGTGCACTGGCCGATGGTGCACGTCGACGACCTGGCCGACCTGTTCGTCGCCACCGTCGAGAAGGCGCCCGCCGGCAGCCTGTGGCATGGTGTCGCCGAATCCGCGGTCCTGGTACGCGACCTCGCGGCAGCGGCCGGAGCGGCGGCCGGGGCCGACGGCGAGCCGCAGTCGTGGCCCCTGGAGGAGGCCCGCGCGGAGCTCGGCGCACCGTTCGCCGACGCGCTCGCCCTCGACCAGACCGTCAGCGGGGACGCGGCGCGCGAAAGCCTCGGCTGGCTGCCGCGGCGCGCGGGAGCGGTCGCCGACGTACGCGAACTCTCGTACCCGCAGGTGGACACGGACGGCATTGAGGTGTTCGGCGCGGCGGACGGCCAGCGGGCCGACGTCGAGGCCATCGTCCGCTTCGTGGCGGGCGTCCAGTACGCGCAGCAGAACGAGCTCGTCGACGCGTTCATGAGCAACTTCCGCAAGCAGCACCCGGTATGGACGACCGCGCACGGCAAGCGGCTGTCGGGCTGGGAGGAGATCGACGCCTTCACGCGCCAGGTGCTGCCTGGCGCGATGAAGCAGTCGACGGCCACCTACGAGGTCGTGCGGATCCTGTTCGTCCGCCCGGACGTCGCCGCGGTCAACGTCCGCCAGCGGCCGGTCACCCTCGACGGGCAGCCCATCGAGGACCAGCCGGAAGGCCGCCCGATGTACGTCCTCGCCAAGGACAACGGCCGCTGGCGGATCGCGGCCGCGCAGAACACCCAGGTCTTCTCCGGCTGACGCACCGGGCGCCCGCCTCGTCACAGCCCGGCTCCGGTGGCATCCCATCGGAGCCGGGCCTGGTCCAGGTTGCCCACACATCACGACGCGGCCTGAATTCGGTGGTGGCGTGGCCTGTCGCTGAGCGTGGGGGCGCCAACCGACCGGCTGGAATGGCGTGGATCAGGGTTTCGACTGAAGTGTTCATGGCCAAGTACTTTGACTATGGGCTTATCACCGGTTGCCGGTCATCCTGCTGTCGCCGTCTTTCGCGAGCCCCGAGGCGGGCGGGCCGCCCCGGCGTTGGGCACGCGGGTTCATGGTGAGGCGGAGCGGACCGCGCGCGTGCTGGCCGGGGTGGCGACCCATGCCAGGCCTGTCGAGCGGACCCTCGCACTGCGGCACGCCGCCTCTGCTGCCCACGCGTTGGTAGCCGTACTGTCGGACCAGGCTCCGGCCGTGTCCGGTGAGGGGCTTCCCGCCGAGTCGATCAGCCAGTCCTTCTTCCGGGTCCGTGAGGGAGAGTTGTCGGATCAACAGGCCGCCCTGCACGGCGTCCTGGTCGTCCACCGCGCTCTGGAAGACCTGTGTGATGCTCCGCTGTCGGGTGGCGACCTGGCGCTGGAGATGGCCGGGATGCGTCAGGCGGTCGTCGACCTCACCGGGGCGACAGTGGGCACCGACCGTGGCTTCGACCCGTCAGTCGCCGTCCCCGAACCTGGTACGGAGGCGTCGTTGGAGGAGGTGTGGAGCGCTCGGTGGCTCATCGGCCACCAAGTCCATGTCTTGTTCAATGTCTGCGCCGCGGTCGCCGTGGCCGACGCCGCCGGCCATCTGCGTCACGGCGACAGCGACGCCGCGCTGCTCAGGCTGGCGGACGCGACGGTGTACGTACGGGGTTTCCCGGCGGCTATGACCCACGCCAGTACGATCCCGGCCGATCACTACATGGCGGTGATACGCCAGACCATGGCACCTCCGTCGGTGGACATCCCGTTGAGCGGGCGCCAGCACCGCGGATACAAGCTGTTCCGGGCGGCGATGAGGGAGCTGCTGTCCGTCGTTCCCGACTCCTACGAGGACCTGGCGGCCCGCGCCCCGGAGCTGGCCGAGGCGCGGGGCGCCCTCCTGGAGGCCGACATCGTCGACGGTGAACGGCACGTCACGCTCGCGTACTCGATGGTGCATCTGAATCGTTCCATCGCCCAGAAACCCCAAGGCCCCGACAACGCCGTCGCCGAGCTTCGGCTCATGCGGCATCGCCGCGCCGCCCAGTACGCCTCCCTGATCCGTTTCGGGGATCACTACATCGCCGACGCCGTGGCCGGCCTGCGCCACTCGTGAGCCGCTCATCCGCCGCCGCCCCCATCCCCGGCAGGAGACTTTGATGGCCGAGACGACTCCCGACAGCACCCACAGCACCGGCCGCACCGGCGTCGCCGGCCGGGAACTCGCCCCGGCCGACACCGACGCGTGCGAGCGACTGGCCCGCGCCCTGTGCACCGGCGGGAACGACCAGGTCGACAGCCCCGAGTGGGTGGCACGGGCCCGGGACGCCTGGGAGGACCTTCCGCTACGGCTGCGCCGCGAAGTGCGCCGGTTCCGACGGCATTCCGGCCCAGACGGCACCGTGGTGATCGGCGGTCTGCCCGTCGATCAGGCCACCCTGCCCCCGACACCGACCGTACCCGGCTCGGTCCAGCGCAAGGCCACCATTCCGGCCGCCGTGCTCACCATGGTGGCCTGCGGGCTCGGGGAGCCGCTCGCCTATCTGGCTGAGAAATCCGGCGCCCTCGTACAGGACGTGGTACCCGTGCCCGGGCAGGAGACCTTCCACGGCAACGCCGGATCGGTTCCGCTGTCCTTCCACACCGAAAACGGCTTCCACCCCCACCCACCGGACTATGTGGTGTTCCTGTGCCTGCGCGCCGATCACGACCGGATCGCCGGCATGCGCATCGCCGGCATCCGCCAGGCACTGCCCCACCTCACCCCAGCCGGCCGCCAGGCCCTGTTCAGCCCGGAGTTCCTCACCACATCACCTCCATCCTTCGGCTCCCGCGCCACCAGCGAGCCGGATGCCGAGCCGCGACCGGTGCTGTCCGGAGCAGCCGAGGATCCCGATATACGTATGGCTCAGCTCGTCACCAGCCCACTCACTCCCCGGGCCGCCGCAGCGCTGAGCGAATTCGGCCGCGCCTGCGAGGCGACCGCCCACACCCTGCGCCTGGCACCCGGCGATCTGGTCATCATCGACAACCGCGTCACCGTCCACGGACGGACCGCCTTCCAACCCCGTTACGACGGAGCAGACCGCTGGCTGCAACGCACCTACGTCACCACCGACCTGCGCCGCTCCCGTGACCATCGCCCCCACGACGGCCACGTACTCGCCCGGTGACCCGTCCGCGGGAAGCGCAAGGCTCCGTGGTCGGCCGCAGAGCCGGGGTCTTGATGGTGCGCGGCGGAGTACACCTGCGTTGTCTTCTGCTGGATCCGCCACACCGGCGCGTCAGAGCTTGGCCAGGAGCGGGTGACTGATCGCGTACGGGGACGGCCGGCTGCGGGGCCGGGCCGTGTAGGCGGGGCACCGTCAGTCACAATGGCGCCAGAAGAAGAACGATCATGGGGGACGGATGACCAGGCTGCGCCTGAAGGTGCTGGTCGGTGCGGTGGTGCTCGCGCTCGCGGCCGCCGCACTGGTCTGGGGCGTGTGGCTGCGGGACGAGGGCGGGGACGACCTCGCCGACCGCTGCCAGGGGACGCTCGCGGTGGAGGAGGCACGGGCGTTCTTCGGCGGAGGGGAGCTGAAGGCGCGCGGTCACACCGGTGACTGGGTCGGCCACGAGTCCCAGTGGTGCTCGGTGTGGGCCAAGGGCGACGACGGCGGGGCGGTTCTCCGGCTCCAGATCCGTCCCCGGGCCGCCTACCGGGCCAACGGCGCCGGTGACGAGGCGTCCGCCACGCCGATCGGGCATGGCTGGAGCGGATCGTTCACCGACCGGAACGAGCCGCAGGCAGCCGTACTGGTCGACTGCGCGCCCCTTGCGGGCAAGGGCCTGTACGTCACGGCCGAGACGAACGAGCCCGCCGAGGAGCTCTCGGCCGGGCAGCTCCTCCAAGTGGCCCGCCTCGCCACCGAGACGGCACGCAACGCGGCAGGCCGCTTCTCCTGCGAGGGCAAGCTGGGCGAACGCCCCGCGAGCGTCGACCGCACGGACTGGACCCAGCGGCCCGTCGCCCAGGCGGCAGGCACCTGCGCCGACGTCGTCAACCTCCGCGAGGCCGCCCGGCTGACCGTCACGACGGTCTCCGAGAAGCCCGCCGGACGCGCGCTCACCGAAGAGTGTTCGCTCAAGCGAGGCGAGTTGGGGCTCTTCCACATGACCGCGTACTACGGGCCGTCGGCCGAGCAGGAGATGTACCTCGACGGCCGGTACCCCGGCACCGCGAAGGACTCCTACAAGCGGTCGGTGCCGTGCAAAGGCGCCATCGGAACCGCGTACTTTAAGCTCGTACGCACCAACGACCGTGCTCCGGACGGGACTTCCGGGGCGCACGGCACGAGCGACCCAGCCACGCTGAACCGCCTACTGGGTTCCTTCGCCACGGCGTCGGCCGGCCGGCACGGCTGCCCCGCCGCCTGAGCCGTCAGCGGACTTCGATCGTGATGTAGGAGATGTTCTGCCGGTACGGCGCCGCGCACGAGACCTTCGAGTTTTGGTACCACTGCACCCACGGGCCGTAGAACGTGTACCTGTAGTCGTTTACGCCGTCCCGGCAGGTGATCACTATTCGCTGCTGACCAGGTCCGTAGTGGCAGGTGGAGCTAGCCGTGGCATGGTCCAGCTTCGTCGACTGACAGCCGTGCGGGGCGGCGCTCGCCGGGGTGGCGAGCGCGACAGGCACCGCGACAGCCGCTCCTGCGAGAAGCAGCGGCGCGGTGAGCAGTGAGGTCATTTTCCTGCGGCTGCGCATTGAAGTCCCCTCCGGTCGTTTCCTTTTACCGTGATGTACGCCACCTCAGGCTAGAAGGGAGGGGCGGCTGCATGAGGCTCGATGGCGCGCTGTGGCTCAAAGCAGCCCCCGCTTCCGTATCCCCTTGAGAGTTCCGTCAACTCCCACTCGCGATACGTGAGTTGAGGCGCTCAGCGATCGGGCAGCAGAACTCCCAGGCAGACGGGCCTTGGCCGATGGCTGCCTGTATCGCGTACCCCGGCCTCCGTGTCGGCGTCGTTCTCGGCGAGTAATGACACCAGGCCGCTGTCCACGGGCAGCGACCTGGAGACGGGTTCGCGTGATGTCCGCGACCCCTACTCCCCCGCCATCCTCCCCGACCACCCGTCGTACGATCTTCGGATGGCCAAGCGCAAGGTGGAACGACGGGCCCGGAAGATCCTGGGCGAAGAACCCGCAGCTCTGGTGTGGTGCGGCATACGGAAGCCGATCCCCAAGCCGCCCAAGGAAGTCCACCGGGCGGCGGGCAAGGGACGGCTCAAGGCGCGACACCACTGGCTGCTCTACGTGGGCGCCGTACTGGGCTTCTTCATTATCGTCCCGTGGTTCCTCCTCGACATGCTGGGCAAGAAGATCGACTGGCTGCTCAACTCCAGGCCTTCCCGGGGACGACAAGTCCGCCGAACAACCGATGACCGCACTGACGTGCCGACTGTGGCGGCGACCGCCGATCGAGACCCGGCAGATGGCATCTTCGACGGAGACTGGAACCTGGCCGCCGGACAGCTCCTGCTGCGCTGGTATTCACAGTCCCCGAACTCCCGACGTCTCGTCCTGCTGACCCCGGACCGGATCTGTGTCGCTGCCTCACCTCGCCGCCGCCTGTCGCCCACCAAGGCCGATGACTTCCATATCGTGACGGAACTCGGCCGCCACGAGACACGTATCGAAGCGGAGACCGGTCAGCCGCGCGGCTTCGCAACCTTCCGCATCCACTTCGCCGACCGTTCATGGCTGGAACTCGGCCGGCTCGCTGCCCCCGAAGACGCGGACCACTTCCTGCGCACCGCCAGCGGCTGAACAGCACAGTGCGTGAGCCGGCCGCGACAGCGGGGGCGATTTGCCGGTTCCCGTGTTGCGTGGAACGCTGAGAACAGTATCCGAATGCCCGGATCGGAGGATTCCGATGCGTCTCGGACCATTGACCGGCCTGGTGGCCGTTGTTCTGATTGCCGTCGCTTTCGGCGTAGGCGGCGATACGCCCGATGTCGGGGATTCCGGGCCGCAGGTCAAGATGTTCTTCCAGGAGCACGACACGCAGCAGGCGGTCTCCCTGTACCTGCTGGTCTTGGCGGGAGTCTTCCTGGTTTTCTTCGCCGGTAGTCTTCGGCACCACCTCGCCGAGTCCGACCAGCACGGCTGGCTGCCCCAAGTCGCCTTTGCCGGAGGGATATTGTCGGCCGGGGGTTTCTGGGTCGCGTCGGGCGTGACGCTCGCGCTGGTCGACGCAAGCGACAAACAGAGAGTCGGCGGTCCGGCCCTCCAGGCCATGAATGCCATCGGCAATGACCTCTTCATTCCCTTCGTCGCCGGAATAGGCGTCATGGTGCTCGCCGCCGGTCTGGGCACGGCGCGCAGCGGAACCCCATTGCCGCGCTGGCTGGGCTGGGCCGGAATCGTGCTCGGCGTGCTGATGTGCATCCCCTGGGTGGGTTTCTTCGCCTTCCTCGCGTCGGGGCTGTGGATCATCGTCGCCAGCGTGCTGCTCGCCCGGCGGCCGCATGTCCAGGACGCCACGAGGACCCCGAGCGTGTCGACGTCCTGATCCTCGCGCGCCCAACGCCCCGGCCCCGCCCGGCCGTTGCCCCTTGCTGCGATCACCAACCCCTCCAGAAGGACAGGGTCCGGTCGTAGCCCCCGCGCCCCGTATGCCGGCCCCGCGCCCCACGGTCGGTGCCGCCGAACGCCGGCAGCGCGTCGACACGTCCAGCGTCCTCGAAGAGTTCGCCGTCTTCTGCTGGCGGGACCCCGCCCGCGCAGGGTAATGAAAAGGTCAAGCACCTCCCATCCAGGTCAAGATTCACGCTCGTACGGAATTCATCGGAGTCCTCTGGAATAGTCGCCTGGGGAAACGGGTTTGAGCCACACGTACCCAGCCCAGCTGCCGCCGACTTTCCCGCCTCCGGAGGCCCCGTAATGTCCCAGCCGACGACCGACCAGCAGGCCGCGCCGCGCGGCATACGCGGTGTCGTCCCCGTACTCGCCTTCGCCGGTATCACGGTCGCGGTGATGCAGACGCTGCTCGTGCCGGTCATCAAGGACCTGCCGGAGCTGCTCAATACCTCGCCCTCCAACGCCACCTGGGTCATGACCTCGACGCTGCTCGCCGGCGCCGTGGCCACCCCGATCATGGGCCGGCTCGGCGACCTGTACGGCAAGCGCCGCATGCTCCTGGCCAGCCTCGCCATCATGGTGGTCGGCTCGCTGATCGCCGGCTTCACCAGCGAACTCCTCGTGATGATCGTCGGCCGGGCCCTGCAGGGCTTCGCCATGGGCGCCATTCCGCTCGGCATCGGCCTGATGCGCGACGAGCTGCCACGCGAGAAGCTCGGCTCGGCGATGGCCCTGATGAGCTCCTCGATAGGCGTCGGCGGCGGACTCGCGCTGCCGCTCGCGGCCCTGGTCGCCCAGCACACGGACTGGCACGCCCTGTTCTTCGGCTCCGCGGGCCTCGGCGTCATGGCCATCCTGCTCACCCTCCTCTTCGTACCGGAGAGCAAGGTCAAGGCGGAGGGCACCTTCGACGTCTTCGGCGCGCTCGGCCTGTCCGCGGGTTTGATCCTGCTGCTGCTCCCGATCACCAAGGGCAGCGACTGGGGCTGGGGATCGACCACCACGCTCGGCCTGCTCGGCTCGGCGGTCCTGGTCCTCGTCCTGTGGGGCGTGATGGAGCTGCGCGTCCAGGCGCCGCTGGTGAACCTGCGCACCACCGCCCGGCGCGAGGTGCTGCTCACCAACCTCGCCTCCATGATGGTGGGCGTCGCCTTCTACGCCATTTCGCTCGTGCTCCCGCAACTGCTCCAACTGCCCTCGGCCACCGGGTACGGCCTCGGCCAGTCGATGGTCGTGGCCGGTCTGTGCGTGGCGCCGCTCGGCCTGACGATGATGCTGACCGCTCCGCTCTACGCCCGCCTCTCGGCCAAGTACGGCCCGAAGACCACTCTCATCCTCGGCATGCTGATCATCGCGGTCGGGTACGGGGCGGGGCTCGGCCTGATGAGCGCCGCCTGGCAGACCATCGTCATCTCGGTCGTCGTCGGCGCGGGCATCGGCCTCGCCTACTCCTCACTCCCCGCGCTCATCGTCGGTGCGGTCGACCCGTCCGAGACGGGCGCGGCCAACGGCCTCAACACCCTGATGCGCTCGATCGGTACCTCGGTGTCGAGCGCCGTCATCGGCATGGTCCTCGCCAACACGTCGCAGAACTTCGGTTCCGTCGCGCTCCCGACCATGCACGGCTTCCGCGTCTCCTTCCTGATCGCGACGGCCGCGGTGGCCGGTGGGCTGGCGTTCGCCCTCTTCCTGCCCAAGGGCCGTCCCGCCGCCCATCCGCAGCTTCGGGCCAGCAGCGAGGAGGACGCGGCGCTCGCAAGGGCCACCGAGGCACTGGCGCCTTCCACGGCCGGGTCGTCGGCGCGACCGGCGCGACCGTAGCGCGCGCCACGGTCACGCGGCTGGTACGCGCCATGCCCATCCGCACCACGAGGCGCGCCACAACAGGAAGGGGTGGCACGCCTCGTACCGGCGAGCCACCCCTCCCCTACCTACCCGGTCACAGCTTCAGGCGGTGCACACCTCCCTGCACCGTGCCCACGTACAGCCAGCCGCCTGCGGCCGCCAGGCTGGTGGCGTTGAGGTTCTGCAGGCCGGTGGAGATGTTCTGCCAGCTGCGGCCGCCGTCCGTGGAGCGCAGGACGCCTCGGCCCCCGCGCGGCAGGGCCGACTCCCAGTGGCTGGTGGTGGCCGCGTAGAGGGTGCCGCCCACCTGCAGCACGTCGCTGACGCGCAGCGGCAGCTTGCCGGTGTCGGCGGTGCGGAAGGTCTTCCCGCCGTCCGTCGAGACCTTGATCGCGTCGCCGCCGGTCACCATCTTCGACCCGGCGAACTCGATGGTGTCCACGCGTCCGTCGGCGACCTTGGTGATGTCGTCGCCGCCGTTGTCCGAGCGGTAGAGGCCGTCGGGGGCGCCGAGCCACAGCCGGTCCGGGTTCTTCGGGTCGCCCGCGACGGCGGTGAAGTACGTCTGGTCGTTGAGGAGGTTCTTCCAGGTGGTGCCGCCGTCCTCGGTGGAGAACAGGCCCCTGCCCAGAAGATTCGCGTACGCGACATACACGCGGTCGGGGTCGGCGGGGTGCACCGCGATGGCGAACACCGTGCCGTTGCTCGCGCCCTTCTCCTCCCAGGTGGCACCCGCGTCTCCGCTGCGTTCCAGGTGGAAGTCGCCCCAGGCGCCGTTGCGCACCCGCCATGCGATCCGTGAGTCCTTGGCGGAGGTCTGCAGCAGCCTGGTCTCGACGCCGATCATGCCTTCGCCGCCGGTGGTGCCCCACTCGGCGCCGGAGACCGGGAGCTGCGAGCGGTGCGTGCCCTGCCATCCGGCCGCGAGCAGCTGGTTTCCGCTGACGGCGAGGGAGTTGACGGTGCCGCCCTGGACGCCGAGGCGCCGGTAGTCCTTGCCGTCCGCCGTGCCCCGGTAGACACCGGCGGCGTCCGCGGAGACGGTCAGCGTGCCGTCGGCCCAGCGGTCGAAGTCGGAGGTGGTCGAGGCGCGGTTGACGGCCGGCAGGGTGCTCCATCGGCGGCCGTGGTCGCGGCCGACGCGGATGTCCTTGCCGTAGCCGATGTACATGTCGCCGCCGGTGAGGGTCAGGCCCGTACCGCCGTATCCATGGTTGTCGAGCGTGGCCCAGGTCTTGCCGCCGTCGAAGGAGCCGACGACGCCGGAGCCGACCTCGTACACCGCCACGGTCCGGCTGTCCGCGACGACGGTGACGGAGACCTTGCCGCCGGTGGGCTCGTACACCTTGGTGGCCTTGCCGAGGGTGCCGGAGGACAGGCCGTCGCGCTTCCACAGCGACTTGCCCGCCGCGAAGTAGAGGCTGTCGCCGCCGATTGCCACGTCGTAGACGTTGTCGACGGGGATGCCGAGGGGCTCGGTGGCCCAGGTGTCGCCGCCGTCCTTGCTGATCAGCAGGTCGGTGGCGGTGACGGCGACGAGGGCCTTGCCCGCCTCGTCGGTGAGGAAGTCGGTGATGTGCGTGTCGGGGGTGTTCAGTGTCTGCCAGGTGCGGCCGCCGTCCTGGGTGCGCAGGATCGAGCCCGTACGGGGAATGCCGGATCTGCTGTTGGCGGCGTACCACCAGCGTTTGGCGTTGTTCGGGTCGATCACAGTGAAGGCCTGGCCGCCCACGTCACCGAGCGGCAGCCGGGTGTGCTGCTGCCAGGTGGCGCCGTTGTCCTGGGTGGACCAGGGGCCGGGCTTGTTGTACTGGGTCAGGACGGCGGCGCCGGGGGCGCTCGGCGCGGTGGTGATGTCGCCGCTTTCCGAGTTGGGCCCGACGGGCTGCCAGCGGGACGTGCGGCTGTTCGCCGGGGTGACCTCGAAGCCGTCCTGGTTGCTGGTCAGTGTCTTGCCCTCGGCGGTCCGGCCGGTGGCGGACACCAGGTGGGCGCCCTCACCGCGGCCGGTGATCTCCGCCTGGTAGACGTTCGCGGCGCGGAGCGTGGTGGCGACGGTGTACGGGCCGCCGTGCGGCGGGGTGACGGTCAGGACCGGCGGCTTCGCCAGCGGCGCCGGAGTGAAGACGACGGCGGTGGACCTGCCGTCGCTCGGGTCGGGCCCGGCCTGGACGAACAGCTGCCGTACGACCAGGAGGTACGGGACGCGCAGTGCGGTGGCGTGCTCGGGGGTGACGGTGACCGTGCCGCTGATCTCGGCTTCGCCGGCTGGGCGATCTGCCCGCAGCGTCACGGTCGCCGTCGCGCCGGCGCCCGCCGGGATGCGCAGGGTGTCCGGGCTGACCCTGGCCTCGCCGCTCGCCTTCAGGCGGACGGTACGGGCCCTGGTGCCGGAGTTGGTCACCGTGAGCTTCTTGCTGCCGCCGACCGTGCGCTTGGCGAGGTCGGCGAGGCCGAAGGAGAGCGTGGCCGGAGTCGTGGTGATGCCGGTGTCCGCCGTGTCGGCGGCCGCGGCGACGTCGAGGCGGCCGGAGCCGACGGTGCTCGTCCCGGAGTCCTTGAGCTGCTTCGTGGACCCCACCAGCGCGGAGGTGACCTGGGCCGGGCTCTCGCCGGGGTGCAGCTGGCGCAGCAGGGCGGCGGCGCCCGCGGCGTGCGGCGCCGCCATCGACGTACCCGACATGCGGTAATAGCCGGGCTCATAGAGCGACTTGGGGATGGTGGAGCGGATGTGGTAGCCCGGTGCGACCAGGTCCGGCTTCAGGTCCCACCGCGGGTCGGGGCCGCGCGAGGAGAACGAGGCGATCTTGTCGGTGACGTCGGTGCCGCTGATCGTCACCTCGACCTTGCCCGTCGCCAGGCGGCGGCCGAGCTCGGCGTACTGGGTGGAGTCCATGCCGAGCATGACCATGGTGTCCATGCGCAGCGAGTCGCCGGAGGCCTTGAGGGAGTTCTGCGCGGCGAGCGGGATCGAGCCGTCGCGGGAGGGGGCCTGGGGTTGGTCCTGCGACAGCGGGGCCGGTGCGGCGAACACCGGGCCGCCGCCCCCGGACGGCCCGCCGATGAGGGCGAACGCGCCGTGGCGCTCGGCCTCGCGGGCCATCTCGATCTCGGTCATGTACAGATCCCGCGAGGACTGGGCCACCAGCATGTCGACGCGCACGGCCTTGCCCTTGACGTCACCGGCCCGCTCCCAGTCCTGCGCCGTGCCTCGCCCGACATCGACGAGATCGACGGTGACGGGCTTGGCAGGCGGATTCGCGGAGACCAGACCACGGTACGTCTGGATCTTCTCGCCGCCCTTGTAGGCGGCGCTCGGTATCCGCAGCCCGCTGATCGAGGCACCGACCGCGATGACGCCGTCGGCGGCGGCCGGAGTGCCCACGGTGCCCCTGCCCGGACCCTCGTTGCCGGCGGAGGCGACAACCACAACGCCCGCCTTGACGGCGGCGGTCGCGGCCGCACCGAGCGGGTCGGTGCCGTCCCCGTAGCCGCCGAGGCTCATGTTGATGACATCGGCGCGGTGCGGATTGGCGGGGTCGATCGCGGCCTCGATGCCGGCCACGATGTCGGAGGTGTAGCCCTCCCCCGCGTCGTCCATGACCTTGTACGCCAGGATGCTCGCGCCCGGCGCCACACCCGTGACGCCGTCCCGCTCGGCGGCCCTGCCCGCGATGATGCCGGCGACATGGGTGCCGTGGCCGTTGTCGTCCATCGGGTCGGCATCGCCGTTGGCGAAGTCGTAGCCGCCGACGACCTTGTGGCCCTCGCCGAAGCCGCCGCCGAGGTCGGGATGGGTGTAGTCGACCCCGCTGTCCAGGACGGCGACGGTGGTGCCCTTGCCGTCGGCGCTGTTGCCCGCCGGGTCCTTGCGCCGCCACACCTGCGGAGCGTTGATCAGCGGCACACTCGCATCGGTGAGTACGCGCATCTTGGCATCGGGGACCACGGAGGCCACCCCGGGCAGCTGCTTCAGCGCGGCGACCTCGGATGCCTTCACGGTCACCGCGACCGCGTTGAGCAGCAGGTTCAGCGTGCGTGGTGAACCGGCGTGCAGCCCGGCGCCCTTCGCCCGGTTGAGGAACGCCTTCTGCCGGCCCGCGAGGGCGGCCCGGTCCGTGCCGATCGCCCGGGCGTCGGCGGAGCGCAGAACGCCCTTCCCGGTCGCGGCGGCTTCCCCGGCCAGCGTGACGATGACGCGCTGCTCCGGATCCTGGTGGGGGTCCGCGGTGGCGGACTGGGGTACCGCGGACAGCAGGCCGCCAAGGACGGCGACCGCGAGTGCGGCGGTGAGGGTTCTTCGAGGGGTCATGCCGGACCAAGTAATCGGAATCCAGTGGTCCAGACAATGTTTTGGCCTGGCCCATTGCTGCCCCTGGCACATACGGGCCAGGATCATGGCCATGCCCCAGCTGACCGCTGCCGGAATCGACCCGTTCGACGAGAGCGTCTACCGAGCGATCCTTGTCCGCCACACCGCCGCTCCCGCCGAGCTGGCCGACGATCTGTCCTGCTCCCCCGAGCGGGTGGCCCGCGCCCTGGACCGGCTGCGCGAAAACGGCCTGGTAGGGCGGCTCTCCGGAACCCGCCGCCGCTACGCGGCCATTGAGCCGGGCGCGGCCCTGGAGTCCCTGGTCCGCTCCCGTACCGCCGACCTCGACGGCGTACGGGCAGCCGCCGGCGAGCTCTCCCGCCTGTTCACCACGGCCCAGCAGGGCAGCTACGAACAGGTCGAAGTCATCACCGGAGGCGAGGCGTTGGGCCGCTGGTTCGTACAGCTGCAGCAGGAAGCGCGCGAGGAAGTCATCACGCTGGACCGACCGCCGTACGCACTCACCACCTCCAACCCGATCGAGGCGACGGCCCTCACCCGTGGCGTCCGCTATCGCGCGGTGTACGCCCCCGAGGCCCTGGAATGGCCCGGCGTACTGGGCGACATCCGCGAGTTGGTGAACCACGGCGAGCAGGCCCGCGTCCTGCCCGGTCTCCGTATCAAACTCGCCATCGCGGACCGGCGCCTCGCCCTGATGCCGCTCTCCCTCGACTTCACCACGGAGGTACGCGCGGCCGTCATCCGCCCCTCCGCCCTCCTGGACGGACTGATCGACTACTGGGAACTCTGCTGGCGTACGGCCACCCCGCTGGACGCCCCCGCCGACGACCCCCTCAACGAGGAGGACCGCCAGATGCTCACCCTGTTGGTCGGCGGCCTCAAGGACGAGGCGATCGCCCGCCAGTTGGGCTGGTCGGTACGGACGATGCGACGCCGGATCAGCCGCCTCCACGAGGAGCTGGGCGCGGCCAACCGCTTCCAGGCGGGAGTGATCGCGGCCCGCCGGGGGTGGATCTGAAGCCGCGCGTTCTCCCGCCGTACGCCGACATGGTCGGTACCGTGGCTGCGGCGGGTGCGCGCCGGTTCCGGGGGCGAGAGCGGGCCAACCAGGACGGATCCGGCCGCTGTTCGTAGAGAGTTGTCCGCGAACTCTCACGGAATTGTCCGTGATCGGTAACGGACGCATCCCCTGGCCGTCGTTCCTCGTCCTGCCAGGTGGTCGCAAGATGACCGGGAACCGGCGAGGGACTGTGTGAAAGGGGCGGGCATGGCACGGCATGGCGGCGGACGGGGCTGGTACGGCAAGGTGGCCGGGGCGGCGCTCGGGGTGACGTTGCTCGCCACCGGTGCCTCGGTGTGGACCGCGCAGGCCGGTACCGCGAGCGACTCGTCGCCCGAGGCGACCGCGCCGGGCACGCCGGGCACGCCGGGCACGCCGGGCAGTGACGTCAAGCCGGTCGCGGCGACCATCGCGCACGCGTCGGAGGCGGGGGCGCGTGGCATCAACATCACCATCGACGACGGCCCCGACCCCGTATGGACCCCTCAGGTGCTCGACCTGCTGCGGAAGTACGGGGTGAAGGCCACGTTCTGCATGGTGGGGACGCAGGCGCAGGCCCACCCGGACCTCGTGAAGAAGGTGGTCGCGGACGGGCACCGGCTGTGCGACCACTCGGTGTCGCACAACACCGCCATGGACAAGGCTTCCCAGACCTATCAGTCGCAGCAGGTACTCGACGCCGAACGTATGATCACCAAAGCGTCCGGGGGTGTGCGGCCGATGTACTACCGGGCGCCCGGCGGGGCGTTCACCCCTTACAGCCGCGAGCTCGCCGCTTCCCGCGGCATGCGCCCGCTGGGCTGGAACGTGGACAGCAAGGACTTCGAGCGTCCGGGTACGAACGCTATCGTCGCCACCGTCGAGCGGGAGCTTCCCAACGGACCGACAGTCCTCTTCCACGACGCGGGCGGTGACCGTACCCAGACCCTCGCGGCCCTGCGCCGACTCCTCCCCCGGCTCAAGGAGCAGGGTTACTCCTTCGGCTTTCCGGTGCACTGAGCCCCTGCCACCCTGAGCATGGCGGCTCACCAAACCGGCAGGCGGACGGATACGGTCGGGCGTTCCGTCAGACGGGCTCTGTCCGGGCTTTGCGGGCGAGCAGGTGAATCTCCTGGAACTGCCGCCGGTCGGTGGGCTGGGGCTCGCGAACCATCCGGGCCACCTCGGCCAACCCGGACTCGCGCAGCATGGCGGCGAGGTGATCAGGCGACTGTCCGAAGCACAGGCCACCATGACCGTCCGGTGTGGTCCGCGCCGCGTCCGGCGCCACCCCCGTGGGCGCCGGCCTCGGACTCACACCAGGGATTTCAGCAGCCGTCGCTTTGTTCAGCAGCCCGTGTTCGTACTTGCTGAACAAAGCCGTATGGGCTGTGGGCGGAGGGGGTTGGCCGGTGAGCGGCTGTTGCGGGCGTGCCACGCGTGCTGGAGTGGCCTCACGGTGAGCGCCCAAGGCGGGAGGGGACAGCGGTGGGGCGTCGGGAGAAGCCGCTTGACCCGTCCGCGGGAGCGGTCGAGCGTTTCGCGTACGCGTTGCGCACGCTGCGGCAGGAGGCCGGTTCACCGACATACCGGGCCATGGCGCGCAAGGCGGGGTACTCGGTCACCGCCCTGTCCCAGGCCGCCGCCGGGAAGAAACTGCCTTCCCTCGCCGTCGCCCTGGCCTACGCGGAAGCCTGCGGCGCTTGTGTTGACCGCGCCGCGTGGGAGGCGCGCTGGCATGAGGCCGAGCAGGCGCTCCGGTACGCGACCACGGCCGCCCGCGCCGAACAGCAGGCGGACGACCCTGCTCCGTACCGGGGGCTGGCCCGCTACGAGCCGGGCGACAGCGCCCTGCCCTTCGGCCGCGACGCGCTGAGCGAGCGGCTCCTCGACCTCGTCGTCCGGAACCGGGTGAGCGTGGTCCTCGGCCCGTCCGGCAGCGGCAAGTCCTCGCTGCTGCGCGCCGGACTCATCCCCCGCCTCCAACACCCCGATGACACCGGCGGATTACGCATCGCGGCCCTGCGGATCTGCACACCGGGCCCCCGCCCCGCCAGCGAGCACGAAAAGCTCTTCACCCCCCGCGACACCGAGGCAGCCGAAGAAGCCGGGGACGACGCTGTTGTGATCATCGACCAGTTCGAGGAGGTCTTCTCCCTCTGAACCGACCCGGCCGAACGGGAGCGGTTTCTGGACCTGATCCTGGCCGCCCGCACCCCGGACAGCCACCTGCGCGTGGTTCTCGGCGTGCGCGCCGACTTCTATACCCACTGCCTGCGCCACCCCGGCCTCACCGACGTGCTGCGTGAAGCAGCCCTGCCCGTCGGACCGATGGCCTCGACCGAGCTGCGCGAGACAATCACCAAACCCGCCGCCGCCCACGGCTTGATCGTCGAGCGCGCCCTCAGCACCCGCCTGATCGACGACGTCCGCACCGAGCCGGGCGCCCTGCCGCTGATGTCCCACGCCCTCTCGTATCCTCCTCCGGCTGATCACCCCAGGAGACGGGACGCCCGACACCCGCCGTCCCATCACCCGGGACGAAGCCGAGACCGACCGCCCCGGCGACACCGGCGCCGTCCTGGAAAAGCTGGCCCGCGCCCGCCTGCTCACCCTCGACGACGACCGGATCGACCTCGCCCACGAAGCCCTGATCAGCGCCTGGCCCCGGCTCCACGGCTGGATCGACGAGGACCGGGACCGGCTCCGTCTGCACCGCCGGCTCACCGAATCCGCCAAGGCGTGGCAGGACCACCACCGTGACCGCGGCGTGCTCCTGCGGGGCGGGCGGCTGGAAGCCGCGTGGAAAGGGTTCGGTGCGAACGGCGACACGGCGGAACTGACCGGGTTGGAGCGGGAGTTCCTTACGGCGAGCCGGGCGGCGGCGGCCCGGGAACGCAGGCGGAGACGAGCGGCCGTGGCAGCACTGGCGGTACTGGTCGTACTCACCCTCGTCGCCGGAGCCCTGATCTGGCAGGAGAAGCAGACCGTCGACAGGCAGCATGTGCGGGCCGAGGCCCGCAGGATCGCCGCGAACGGCGACGCCACCCGACGGCTCGGCGTACTGCTCGGCGCCTTCCACCGCGCGGGCGACGCCACCCCCAACAAGCCGGTCTCGGCACTCGCCTTCTCCCCCGACGCCCGCACACTCGCCGTCGCGGACACGGCCGGGACCGTACAACTGTGGGACACCGCCTCCCAGTCCCCGCTCGGCCTCCCGCTCCCGGCTGCGGGCGACGAGCCCCTGGCCCTGGCGTTCAGCGGCGACGGCGGGACGCTGTACGTGGCGGGCACGCACGCCCCACCGCAGAAATACGCGATCACCGCGAAGACGCTGGCCGCGCAGGTGTGCAAACGCGCCGGAGGACCCCTGCTGCCCGCCGCATGGCACACCTACCTCCCCGATGTCCCGTACCGGCGGACCTGCTGAAGGCGTTGTCCTATCAGACCGGGTGCCGGCCGCAGGGCCGCTCCGCTCCGTTTTACGGTTTTACGGTCTGACACTCTGACGCGGTCCACTCAGCGAGCGTCCGAGCCCACCGACGGCAGATAGCGCGGTGTCCGCCAGGCCCGCAACCGCTGCTCCACGACGGCCCCCAGCGACAGCAGCCCCGCCTCCTCCCGGTCGCCGGCCATCAGCAGCAGACCCACCGGGAGTTCACCCACGGATCCGGCGGGCACCGACAGCGAGGGGTAGCCCGCGACGGCCGCGGGGGTGGAGGACGGGATCACGTCGTTGTCGCCGCGCGCGCAGTCGGTCGTCCAGGCCGGCGGGTTCGTCGGCGCGGCGATGGCGTCCAGGCGGTGGGCGGCCAGTGTCTCGTCCAGCGAGCGCCGGGCCAGGTCCGTCAACTCCGCCCGTGTGGCGCGGTACCTCGGGTCGGTGGTGGGCGGGGCCGCGAGGGCCTGCTCGAACAGTTCCTGCCCGGCAAAGCAGGTCTGCTCCTGGGGGTGACTGCGGTTGAACGCGATCAGCGCGGCCAGGTCGCGGGGCCCGTTGCGCGTGCCGAGGTAGGCGTCGATGTCCCGGTGGAACTCGCTGAGCAGCGCGGGGAATTCGAGCTCGGCCAGCCGGTCCTGGTACGGGGGCGTCACGTCGACGACCTCGGCACCGGCGTCGCGCAGTTTCGCCGCGGTACGGGTCATCACGGCGTCGACGTCCGGGCCGAGCGAGGGCAGTCGCCACAGCCCGATGCGTTTGCCCCGCAATCCGTCCTGACGGCCCGCCCCCTGACCCTGGAGTGCCCCCTGTTCCCCGGTCAGACCTGGCGGGCGGCGATCGCCGGTGAGCACGGACAGCGCCAGCGCGGTGTCGATGACGTTGCGCGCCATGGGCCCGGCGGTGTCTTGCTCGGCGGAGATCGGCACCACTCCCCTCTGGCTCACCAGGCCCAGGCTCGGCTTGAGGCCGACCACTCCGTTCATCCCGGCCGGACAGACGATGGATCCGTCGGTCTCGGTGCCGATCGCCACCTGGGACAGCGACGCCGCGAGCGCGGCGGCCGACCCGGCGGAGGATCCGCACGGATTGCGGTCCAGGACGTACGGGTTGTGGGTCTGCCCGCCCACCGCCGACCACCCCGATGTCGGCTTCGCCGCACGGAAGTTCGCCCACTCCGACAAATTGGTCTTGCCCAGGATCACCGCCCCCGCCTGCCTCAGCCGCGTCACCAGAGCGGCGTCGTCGCCGGGCGGTTTGCCGGCCAGTGCCAGCGACCCGGCCGTGGTCGGCATGTCCCGGGTGCCGATGTTGTCCTTGAGCAGTACGGGGATGCCGTCGAGCGGTCCGCGCAGCCGGCCGCTGCGATGCCGGGCGTCACTGGCCGCGGCCTGCCGCAGGGCCGACGGGTCGACATGCAGCACCGCGTTGATCTTCGGGTCGATCGCTGCGATCCGCCGCAGATAGACGCGGGTCAGCGCCAACGACGTCAGCGACCCCTTGTCCCTGCGCGCCTGTAGCTCCGGGATCGTCACCGTGTCCAGGTCGATCCCCTCAAGAGACATCGCTCCGGGCGACGGCGTCTTCGCCCCGCTGACGTCCTGCGCGTTGGACCCCGGCGCGGCCGCCAGCAGCGACCCCGCGACCAGGGCAGTGATCAGTGCGCCAACTCCACTCATTCTCATAGGAGTCAGCGCACTACATGCCTCCCCTCCGACGCAAGAGCCCTCCCGGGCGGGAGCTCGGCCAGAACCAGGCGGGCGGCGGCTGCCCAGGTCACTGAGGCGGCGAGACGGCTGCGTACGGTGTGCATCCGTTCGAACTCCTCGTCGCGGCCGACCAGGCACTTCTCGATCCGCGCGGCCCATTCCCCGGCGTCGTCCGCGAAGTTGCCCGTGACCGGAACGATCAAGGGATCGGCGTTGGAGCGGAGTTCCTCGCGCAGTAGCTGCGCCAGTCCGCTCTGGTCGCTGACGAGCACGGGCACGCCGCGCAGGATGGCCTCCTGGCCGACCAGGCCGAAGGCCTCCGAGCGGGACGGCATCACCACCAGCCCGGCCCTGAGCATGTCGGACTCCAGTTTGCGCGGGTCGGACGAGTAGGGGCGTACCACCACGCGCAGGCCGGGACAGCCTGACCAGTCCCGGATGAGCTGCTGCTGTTCATCGGCCTTCTCCGGCGGCGCGCCGCGGACGAACAGCTCGATCGGCTCCCCCGCCGTTCTGCTCCGCAGTTCGTGCACCATTCCGCAGGCCCGGGCGGCGAGGTCGACGCCCTTGAGCCGGACGTCCTCGGTACGGCCGACGAACAGCACCTTGTGCAGCCCGTCCGGCGGGGGTCTGCGGCGCGCGAAGGTGCTCGGCCCACCCCCCGCTCCGGCCGGTCCGGTGGACGTGGGCGGATCGAAACCCGGGTCCAGGCGCAGTGGTTCGGGAACTCCCGCGCCCCAGAGCTCGTTGCTGAAACGGCGTTTCAGCGCCGGGCCGACCGCCACCACTCGGTGGGCCGTCAGACCCAGCTCACGCTCGATCTCGGTGCGCTCCTCGGCCTGCCGGGCGCGGTCGACGCCGTCACCCAGCTTGTGCCATTCGATCTCGTCCGGCGCCATGTGGACGAAGTGCAGCCGACGGGCGTACGGGAAGAAGTCCTCCTTGAGGTGGGCGGCTGCCGGGCCGGTGATGCGGGCGTGTCCGATGACCAGGTCGGGCTGTGTGCCGTGCGGGAGGGTGGGCCGCCGGGTGAGCCGGCCGTAGTCCGGGGCTCCCGGCGCGCCGGGGTGGGTGAGCAGGGTGACGCCCTTCTCCTTGGCGTCGGTCACCTCGGAGGCGTCGGCGTCCAGCACGATGCAGAAGACCTGGGCACCCGCGGCCGCCATCGCCACACACAGGTGCCGGTTGAAGGTGCTCAGCCCGCCGCGGCCCGAGGACCATTCGGTGGCGACGACCAGGACGCAGGGCCGGTCCGACAGGACGCGGGCGGCGGCCAGTTCGGTGGCAGTCACCCCGGCGAGGCCGACGTCGAGCCTGTGGTCGAAGCCGGCGTCTTCGGCCGCTTCGGCGTCCGTGGCCAGGTCCTCATCCGTGGTCATGCCCGCGTCGACGTCGGCGTCAGCGGCCACGTCCTCGTCGGCGGCGGCATAGGACTCCTCGGCCGCGCGAGCCGCGGTGGCCGGGCCGGCGGCGCTGTTGTCGGCCAGCGCCCGCAGCAGCGGCTCCGGCATCGCGTGGCTCAGGTAGGCACTGTCCCGCGCCACTTCGCCGAGGATCCGGCCGGCTGCGGCGTGGGTGGCCAGGTGTTCGAGGATGTACGGGTCCGCCGCGGCCCAGTCGCTTCGCCCGTCGGCCCTGCGCGGGACCAGACGGGCCAGTCCCCGGGCCATGCGCCGCTGCTGCTCCCGCTCGTCGGCGGGCGCCCGCAGGAACTCAGCGAGGGCGACGTGGAAGAGCCGGTGGACGGTGGTGCCGTCGGGCCTGGTGCTGTCGACCACGAGGGTGCCCGCCCGCTCCCGGAACCGCTGGAGCTCCTCGGGCGTACACACATCGCCTGTGAGGGCTTCGACCAGCGGCGCCCACAGTTCGTGAGGCAGGCCCGCCCCCTGCGCGTAGGCGAGCGGCGACAGCAGGCGCTCCGAGCGTGCCTCGTCGCGACCGAGGCGTTGGATCATCAGGCTCTGGAACAGCGAGGGGAGGTGCCCTGCGTTCGACGGAACGGCGTCAGCCCTCAGCACACGCGCCGCCAGCAGGTGAACCATCAGGAAGGAGCGGCCCACCTCACGGCGGGTGACGTCGCGGTCGAACTCCGCCAATATCGCGGAGACCTGGCGGGGGTCCCGAGTCAGCCGGTAGGCGACCTGGTGCAGGGCGTCCTCGTCCCGGTACACGGGCGAGTCGAGGTCGAGAACCTCGACGTGTGGCCTCAGTGAATCCAGTTGAGCCGCGCGCGTCACGACCAGGAGCCGCACGGCGGGAATGCGGCCGAGCGAGCGGATGAAGTCGGCGAGCTCGTCGTCATACGTGGACGGGGCGATCTCGTCGAGGCCGTCGAGGACGATGACGACGGGGTCGGTCCGCGCGCGAAACGCGGCGAGCACGGCTCCCGGGGCCGAGCCCGGGGGCCGGCCAAGTGCCGCGGCCAGGTCGGCGGTCAGGGACCGCAGCCCGTTGACGCCCCGGCCACTGAGCGGGATGACAGCCAGCCCCGGTGGCGGCAGCGTCTGGGGCGCGGTGTTCATCCTGGCCGGGCTGTCGGGGTCGGTCAGTGCCAGGAACCGGCCCAGGAGGGCGGTCTTGCCGGTACCCGGCCCGCCGATGACCGCCAGCGGCGACGCGCCGGGCGCCGCCCGCGCCCAGGAGGCGATCCGGGCCAGGGCGTTCGTCCGCCCCACGAAGAAGTCACCCGGCTCGGCGGGGTGCGCGACGCCGCGGCCGCGCGGCTCGAAGTGGTCGCGGTGCTCGTGCCGCAGCCGGGTCACACCCACGGGGTCGAGGGTGTCGGGCGGCAGGTCCGGCACATATCGGGGGTTCGGGAAGAAGACCTCCGTCTCCTCCACCCGGTGTCCGGCGTAGAAGGGTCCGGGAGTTGTCCCGCGGACCCTGAGATGACGGCGCACCTCCTGGAGCACGTCGGCGAGGGGGAGATAGCGTTGCCGCGGCCCGGCGTACGAATGGGCGAGCGCGTACGTCCAGGCGGCGACCAGGGACACCGCGTTGTCGTCGGTGTTCCGGTTGTACGTGACCAGGTGACACGCGCTGTCCTGCGACCGCGTATGGAGGCTGGGCGCGGCCCATCCGGCCCCCGCCTCCTCGCCGGCTCCCCCCGCGCACACGTCGAGAACGGCCAGGGTGCTTCCCACACCACTGTCGGCGATCATGGCAGTGAGGTCGTCGGCGGCCAGCGACGTGGACGCGCGCCCCCGTTCACTGTCCGAAGCGAGCAGATGCAGACGCGTCCCGTCGGCGACGCCGTGGCCGGCGTAATACACGACCAGCACGTCGTCCGGCCCGAGCCGGGCTTCCCTGGTCCAGCGCACCACCCCGGACCGCAGCTGCTCGGTGGTGGGAGAGGTCCCGAGTTCGGAGAGGACGCGCTCGTACCCGAAGTTCGCGAGCAGGCCGGCCATCCGTTCCGCGTCCGCCCCGGCGCCGGGAAGGTCCGGCAGACGCGGTGAGCGGTACTGGGAGACACCGATGGACACCAGGTAGCGCCGCCCCGCGTCCGTGCTCCGACGGCCCGCTTCGCCTCCGTTCACACCCGTCCCCTCGCTCCGGCACGCGAGCGGAGGCCTCTTGCCGCCCGCCTGCCGACCCTGACGCCGGCACCCCGCTCCCCGTGGGCGCGAGGGTATCGCAGGAGAGGGCAAGGGCGCCCAGGCCCAGTCAGGGTCCGCCAGCGAGCCGACGGACCCTTCGTGAACGGCTGGGGCCGGCCTCAGCCTTGGTGCGGTTGGCTGCCTGGAGGGCGTTGTTGGCCTCGAAGGCGGCCAGCCCGGCCAGCCGTGCGGCCTCATGGGCCGCGACGCCGGCCCGCGCTTCCTGGGCGGTGGCTTCGGCGGCCTGGGTGTCGGTGCGCAGCGCGGCCGCGTGGGTGGCGGCGGCCTCGGCTTCGGCATGGTTCGCGGCCGCGTTGGCTGCGGCGGCCACTCACCCCGACGGCGCCCGGGCGGCCTGTGCCGTCCGGGCCGAATCCCGCCTGTCGGACGAACTTTCCTTGAGCGAGAGGAACATGATGGGCATTCAGGCGCCCAGCCTGTTGCGTGAAGCGACATTTCATGACCTCCATCAGAGGCCGATACGGTCGGATTCATGGAGTGGAACCTTCAGACAGCAGAACAGCTCATGGCTGCCTTGCGCGCCGGTGAAGTGACCTCGGCGGAGCTGACCGACGAGGCGATCGCCCGTATCGAGCGGGACGACAAGGCGATCAACGCGATCTGCGTGCCGGACTTCGAACGTGCCCGGGCCGCCGCGCGCGGTGCCGACCAGGCGCGCGCCCGCGGTGAGGACCGGCCGCTGCTCGGCCTCCCGGTGACGGTCAAGGAGTCCTACAACATCGCCGGGCTGCCCACGACCTGGGGCATGGCGCCGCACCGGGACTACATGCCGGCCGAGGACGCGGTGCAGGTGTCGCGGCTCAAGGCAGCAGGCGCGGTGATACTCGGTAAGACCAATGTGCCCGTGGGACTGCAAGACATACAGAGCTTCAACGAGATCTACGGCACCACCAACAACCCATGGGATCGCGGTCGCACCGCGGGTGGATCCTCCGGCGGATCGGCGGCGGCCCTGGCGTCCGGGTTCGGCCCGCTGTCCATCGGCTCCGACATCGCCGGTTCGCTGCGCACGCCCGCACATTTCTGCGGTGTCTACGCACACAAGCCGACACTCGGACTGGTGGCGGCCCGTGGTATGGTCCCGCCGCTCGCGCCGGCATTGCCGGCCGACCTCGACCTCGCCGTCGTCGGCCCGATGGCGCGCACTGCCCGCGACCTCGTGCTGCTGCTCGACGTCATGGCGGGACCTGACCCGCTGACGCTCGGTGTGGCGCACGACTTGACGCTGCCTCCGGCGCGCCACGAGCGGCTCGGCGACTTCCGGGTCCTGGTCCTCGACGACCATCCGCTCATTCCGACCGGGTCCGCTGTACGGGCGGGCGTGAACCGGGTGGCCGACGCGCTTGCCGAGGCCGGCGCCCGCGTCGAACGGCACAGTTCACTGCTGCCCGACCTGACCGAAGCCGCGCTGCTCTATACGCAGTTGCTGTTTTCGGGCTTCGGTGCGCGTTTTCCCGTCGAAGCGTACGAGCAGATGCGGACCCGCGCCGCCGAACTGAGCCCGGACGACCAGGGTCTCGATGCGGCGCAGCTGCGCGGCATGGTCTTCAGCCACCGCGACTGGATCGAGGCGAACGGCCGTCGCGACCTCCACCGCCACGGCTGGCGGCAGCTCTTCGCCGAGTTCGACGCGGTGGTGTGTCCCATCACCCCCACCCCCGCGTTCCCGCATGACCACAACCCCTATTCGATGGAACGCCGGATCGACATCGACGGCGTCGAATACCCGTACTTCGACCAGCTCGTCTGGGCCGGTGTGGCCACCATGCCCGGCCTGCCCGCCACGGCCATACCGACGGGCCTGTCCCCCGAGGGCCTCCCGGTGGGAGTGCAGCTCATCGGCCCGATGTTCGAGGACCGCACCCCGCTGCGGCTTGCCGAACTGCTCGAGCAGAGGATCGGCGGCTTCCGGGCGCCGCGGTAGGGCGTACTACACGCTTCAGGGAAACTGACGCGACCCCCGCCTCAGACCGAGGAATCGGGGGTCGCGCTCCGCCGAGGCGGGTGAGCAGGTCAGGCGGGGTTGATGTTCTCCGCCTGGGGGCCCTTCTGGCCCTGGGTGACGTCGAACGTCACGGTCTGGCCCTCCTGGAGCTCACGGAAGCCCGAGGAGTTGATCGCCGAGTAGTGGGCGAAGACGTCAGGGCCGCCGCCATCCTGGGCGATGAAGCCGAAGCCCTTCTCCGCGTTGAACCACTTCACAGTTCCTGTAGCCATGTCTCATGCCTTCCAGCCGATGAACGCCTCCCGCACCATGCGGAAGACGGAGGTGATCGCCCTGGTCCCTGCGGCACAGCACAGCAAAACGCCCACGCCGAAGGCGTGGGCAAAGGGAACTTCCGAACCACGACAGCTAACGCATACGCTACACGCCCGCACACCCCGTCACCATAGGAAACAACCCACTCGGACGACACACCCCGCCATACACCCCGCCATGTGCGCGCGGGACCCGACGGTGCCCGGCGGGTTCCTGCTGCCTGCTTCCTCAGTCCACGGACTCCGCGTTCGTCGATTTGGCGGCCTTGCGGTACTCGGCGTTGATGCGCTGGGCTTCTTCGAGCTGGTCTTCGAGGATGATGATGCGGCAGGCGGCCTCGATGGGGGTGCCGTGGTCGACGAGTTCCCGGGCGCGGGCGGCGATGCGCAGCTGGTAGCGGGAGTAGCGGCGGTGGCCGCCCTCCGAGCGCAGCGGGGTGATCAGGCGGGCTTCGCCGATGGCGCGGAGGAAGCCCTGGGTGGTGCCGAGCATCTCGGCGGCCCTGCCCATCGTGTAGGCGGGGTAGTCGTCGTCATCGAGACGGTCGAACGAAGTGTCTGCGGTCATTTGCACCTCTCTCATGGAACGCGTCGAGGGGCCCTGATGCCGTACGGCACCAGGGCCCCGAAGGAACTTGTTACACCATCTGCCGGCCCTGGTGTTGCGCGGGCCTTCTGTTTCCGCTGACCCGACCGAAATGCTGCCGGGTGCGCGGGGATCCTGGTTGCTTGACCGGAGACCACCTCACTGTCGATGTCCTGCGGTACCTGGGCCTACGTGCGCCCGGGTGATCCTGATGGCGTGGGTTCCTCCGTTCTTTCCCTCAGTGATGAACTTCTTCCTACGGGTACTGCTTACTGCTGGGTACTGCGTACTGCACTTCGCGGGTACCGCCACTGCCATGAGCGCGGTCCCGCTGATGGCGGCCCCTGATCACTGCGGGCCGCCCGGCCCGGTCGCCAGTCCCGTCGCCTTCCTGCAACAACCTGGCTTCGGAACTCCGCCACCGCGCCGTCCTGCGAACTGCACCTGCTTGTCCTGCTGACCGGCAGTTCATCTCTGCCAGGCCTTGCTTCCCTTTGGGCTACGAGAGAAACCCTAACCACGACACAGCCCAATGTCTACTCCGGCCAACACAGATTTTCTCGTGCCCGACAGGGAGGCAATCGGCCTCGAACAGCGGCGGAGGGGATGCGGGCCTTCACCGCGCCCTGGCCCAGTCCGGTCTGCTGCGCCCCGCGCGATGCGCTTTGCCGGAGCAGCAGTTCCAGGACGCCTGCGGACCCGATGTCAGACGGTGAGAACGATCTTGCCCCGGGTCCGGCCTTCCTGGTTCAGGCGCCAGGCATCCGCCGCTTCGGCCAGCGGGAAGGTCCGCTCGACATTCACCTTGAGCTTCCCGGCATCCGCGAGCCGTGCGAGCTCGGTCAGGTCCTCGCTGACCGGACGGACCCAGAGCGAGTGCCCGCCCTTCTCGACAGCCGTCTGGTCTGCGATGGACACGATGCGCTCCCGCTGCTTGAGCAGAGCCTGTGACAGATCGACGACCCCGCCCCCGACGAAGTCGAGCGCCGCGTCCACACCCTCCGGTGCGAGCGCGCGTACGCGCTCCTCCAAGCCGTCCCCGTACGTCACGGGCTCAGCGCCGAGCCCACGCAGGAACTCGTGGTTCCGCTCGCTTGCGGTGCCGATCACCCGGGCGCCGAGGGCCACCAGGATCTGCACGGCGAACGCCCCGACACCACCGGCGGCGGCGTGCACCAGCACCGTCTCGCCCGCCGTCACCCCCGCCCGCTGGACCGACTGGTAGGCGGTCAGCCCCGCCAGCGGCACGCCCGCCGCCTCTTCCCAGCTCAGCGCGGCGGGCTTACGCGCCACACAGCGGACGGGCGCGGCGACGAGTTCGGCGTACGCGCCCTGCTGCACCCAGTCCTTGCGCGCGTAGGCGAAGACCTCGTCTCCCACCTGGTACTCGGGCACGTCCAGGCCGACCGCTTCCACCACGCCCGAGACGTCCCATCCCGAGATCAGCGGGAAGGCGACTTCCATGATCGGATCGAGGTATCCGGCGGCCAGTTTCCAGTCGACCGGGTTGACCCCGGCCGCCTTCACCCTGATCAGGACCTCGCCGGGCGCCACCTTGGGAT
Source organism: Streptomyces sp. NPDC023838 (assembly GCF_040639555.1). NCBI lineage: Bacteria > Bacillati > Actinomycetota > Actinomycetes > Kitasatosporales > Streptomycetaceae > Streptomyces > Streptomyces sp. NPDC023838. Next base: position 41,615 of record NZ_JBFAAD010000046.1, read on the forward strand.
CGGGCAGATCCACGAGCCGCAGGTCGTCAGCAGAACCGTACTTTTCCAGCGCAATTGCCTTCATGATCAGCACAAACAGCAGCCCGTCCCACGCCATTCCCGGGCAAGCGGGATACACCCAGAAAGGCGGCAGCCCCGCGACTGCCGTATCCGATCCGCCGCCCGACCGCCGCGCAGGGACCCAGCCGCCTGCCTGCCCCTGCCCCGCCCGGGCCGCCGCATACGCAAAAGACGCTCGGCCGGGTGATCCCGGCCGAGCGTCTTCGTATGTCTGTCTGCTACCGCTGGTGGCTTAGTACCAGTGGTGGGTCTGCCAGAAGTTCCAGGCGCCGACGGGGCTGCCGTAGCGGGAGTTCATGTAGTCCAGGCCCCACTTGATCTGGGTGGCGGGGTTGGTCTTCCAGTCCGCACCGGCAGAAGCCATCTTCGAGGCCGGAAGGGCCTGGACCAGGCCGTAGGCGCCCGAGGAGGAGTTCGTGGCGGTGTGGTCCCAGCCGCTCTCGTGGGACACGATGTTGCTGAAGGCCTGGAACTGCGCAGGGTCCTTGATCATCTGCTGGGCGATCGCCTTGGCGCTCGTCGGGGCCGCCGCCTGGGCGGGCACCGTGGCGAGCATGGAACCGGCGGCGCCGAGGGCGACGACGGCACCCGCGAGGGTCTTCTTCGAAGCGGCGATACGGCGGATGACGGAGTTGGACACAGGCTGACCTTCCGAAGGGGACGAGGGCAGTCGCGGCATGCCGAAGACATGCGTGAGCCACTCACGCGAGGGAGAGGGGTTCGTCTGGCGGCGGGGAGAAACACCCGTACCGCTCCGGCGACTCATCCAGTTCTACCGACGTCCCCACGGCCTGGCAACGACCCCTCTTACTAGGGAGCCTCGCAGCCAGAGACCAGCGTCCCCACGACCACCGCAGGGCGATCCGTGCAGGTGGGAGCGGACACGAGGCAGCGCCACAGGGGCCTGTGGGAACTACGAGCCTCGCTCGTACGTGACGTGGGTCCTATGGGGCGAGTCACCCTCCAGGCGCCCGGATCTCACTCTCAGCAACCGGACGTACCCTTTTTGAGTGCCGGTTGAACGAGGCGGAAACCTCGGAAACAGGGGGATTCGCGAGGCTGGACGCTGCACTTCACAGGTCCGGTGCCATCGGCTTGACCTTGGGCATGCCCGCCGGACCAGGCGCCCGTCCGCCTCAGGCTGGCCGCGATCGTTCCCGTGGCACGGCAAACTGCCCGTGGCAGCACCTGCCACGGGCAGCGTTCGGTCCGTCGGGGTGCGACCGCCCACCGACGCGTCGCCGAGAAGAATTACGCGGCCGGGGCATAGCCCATCGCAGCGCGCGCAAGGGAATCGGCATGTGATGCCGACAACCGAATCGTGTCCGCCTCCCCCTTCTGAACCGGACGATGCACGGCCCCACGAACACCAACGGCGGCCTGGAACCCGTACGGCGTGCATGTGGATCGGCGGGCGCCTGCCGAATCGATCTCATCGCAGATCAGCCCGCACTCGCCCGAGAATTCTGAGCGAGCCGGAAGAGACCTTCAGTAGATCGCCGACATCGTCAACGTGTCCCGCCCAGCGGTGTAAGACCACTTGGACAAGACCGAGACCGCGCCCGCCAGCCCGACATGACTGTGCTCGCGAAACCCTCGCCGCTACTTAATGGCTGAAGTAAAGGACAGGGGTCGGGAGCCTGGTCAGGGCGTAGCGCTGCCCTGCGGAGACATGTGCCACTGGGGCGGCTGCTGAACCTGGGGCGCTTGCTGCGCCTGCTGGGGCTGCTTGGGCTGAGCCGGCTTCTGGATCTGCGGCGGCTTCTTCGGCTGACCCGGCTCCTGGATCTGCGACGGCTGCTCCACCTGCGACGGCTGCTTCGGCTGACCCGGCTTCATAGCCTGCGACGGCTGCTTGGCCTGGCCCGGCTCCTGGATCTGCGGCGGCTTCTTGGGCTGGCCCGGCTCCTGGATCTGCGGCGGCTGCTTGGGCTGACCCGGCTGCTCCACTTGCGAAGGCTGCTTCGGCTGCTCCACCTGCGACGGCTGCTTCGGCTGGCCCGGCTCCATAGCCTGCGGCGGCTGCTTGGGCTGACCCGGCTGCTCTATCTGCGACGGCTGCTTCGGCTGCTCGACCTGGGACGGCTGCTGCGGCTGCTGCTGGGTCGACTGCGCCTGTGCGGGCTGCTTGGCCGGAGGCAGGTCTGCCGGCGGGGCCGGGGGGTCGGTGCGGTCGTCGCCCGTGTCGCGTACGGCAAGGTTTTCCACAGAAGTGCTGGCCGCGTTATGTCGGGCGGAGGCGGATCCGTGAGCGTCGGCGGCGGCGTGAGCGGGGATGCTCGCTGCTGCGGTGAGCAGTGCCGTGACGGCCGTGGCAGCGGCCACGAGTGTGGCTCGGCGGACGGTCGTGTGATGAGAGCGCATGAACAGGCTCCTTCGGTTTGGCTCTTCGGCCGACCGTGCGCTTACGGTCGGCCCGTCTCCCAGGCCATCACCGAGCGCACAGTGCTGCCACTGAGCGGCCACCAAAGGGGTCACAGCTGGGGGTGACGCGGCCGTTGGAGGTGACGCCGCCGTACTCAGCGTTGGGCCACACGCTTCTATGGCTTCCCCGCCGAGCACTGCGTGCATCCGAGAACGGCCGCCTCCCCGAACGACGACCGCAACCGAGGCCGGCCATCGGTCATGGCACCAGGTCACGGGCGCGGGAAGCGGGTGCGCATCGCGGCGATGCAGGTGTCCCGGGAGGTGGGCCCGCCGAACCGGAGACGATCGTAGGAGGTGAACGCCGGTTCCAGCGCGTCGAGTTCATCGATCAGAACGTGCAGCCGTTCTGCCCACTGCGCTGAACCGGCGTCCGGCTCGTTCACGGCGGTAGTGATCGCGGTCGTCAGGTGATCCTTGCGTTGGATGGAGGCCGGGGTCACCGAGCGCAGGCACACGTACTGGCCGGTGAGATACGCGTTCCACTCGGCCTTTCCGGCGACCCGGTCGGCCCAGTGAGCGGTGAACCATGCTTCGAGCCGGTCTACGCCACCCGCCGCGTCGGCGAGCGCGAACAGGTCGGCCGGCACCATCTCGGCACCGTCGGAGCGCAGATATCCCGGAAGCGGCAGTTGCCGCCGCAGCATCAGCCGACGGACCGCGTCACTGTCACGGCCATGGACCGCGCACAGTTCCTCCAGGGAAACGAACTGCGCGGTGACATACGTATCGTCGGCATCGGTCATCGGGTGATCGCCGTTGACCTCGCGGAATCGCTCGGCGAGTCGCTGCTTCAGGGCTGTGTGCACCGCTGTCTGCACCATGGGGGGTCCTTCCGCGTCACCCGCGCGGGCCTCTCCCGCACAGGGCTCCGCACGCTACCGGTGGGACGGTTCGGCACTCACCGAACCATCGAATGCATCCAGCGCGCGAGGAACCCCGCCCGCAGCAGAGGCAGGGAACGGGCCCGGTCGCTCACCCGGGCCAGACGCCCGTCGAGCGGCGGAACGCCGTCGCTCCCCCTCGTTCCACCGCCGCCCGGATCACCGCGAACGTGGCACCCTCCAGGGCGGACGCCACCAGCACCTCGGGCCACCGCCGATCCTCGTCCAGCGGTTTGGGCGGCTCCTCGTCGGTGTTGATGCGCTTCCAGGCCCCGCGGAAGGCCTGCCCCGCGACCACCCCGGCGAGCACACCCGTCACCAGGCCGATCGGCTTGTAGAGCAGCTTGGCGGGGTTCACGACCGGCCCTCGCGGGCGAACCGCCGACGCAGTACGAACACACCGACGGCGGTGGCGGCACCGGCCACCAGGACCGACCTGGTGTGGCTGCGGCACACCCACGCCACCTTGGCCACCGTCTGCCGCACAGGCTCGGGAGTGTGCTCCTGGACCGCGTGAGCGGTCTTGGCGGCGGCCTGCTGGACCCCGGCCGTAACCTCGACGGCTTTGTCCTGGGCCCGCTTCACATCCGCCTTGGCGGCGAGCCGGCCGGCCCTCTCCCCGAGCCGGTCGCGGGTCTGCTCCAGCCCGGCCTGCGCGGCCACCAAGGTCTGGTGCTCACGAAAACTCATCGGTATGCCCTTTCGTTCAGTTGCGTGTCACGCCGGGCGCCCGCCCGGCGTGTTCCGTTCCGGTCTCGCTGCCGAGTCACCCGGTGTGGGCAGCGCAAACGCCCGCGGAGCGGTGAGCGGTCAGGAGCTGGCCTGCCCGGGGCCGTGCTGCTGGGGCCATGTGCGGGTGTCGCGCGGCTCGACGTACGGCTCCGCGTCCTCGGGCAGACCACCGGCGATGGCCCTCTGCCGGGCGAGCTCGGCGTCGAATTCCAGGCCGAGGAGGATCGCCAGGTTCGACAGCCACAACCACACCAGGAAGATGACGACGCCACCCAAAGCGCCGTACGTCTTGTTGTACGAGCCGAAGTTGGCCACGTACAGCGCGAATCCTCCGGACGCGAGCAGCCACAGCAGTACGGCGACGATGCTGCCGGGGGTCAGCCAACGGAAGCCGGGCCCACGGACGTTGGGCGCCCGCCAGAACAGCAGGCCGAGCATCACGACGAACAGGGCGAGCAGCACGGGCCACTTGGCGATGGACCAGATGACGACGGCCGTGTGCCCGACGCCGAAGACCTCGCCCGCGCGCTCGGCCAGCGGACCGGTGAACACCACGATCAGCGCGCTGGCGGCGAGCAGGATCATGAGGGCCAGGGTCAGCAGGATCCGCAGAGGGGTGAGTTTCCACACCGGGCGGCCTTCGGGCAGGTCATAGACGGCGTTGGCGGCCCGGATGAAGGCCGCGACGTAACTCGACGCGGACCACACGGCCGCCGCCAGGCTGACGGCCGCCACCACCCCGCTGCCGCCGCCGCTGTCGCGCAGTTGCAGTACGGCTTCGCTCAGCAGGTCCCGCACGGCGCCGGGCGCCAGCTGTTGGAGGTCGTCGAGGACCGAGTTGGTGGCGGACTCGCCGATCACGCCGAGGAGGGAGACGAGTACCAGCAGCGTCGGGAACAGGGACAGTACGCCGTAGTACGTCAGCGCGGCGGCGCGGTCGGAGAGTTCGTCGTCGAGGAGCTCCTTGCCGGTGCGCCGCAGCACCGACCACCACGAGCCGGCGGGCAGTTCGGTGGGCTCGTCCGGCTCGGCCTTTTCGACCCGGTGGCCGGGACCGACGCGCGGCCTCTTCTCCCGCGCCTTCTCCGCCTCGCTTCGGTGCCTTCGCCTGCCCAGGACTCTCATACGGATACGGATTGCCCGAAGCGGGGAGTCCAATCGGAGAGGTTCCCTGGAGCCCCCGCACGTCGGGCCGCGGACACCTCTTGGCCGACGGCTGACGACGTGTGCTCCGGGCGGCCGAACTGAACGAGCGTTCCGCCTCGGCTACTGGTCAGCTGGGAGTGCCCCAGCAGTCGACCGACAGAGGGACCCCATGCCGATCATCATCGTCTTCGACATCCCCGGCGCCACCCAGGCCCAGTACGAGCAGGTCACCGCCAAGATGACCGGCGGCCCCGGCCTGAGCAAGCGCTCGGACTGGCCGGTGCCCGGTCTGATCTCCCACGCCACCGGCCCCAGCCCCACCGGGTGGTTCGTGACGGACGTCTGGGAGTCCAGGGAGGCGTTCGAGAAGTTCGGGGAGAAGCTCGCCCCCCTGATGCGCGAGGCCGGAATGCCGGAGGCCGAGCCGAAGATCTACGAAGCGTTCAACGTGGTGACCAGCTGACTTCGGCGGCCGGTGCCCCAGCCCCCGCGGTCCCGCCGGTTTCGGCGGGCCGGGGGGCTTCATCGGGTGAGCCACCACCTGCGGCCCGGCGTCCCGGGTGGTGGCGAGGTCCACACGCCGGTCCAGGGGCGAGTCCCTGAGAGCACTTCTGGTGGGGCCGCAAACAATTCTGGCGCCGGAGCACCGGAAGGTAAATGCGTCGACAACTCCCCTCGGCGCTCGGCAAAGTGGCTGTCCGTGACGAGTAGTGAGCTCTGGACCCGCGCGACCGCCGACCGTTACGACACCGAAGAGACCGAGATGTTCTCGGACGCCGTCCTCGGACCGGCTCTCACCTTCCTTGCCGAGCTCGCCGGAGACGGCCGGGCTCTGGAATTCGCCATCGGAACCGGACGAGTAGGCGTCCCGCTCCGCGAACGCGGCGTGCGGGTGGCGGGCATCGAACTGTCCGAGCACATGGCCGCGGTCCTGCGGCGCAAGACCGACGAGGCCACGCTCCCGGTAACGATCGGGGACATGGCCACCACCGTCGTCCCCGGCGAGTTCACCCTGGTCTATCTCGTCTACAACACGATTACGAACCTGCTCACGCAGGACGAGCAGGTCGAATGCTTCCGCAACGCCGCGCGTCATCTGGCGCCCGGCGGCCGGTTCGTCATCGAGCTGGGTGTACCGCCGCTGCGGTTCCTGCCTCCCGGCCAGGTCGCGGTGCCGTTCGACGTCTCCGAACAGCATCTCGGCTTCGACACCTTCGACCTCGTCGAGCAGATTCTCGTCTCCCACCACTTCACGCGCGACGGCGCCGAGGGCCACTACCGCCGCGACAGCTCCCGGCACCGGTACGCCTGGCCCTCAGAGCTCGACCTGATGGCCCGGATCGCCGGCCTTGAGCTGGAACGTCGCGTCGCGGACTGGCACGGGGCACTGTTCACCCAGGACTCCGCGAAGCACATCTCCGTATGGCGCAAGCCGGCCTGAGGCCGGCCACCGGTCCGTGCCCCTGCCCGTCGCGGAACACTGCCGAGCCGGACGGCTAGGGCCTGTCGTCAAATTCCCGTCGTCGCCCGAAGGGCGGTCCGGCGGCGTCTGGTGCGTGCTCTCGGCGCGCCGGGCGAGAGCCCTCGTA
>NZ_JBFAAD010000047.1:0-47503 GCF_040639555.1 Streptomyces sp. NPDC023838
CACGTCTTCTCCGACGCGGGCGGGGTGATCGACCCGGTCACCGGCAAGACCACCGACCCGAAGAACGCCGGAAAGCTGCAGTCGGTCATGTGGCTGTCCTCCATCCAGCACACCGGCTTGGACACCAGCGCGGGCGGCAGCGGTCCGCTCACCCTGGACCCCGTCACCTTCACCGGCATCGAGATGGACAACCGGGTCGACGGGCTGGATCCCGGGGCGCCGCCGCTGTACCACCCGCGGATCTCCAGCATCCGTACCGAGAGCGGCGAGTCGATCGCGGTCACCTACCGCAGCCCGGAGTGCTCGCGGGTCAACCACACCATGCCGTCCGCCGCGGACAGCAACACCATGCCCTGCTACCCCGTCCACTGGAACCCGTCGGGAGCCATCACCCCGATCGACGACTGGTTCCACAAGACGCTCGTCGTCCAGGTCACCGACAGCGACCTGACCAAGGCCAACTCCCCGCCGAAGGTCACCAATTACTCGTACGGTGGCGGCGCGGCCTGGCACCGTGACGACTCCGACCTCGCCGACGACCAGTACCGCGACTGGAGCGACTTCCGCGGCTACCGCACCGTCACCACCACCACCGGCACGGCGCCGGACCCGGTCACCAAGTCCGTCTCCACCTATCTGCAGGGGATGGACGGCGACTACAAGAAGGACGGCACCAAACGGTCCGTCTCCATCAAGAACTCCGTCGACGACACCGCGGTGACCGACAGCAACTGGCTGGCCGGCGCCACCCTCGAAACCGTCGTCTACAGCAACGCAAGCGGCATCCCCGTCAGCAAGACACTCAACGGACCGCTCACCACGACATCCACGGCCAGCAGCTCCCGCACGGCCTGGACCTCCAAGGACCCGGCCCCGGACACCCTGTCGACGTTGCCGGACCTCACCGCGCACCGCACCACCTCGGTCACCAACCGCACCATGGAGCTGCTCGCCGACGGCAGCTGGCGCACCAAGAAGGGGATCACCGAATACGACAGCCACGGGCGCGTCCACCAAGTCGACGACAAGGGCGACGTCTCGGATTCCAAGCAGGAACACTGCACGGTCACGAGCTACGCCGACGCACCGTCCGGCAACCCGATGATGCTCACCTACCCCAGCGAGACGCTGGACCTGGCGGGGGGCTGCGACACCACACCCGACAGCAAGACCACCCTGAGCCACAAACGGCTCTTCTACGACGGCGACGGCACCGTCTCCACCCCCGGCACGTACGGCAAGCTCGGCCAGACATGGGCCTCGGACAGCAAGTCGCACTCGCTCGGATACCTCACCGCGACCCAGACGGTGACGAAGTACGACGCCGGCGGAGAGCCCGTCTACCAGACACTGGCGGCAGTAAGTTACGACGACTACGGGCGCGTGACCAAGACGCTGGACACTGCCTCGCAGGCCACTACCACCGCCTACTCCCCGAGCACCGGGATCCTGCCCACCAGGGTCACCACGACCTACCCCCAGCCGTTCGGCTGGACCACGACCGTCGTCGTCGACCCGGCGCGGGCCCTGACCACTCAGTCCGTCGACGCCAACAACCGCGTCACGGACATGACCTACGACGCGCTGGGCCGCCGCACCCAGGTGTGGCAGCCGGGTCGCGACAAGGCGACGCAGACCCCCGACCGCAAGTTCAGCTACGCCGTCCACGGCAGCGGCGACAGCCCCGACCCGAACACCGTCACCACGCAGACCCTGCGCGAGGACGAGACGTACAACACCGCGATCTCGATCTACGACGGACTGCTGCGCACCCGCCAGCAGCAGACGACCACCGCCGACAACTCGGCGGGCCGACTGATCTCCTCCACCGGCTACGACAGCCATGGCTGGACCGTCTCCAGCATCGCCGCCTACTCCGACCCCACCACAGCGCCCTCCGCGACGATGTGGGTGGAGAGGGAGAACACGGTCCCATCCCAGACCCGCACGGTCTATGACGGGCAGGGCCGGGCGGTCGCCAACCAGCAGTGGTCCAGGGCAGTCAAGCTCTGGGAATCCACCACCTCCTACCCGGGCGCCGACCGCACCGAGAGCACCCCACCGGGCGGCGGCCAGCCGAGCGTCACGTACACGGATGCGCAGGGCCGGACAACCGCGACCCGCCTGAAGGACACCACCCCGGACCGGAAGCTGACAGCTGGAACCGTCATCGCTTCGGGTAGCCAGGTCGCTTCCAGCAGTGTCCGCCTGTCCATGCAGCCCGACGGCAACCTGGTCCTGACCGGCATTGCCGGTGGCCAGATCCTTTGGTCGACGAACACCGGCGGAAACCCGGGCGCCAGCGCCACAGTGCGCACCGACGGCAGCTTCGTCGTCACCAGCGCCACTGGCACTGTCCTGTGGAACTCCGGCAGCGGCACCACCGGGACGACCGGCGCCTATGCCATGGTGCGGGGCGACGCCGGCGTCCAGATCTACAACGCCGCCGGCAGGAGCATCTGGAGCACGGGCACTCAGGGCAAGGCCGCGCCCGCAGATGTGACGACCAGCTACACGTATACGGCGGCAGGCAAGACCGACTCGATCCGGGACACCCTCGGCAACACCTGGTCGTTCACCTACGACCTGCTGGGACGCAAGACCGCCCAGACCGACCCGGACGCGGGTGCCAGCAGCTACAGCTACGACCAGCAGGGTCGGCTCACCCAGAGCACCGACAGCCGAGGCCAGACCCTCTCGTACGCCTACGACAGCCTCGGCCGCAAGACCGGCCTCTACGACGGAGCCGGCACCACCGACCCGAGCAGGCAGCTCGCTGCCTGGACCTACGACACCCTCGCCAAGGGCTACCCGACCGCCTCGACCCGCTATATCGGTGGCGCCAACGGCAGCGCGTACATCAAGAAGGTCAACGGATACAACACCGCCTACCAGCCGACCGGTACCACCACCGTCATTCCGGCGGCCGAAGGCAAACTCGCCGGCACGTACAGCACCAGCGCCGCGTACACCCCGCGCGTCGGGCTGCTGCAGTCCACCACCTACGGCGCGGACGGTGGACTGCCCGCCGAGAGTGTCGGCTACGGCTACAACCTCCAGGGCGGCCTCGTCGAAACCGGCTCCGACCTGGCCCCCTACCTCGACAAGACCCTCTACACACCGCTCGGCCAGGTCATCCAGTCCACCTACGGCCTGTACGGCAAGCAGCTGCGCACCGCGCAGTCCTACGACCAGGCCACCGGTCGCCTGGCCACGAACACGGTGAGCCTGCAGACCAGCAGCACGAACCCGATCGACGCCACCACTTACGGCTACGACCAGGCCGGCAACCTCGCCACCACCGTCGACGTCCAGTCCTCCGGCGGCACCATCACCGGCACCGACACCCAGTGCTTCGCGTACGACGGCATGAACCGGCTGGCCGAGGCCTGGACCGACACCAAGGGCACAACTTCCGCCGCCACCGGGCAACTCGCGAACTGCAACACCAGCACCCCGTCCGCCGCGACGCTTGGCGGCCCGGCCCCGTACTGGCAGTCCTTCACCTACAACCTGCTCGGCGACCGCACCCAGCAGGTCAAGCACGACACCACCGGCAACGCGCTCAAGAACACCGTCCAGACCAGCGCGTATCCCGGTGGCGGTACCACCCAGGCCGCCCGCCCCAACACTGTCACCAGCGTCACGACGACCGGCCCGAGCGGTGCCACCACTCTCACTCCGCACTACGACGCCGCGGGCAACACCACCAGCCGTGACACCAAGTCCGGCACGGCTACTGCCACCACGCAGACGCTCGCCTACAACACCGAAGGCCGCACCGACACCGTCACCACACCGAAGGCGGGAGGCGGAACCCAGACCTCCGCCTACCTCTACGACGCCGACGGCAACCTGCTCGTTCAGAAGGGCGCGGACTCCAACGTCCTCTACCTCTTCGGCGGCGCCGAGCAGCTCACCCTCACCAAGGCCACCGACAAGGTCGCGGGCCTGCGCTACTACACGAGCCCCGACGGCACCCGCATCACCCGCTCTTCCGCCGGAACGCTGACCTACCAGCCCACCAACCCGCAGAAGACCGCCCAGCTCCAGGTCGAGGCCTCCAGCCTTGCCGTCACCCGTCGTGCCTACGACCCCTACGGCGCGCCGCGCGGCACCACCCCGGCCAACTGGATCGACAACCGCGGTTACCTGGGCCAGCCCGTCGACACCACGAGTGGCCTGAACCTCTTGGGCGCCCGTAACTACGACTCTGTTCTGGGACGTTTCCTCAGCGTCGACCCGATGCTTGAGGCCGGCGATCCCAACCAGATGGGTGGCTACGCCTACGCCGGCAACGACCCCATCAACTCCAGCGACCCCAGCGGCCTGTGGTCTTGGCCCTCCTGGGATGACGTCGGCAACTTCTTCACGGGCGTGGGCGACTCGGTCGTCGGCACGCCGTGGGAATGGGGCGTCAACGGTCTCGGATACTTCGGCAACTCCATCTCCAGCATCTGGAACGGTGAGAACGAGCTCTTCAACGAGTGGACCGGATGGGACGGCCCGCCCGGCCTGCTGAGCATGGAACTGCCGCACAACTCCTGGGAGTCGGACGGCCACCCGCTCGCCGACCTCTTCGGCGTCGACACGAAGTCGACTTCGTACGTCGCCGGGGAAGTCACCGGAACTGTCGCGCAGGTCGCCGCGGACGGTTACGGCGTCTACAAGCTCGCCAAGGAATACAGGGCGACGAAGGCGGCGGTAGCAGCCGGTGCGGAGGTCGGCGAAGCCGGAGGAACGGTCTCGCGGATGCTCCGCGACGATCCGGGCGCGGGCAAGCCCTCAGCGAAGCCCGACGCCGGGAAGCCCGCCGACACCACCAAACCGAGCAAGCCGAGCAGCGGCACCCACGACAGCCCGGAACCCGCACCCGAGGCTCCAGTCGAGGCCGGCAGCGGAGCCGGAAAGTGCAGCTTCACCCCGGACACCCTCGTCCTGATGGACCAGGGCAAGACCAAGCCCATCGGAAAGATCGAGGTCGGCGACAAGGTCGAGGCCGCAGACCCCGCTACTGGCAAAGACAAGGGGCCGCGCCAGGTCACAGCAAAGCTCGTCAACCACGACAACGACCTGATCGACGTCGACATCCGCGGCGCAAACGGCAAGACCGCCACGCTCCACACCACGTCTGAGCACCCGTTCTGGGACACCACCACCAAGGACTGGGTCCCGGCCGGAAAGCTCAAAGTCGGACATGCACTGACGACCGACAAGGGGCAGCGAGTCATTCTCGTCGCCATCCATACGGTCAGCGGCGCGGCCGACATGCACAACCTCACGGTCGCAGAACTCCACACGTATTACGTGCTGGTGGGCAGTAGCCCGGTGCTTGTGCACAACACTTGCCCGACCTCGGCCGCACTACGTGCAGCGCCATCACCCGAGCACGCAAGCTTGCCGACGCACGAGGCCAAGAAGACGGCGGCGAGAGCTGGGAGCACCGTGGCGGTGAGCGGCTACTCAAGCAGCGTGCCGACAGGCTTTTCCCGGGCTACGCCGGAGCAGGTCCTGAATGCAATGCCGCACCACCTTCGGACTCCAAACGCTTTCATGGATAACGGCGCTGGTCCGGGGGCGTATTACCTGTCGCACGCTGAAAGGCAAGTCTCTACCCTGAATTCCACGGACAATATATCCGTGTCGCGGGTAATGTGCGATAATTGCCTCGGCTGGTTCCAGGAGCGAGCGAAGCAATTGGGTAGGGATCTCCATGTAACTGATCCAGAGGTGATCAACGTGTTCAAGCCGGATGGAACCTGGGAAGTGATTGATCATCCTGCCTGGTGGTAGATCATCCCCCATGTCGGGGGAATCCGGCATGGGGATTTCCCGTTTTCGTCTTGATGGTCCGGTGCTCACTTATCCGATCATGGGGTGGTGTATGCTTCGGAGGGTATATGAGAAGCGCTTCGGGTCGACGGGCGGGTTCTGGAATGAGTGAGATTGCCCCTGAATGGCGCCAGTTTCCAAGAGGGGTTTCGGCCGCTTCCCTGGTTTCTCGTGGGGAGGCTTCCCTGCGCGAGGGTGACATTGTCGCTGCGGGTAACTGGTTTGTTTACGCGATGCGGAAGGGGGAGGGCCAGGCGCGGTCGCGTCTTGGCGACCTGATGCCCCAGCTTGAGTCTCTGGCGATGCGTAATGTGGATGCCAAGGCTCTGCTGGCTGGGATTATGCTGGACCTCTCGATCGATGTGGATCGATCGTTCGAGCTCTTCGGGGACGCGGCTGAATCTGGGGTTCCGGAAGGTAAAAGAGGGCTCGGGTTCATGCTTCTCCACGGCCTGGGAGTGCAGAAGGATCCGGTGCGTGCCAACCTCTGCTTCGAAAGCGCACTTCAAGATGGTGACTTGTACTCTGCGTACAACCTCGCTGTCAATTTCCATAATGGCGCCGGAGTCGAACGTAACGACTCGGAGTACTTGCGCCTGCTGCGCATGGCGGCGGAGGGAGGGATTCCGGAAGCATGTGCACTTCTCGGCGATGAGCTGTCGGATCGTGATCTCGACGCTGAGGCACTGTCCTATTACTTGCAAGCCGCCGAAGAGGGGCATGCTCCGGCTATGTTCGTTGCGGCCTGCTGGTGCCGTGATGGCGTGGGTACCGAGGTGGACAAGGTTCGAGCTATTCGTTGGTTCCTCGGCATGCTGGATCGGGGAGACGCGGATGGTATTCACCCAGCCCACGAACTTGCGCAAGGTATGGCGATCGGCGAGGTGAGGGAGGCCGGTCGTCTTGCAGGACGCGAAGAGGAAGCCGAGCTATTGATCAGGGGTCGAGTGTGACCCGTCAACCGGTGCTTCGAATCGCCATGATTCCATACTTGGGATCATGGCGCGGCCGCTGCGATGACGCTATAGATGGGTTCATTTGGCCAGCGTGAACCGGATTTTATGAGTTGGGCGATGGCGTCGGCCGGAGTAGGGCTGGTCCGCGCATGGTGAGTGACTCGCCATGAGTTCCTGAGGATTCCGCAGGTTCCCAGGAAGAGAGCTTCCAAGGGGCGAGTGAGTTTTCGCTTCCAGTGTGGAGCCGGGCGAAATATGTAAGCGGCAGGCTATCCATGCGCACCTTGACTCGGAGCGTGTGGTTGGTGCGATTGAGGTGTTCAAGTCTCCTCGGGAGTCCTGAAGAGGGAGGGACAGGGTGGAGGCAGGCGAGGCACTTTGCTGTGCCGCGGCCGTCAGGCTGGGCGGGGCGCTAAGGGTGCTCGCTGACCGAGCCGGGCTGCCCGACCGCTACGACCAGGTCGCGGCGGGCGTGGACAACGTCATCGCCGCCCTCGACGGGCAGGAGCTCGACGCCGCCGTCCTCGGGAAGGCCTTCGGGGTGAACTGGACCCTGGGTACGAGGTACCCGGCCGAGCTGCCGGGTGGGGACTTCTTCAGAACGGGGCTGAGAATCGCGGACGTGGTGCTCGTCGCAACCCGGCCGGGGCAGCAGGTTGCTCCCGAACGGGGGCTGGAACTCTCTCTGGAGGCCGCGGCCGCATGGCCGGCTGAGGTCCGGACAGATGTAGGGACCGGGCTCGCCGACTTCGAGCTGGCCTGCCAGCAGGAGTCGGAGGAGCGGCTCCGGGAGGGCGGTCCCACCGCTCTGTGGGAACTGGCGGCAGCACAGGCCGACCAGTATCGCAGGGTGGCGGAGCTGCTCTTCGCATAGGAGATCTGTTTCCTCCCTGGCCACGTCCATGGCGGACCGAGACGATCCACCGCCGGCCTCGGCCGCGCCCGGGGTTCACCGGCCGCTTCGGCCACGGCGGCGCCCGGCGCGCGGCGTCCGCCCCTGGTACGCCCCGGCCCTGGTACGCCGCGTACAAGAGCAGGCGGACGGTTGACGGGAATCGTCAAATTACGTCGCCCACCTGCGCGGATTCCGGCACCATGGACCCATGAGCGTGATCATCGACATCGCCGGACTCCCGCCCGAGCGGCTCGTGTTCAGCCCCGCGCCGCTGGCCGAGCTGTTCGCCGCGCTGCACGCGCTGGCCGAGCCGGGGCACCACCCCGGGCTGCACGGGTGGACGACCGCGACGAACGCCGCGCTCAAGCCGGACCTCGCGGACCGGCTGTGCGACGCGAACTTCCTGTGGACCTCCTCCTTCTCCGACATATCGCTGCCGTTCGCCGCGCTGCCCGACACGGACGGCCGGCCGGGCGCGACCCTCGCCGAGGACCTGGACATGCTCGACCGGCTCGACGACGACGTGTTCGTCGACGCCGCCCTGGAGATCTCCTGCACCAGCACCTACGGCCGCGGCGGCCCGTCCCCGCTCAGCGACGCCGAGGCCCGCGCCCACGCCCTGGAGCGCGCGGCGGCCCGCGGCCCGCGGCAAGTGGAGTTCGCCACCCGGCTCCTGGAGGACCCGCCCGCCGTGCGGGCCTGGATCCGCCGTCTCTTCGAGGACTGCGCAGAGGTGTTCTTCGACGACGTCTGGCAGCGCGTACGCGTCGAGCTCGCCGCCGACGCCCGGCACAAGACGCAGGTGCTGCGCCACAAGGGCCTGGCCGAGGCGCTGGCCGAGGTCTCGCCCGCGGTCGCGCTGGAGGACGACGGGTCCCGTATCAGCGTCGACAAACTCACCAGCGGCCGTACGAGCGCGCTGGACGCGGCCGTCGGCGCGGGCGTCACCCTCGTGCCCTCCTCCTTCGGCTGGCCCCATCTGTGGGTGCTGCACGCGCCGCGCTGGCGCCCGGTGATCCACTACCCGGCCGCCGCGCCCCAACTGCCCGGACCCGGCTCGCTGGAGCTGCTGGAGCTGCGCATGGAGGCGCTGGCCCACCCGATGCGGATCCGGATGTGCCGCTATCTGGCCCGCTCCGCGTACACCACGACCGAACTCGCGGCCGCGCACGACATCAGCGCGCCGGAAGTGTCCCGGCACATCGCGGCGCTACGGAAGGCCGGGCTGATCACCACGCGGCGGCGCGGCCGGTACGTACACCACCAGCTGGACCTCACGGTCGTGGCGCGCCTGGGCAGCGACTTCCTGGAGGGGGTGCTGCGCTGACCTGCGCGGTGTGGGTGAGCACGTCCGTCGCGCAGCGGCGTGAGGCGGGAGTCGGGGGTCGTTTTTCGGCCTAGCATGCACTCGTGTCCGTGGCTGTGACGGGGGAGGCGGCAGTGCATCAGCTGGCAGCAGTGATCGCGTTGGAGGGTACGCCGGTCGGGGAGTTGGGCATCGGCGGCCAGATCGCCGCGGTGGTGTTCCCCCTGGCCGTGGCGGCGCTGGGTGGTGCGATCGTCACGGACTTCAAGGGTTTGGCGACGTGGCACCGCCAGCAGGCTCAGGCGAGCACGCCTACGGCGGCCCCCGGCCAGGAAAGGGCCGATGGAACCACCGCGGTGATCCAGAAGATCGTCGGATGGTGGTTCCTGATCGGGGGTCTCGCCATGTCCATGGGGGTGCTGGTCAGCATCCTGTCGAGCTGACCGACCACGAACGCCTGGCCGGCATCGCCTCCTTGACGCCTCCTTGGCGCCTCTTTGACGCCTCCGTACTCGGGTGCGAGGCGTCCCGGCCGACGGGGGCGAACGCCGCCGGACCTATCACGGCGTGATAACCCCAGCCGCCATATCCCCTACGCGACAGGTGGGTTCGACGCCGCCCGCCGCCCCCGGAGCCTCAGGCGCACGACAACCCCCTGCCCGAAGGAGGAGCCCTCCTACGAGCCCGCCGAGTCCTCGAGATGCCCGCACGAGGAACAGACCCAGTAGTCGCGCTGGGCCCACATCGTGCGGTGGCAGCGGCCGCATCCGCGGGTCTGGATGCCGTTCGGGCCCAGGGGCGGCGGGTCCGGGGTGGTCGTCGCGTACTCGACGATCTGGGAGCGGAGTCGCTCGTCCGCGGTGGCGGCCATCCGGAGCAGGCGGGCGGTACGGCTGCGAGCCTCGTCGGCGAAGTCGGTCGTCATCTCGGGCAGCAGGTTACGGGCGGTGGGGTGAAGGGCGGGCCTCGGACCCGATGTTCACCTGAATGTGTCGCGTGAAGTTCACGGCCGGGTACCCGTCCGGAGCCTCCCGTCGGGAGCTTCCCGTCGGGTGCCACGGCGGCAGACCGGTCGTGAGCCCGCCTGCGCTCCACCGCGCCCTGCCCCCCACGTCCCCGCCTCCCGCCCCGGCGCGCACCGACGACCGGACCGATGACCGGACCGATGACCGGACCGACGACCGCACCGACGACCGGATCGACGACCGGCTCGACGCGAACACCTACCCCGCGCTCAGGACGGCCGTGAGCGCGGTCCGCACCAGGGCCCCCACGCCCGCGTGGCGGTCGGTGGCTATCCCCGGATCACCCGGGTGAGGGAGACGCCCGCCCGCACCCGGGGCAGCGCGCGGGCCGTCGGCACGGCCGCCGGCCCCGGGGGCGGCCGCCGCGCGCCGGAGGCTCTGTCGCCCCTGTCGGCCTGTTCGGTCAGCAGCAGGACCAGGAGCAGCCCGGCCGACCGTTCGCTCAGCGCGCGGGCGGCGTCCAGCAGGCGGTGGCGCTGTCCCGCCGGGAGGGAGAGGGCCACGCTCGCGGTGCGCCCGGGGATGCCGAGCGAGAAGGCGGCGCAGACCGCGTGGTGCGAGTACTCCAGCAGGTCGAACTGGCCGGCCAGCGGACCGTGCCCGTCCAGGGCCTCGAAGAGCGCCCGGGGGTTGGTGATGGTGCGTTCGGTGAGCCGGATCGGCCGGTGGCGGGCGAGATGGTCCATCCGCCCCGCGAAGTCGAGCTGCGCCAGCAGGCTCTTGCCGACCGCGCTGGCGTGCGCCGCGTCGCGGAAGTCCACCCACTCCCGTACCGCCGGGGCCTGCGGCCCGTGGGCGGACTGGAAGACCGTGACGTCGCCGTCGGTGTAGCCGCTGACGTACACGGCGGCGCCGAGGTCGTCGCGCAGCCCGGCCAGGGTCTGCTCCAGGAGCTGGGCGCGCTGCTCGGGGCCGCCGGTCATCCCCATCAGCGGCCCGGGGAAGTGCGCCCCGGCGACGGTGGAGACGAAGTGCTGGCCGCGCAGCCAGTGCAGCAGCCACGTCACGGCGGACAGCGGCAGCCCGCTGCGCCGCGCCAGGGCCCGCGTACTGGTGCCGTCCGCCTCCTCCACCAGGTACAGGATGTCCAGGGCCTTCACCGCGGCCTTCCACTGCTCGGGGGTGTCGGTGTGGGCGAGCGTCCCGCGGGCCATGTCGGTCAGGACCGCGGGCCGCAGCGCGTTCGCCGACCAGGGCTCGCGCTCGCCGCCGCGGGGGGGCGGGGGAGGGGTGGTGAGCGCGGGGCGGCCCGGCGGGAGCAGCAGCCTTCCGGAGGGGACGGGGCCGGCGGGCTCGTGGCCGGCGCCGGCGGGGGAGTCCAGCCGCGGAGGGGGTACGAGGACGAGCCGGCGGGGTGCGTCGGGGCCCTGCCCGAACAGCCCGATCCCCGCGCGGACTTCATCGATGAAGAGCGGGTCCTCGACGCCACCGAGACCCGGCCCCTGGCCCGGCCCCAGCCCCAGCCCCGGCCCCGGCCCGGCAGTCGGTAAGGCACGCCCCGTCGCGGCAGCCAGCAGCACACGCGCGTCCCCGTGCCCGTGCCGGGCGGCCTCGGCGACGAGGAACCGTACGTCCTCGGCGACGCGCTCCCGTACGTCCGGCGGGACACACGCCCCCACGTCCGACGGGACACAAGCCCGT
The DNA here is from genome assembly GCF_040639555.1 of Streptomyces sp. NPDC023838. Taxonomy (NCBI): domain Bacteria; kingdom Bacillati; phylum Actinomycetota; class Actinomycetes; order Kitasatosporales; family Streptomycetaceae; genus Streptomyces; species Streptomyces sp. NPDC023838. The sequence goes on from NZ_JBFAAD010000047.1 coordinate 11,656, forward strand.
ACGTCCGGCGCGACACGCACCCGTACGTCCTCGTCCTCGTCCTCGCTCCCCCCGCCCCCCACCCGCGCGGTGAGCGCGGCCAGCCGGAACAGGGCGCCGGGGTGTCCGGCCGCGGCGGCCGTGCCCAGCCAGTCGGCAGCCTGCCGCAGCTCCCCGCGGGCCAGGGCCTTCGAGCCCAGCCGGTAGAGGGAGTTGGCGTGCGCGCGCTGCCCGCGGGTCAGCTCGTACGCATCGCTCAGGGGACCGAAGTCCCCCTCGGGCCGGTCCCAGAAGTCGGACGGTCCGGCGAGGTGGGCCAGCAGGTCCGCGAGCCCGGCCGGGACCACAGGCTCCGGGCGCCCTGTCGAAAAGACGCCGTCGTGGTGGTCGTCGTCCCTGCTCACATCGCTCACCTTTCCCTCTCGTGCTGCTGCTTCTTCCGGTGGGCCTCCCGTATATGCCCGGCGAGGCTGCGTCTGAGGTCCGCGACCGCCTTGTTCCGCAGGTTGTGGAGGCGGGGTGCGGCTATCCCGAGCCGGGCCGCGATCTCCGCGTCGCTGAGCCCCTGGCTCTGCAGATCCACCACCTGCCGCCGCCGGCTCTGAGGCATCTCGCCGATCGCCGGGATCACCAGCTCCCGCAGGACCTGCAGGTCCTCGTAGGCCGGCGCCCGCTGCTCCGGCACCACCGCCGGCAGCCGTCGTGGCCGCTCACGGCAGCGGTCGAGGGCGAGATGAAAGGCCGTACGCCGCAGATACGCCATCACGTTGGTCTCCGGCACCAGCCCCCCGGCCGCGGCCTTGCGGCCCACCCGTAAGAAGGCCTCCTGTGCGACGTCCTGACACGCGGCCAGCGACAGGAACCGGAATCTGCGCCGCAGTACGGAGGGCTGGGAGCCCATGAACGCCGGATAACAGTCCAACAGCCGCTGCCCCACGTCCCCGCCGCCGCACTCCGGGCCCTCCCCGCCCACCCCATCGCCTACCACGGCCCCGGCTCCCCACCCGCGTCCACCTCGACGCCCGCGTCCACCTCGACGCCCGCATCCACCTCGACGCCCGCATCCACCTCGACGACCTGGACGGACTCGACGACGTCGACGAGCTGGACGGCCGGGACGGCCTGGACGTACGGACCGCCGGCGCCGCACCGGCAGCACCCCTCGCGCCGGCCCCGAGGCCGGGGAGGTTTGCCCCGAGCAGGGCCGCGCTCCCGGCACAGGCGCACCAGAGCCCCCAGCGCGTGCACCGCGCTCACGGCGGCCGGGAGATACCCGGTCCACTCCAAGGACGGCGTCATGTAAGTCTTTCTCCATCTGTAGGACCCGGCCGCGATACGCGCTTTCGCCCCCCTGACGGCTCCCGGGCCCCACTTCTCCCTCCAAGACGCCCACGTTCACCCGAGAGAGTGAACGAGGAGGTACGCGGGGCCGGATGAACGGGCGGCACCGGGCCCGGCGCGGCACGCCGGAGGGCGCGGCGCACGAAGAGCACAGCAGGGGCGACCAGGACGCGACGGGCCGACGGCGCATCCCGGTCAACCTCCTTGCCCCGCACCGCCATTGGGCGTCATCCGACTGACAGCGCCACGGGGCCGCCCGTACGATGTTCAGTCCTGTCGCAGGACCGATTCCGGAGACGACTGATGGCCAGGACCGCCCTCGGCGCCGCTGGACCCGGCCACGCCGTGCCGGCGGACGCGCCGAGCCCCTTGCCGTACGCGCCCCCGGTTCCACGGCAGGCACGGTCACCTCATCACCCCGACGAGCCTTCCACGGGCTGGTCGGCATTGGCGCGGCAGCTCAGGGATCCGCTGATCGACGCGCTTTCCGCCGATTGCCGGGAGCTGGTCGCGGCTGATGCCGCGTTATGCGGAACAAATGCCCGTGACTTCGACATCCAACTGCGCCTGCACGCTCCGTTGATGTTCGGGGCGGATCACGGGAAGCGGCCGTCCGCGTCACTCTATGAGGAAATGCGGACCCGGCTGATCGCCCGCTCCAGCCGTATCGCGGGCTATACCCAGGACGCGGATATCTGCGCCAACAGCTCGCTGCTCCTCGGGGGCGGCCAGGCCCGGCGGGAATTCACCGTGCGGCGCCCGGACGGTTCCTCCGTCGGAGTGAATTTCGGCCCGGTCTCCCCCGGTCACGGGTATCTCTACCAGGCGAAGCTCCATTACATGCTCTGCGCCAGGGCCGACACGATGGTCGAGGTCGGATGCTATCTGCAGGGAGCCACCCATCCCGTCACCTACCTCGCGTTCTCCGTGTGCGACAGGCCCGGCGTCGTACAGGCGTTGCGGCGGCAGGGTATTCCCGCCGAGCGCGGCAACTTGCTCATCCTCACCCGTGCCCTAGGATTGTCGGGAGCCGTTCGGAATCTTATGAGCTTCACCATTGGGCAGGCCGTGAGGCATGTGCGGTCCATGGGATGCAGATTCATCGTGACAGCCTTCAACCCCTTACTTGGTTTCACCGGGTCGGCGCTCCACGCCACCAACTTCATTCCCTTCGCGACGGCGCCCGTGGCCTACTTCTATGACCAGTTCGGGAGCTATATGACACGCCGTCAATCCCTGTCGGCCACAGGCACGGACCGCCGAGCCGGAAACTACCGCAACCTCCTGGTGGTGCTCGGCACGGACAGCACGGCGAGAAAAGAAACCCGGAAAGTGGAAACCCTCCAGCACGTGGCCGAACCAACCCCCAGGGCTCCCGTCGGCGAACCTCCCGCGCTCGACCCCGACGAACTGCGCGGCTACCGCCACCGGCTGGAAGCCGCCTGGTCGCTCTCCACCGCACACCCGAGCTACGCCCGGGAGCCCCTGTCGTCGAAAGGGCAGTGCGGCGTCAGCTCGGTGTGGCTGGCCCGCCAACTGCGGCTGCGCGAGATCGAAGCCACGTACTGCTACGGGAGGCTGAGTTTCGACGACCCGTCGATCTCCTCCGTGGACCACCACTGCTGGATCGAGATCGGGCCGGCCGCCGATACCGCCCGTCTGGTCATCGACCTGACCTGTGACCAGGCCGACGGCTTCGAGGAAAAGGTGATCTACCGCCGCCACGACGAACTCACCCGCGAAGGCATCCGCTACGAGCCCGTGACGCGTCTGGCGGTCGACGACCTTCCGGGCGACCGCGTCTGGTCACGCTACACACGCCTCGAAGAGTCCATGACGGCCAAGTGGGGTATGCGCACCCTGTACGAATCGGTCTGAGAACCACGGGATTCACCGAATTCACGAGGGCCACCGGGATCGCCGGATTCAGGGGGAGACGTGAGCGAACAGGAGGAGCGCCCGCAGGTCCTGCTGCTGTCGTCGAACCTGCGGCGCCGATACGCCGAGGACATCCTCACCGCCCTGGCCCTGCCCCGGGGCGCCCTCATCCAATTCCGTTATGAGGCCCAGTACGTGGCCTCTTCGCTCCAGCAGAAGGTGGCCAGCGGATCCGTCCTCGGGCAGCGCGCTCTCATCGGCTTCATCGCCGATGCCACCACACCCGCCGAGTGCTTTCTGCTTCCCGTCAGAGTCGCCGAAGTCGTGGCGGCGGAGTGCGTGGCCGAGGTCATCCTCTTCAAACTACGTGTCACCGACCACGTCGATCTCGACGACTACGCGCTCTCCCGCACGGACATCAACATCGAGAGCCGCAGGGCCATCGACAAGATGATCGAGGGCAACGGCGGGACGTACTACCCGGCCGTCCTCAAATTCCCGGCCTTCCCCATCCGTACGAACGGGGACCAGGCGCAGCTGTGGATCAGTGTCGCCCGCCGCCTGGCGCTCCACCCCACGTTTGAGAACTCGTACTTCATGCGGGTCGACCAGCCCGCCCATCTCGCGAGTGCCGCGGCGTTCACCTTCGAGCCGCAAGGGCGCCTGAGCCTGGGCGACTTACAGCCCGCGCGGCTCCCGGTCAGCTTCTACTCGCAGAGCTACACCGAGACACCGAAGATCACGCTCACGTGCTCCACCGACGGCCGCTTCCTGCGCGTCTCCTCGGACCACTCCCACGATGTGGCACTGCGCTACGACTCCACCGAGTTCTGGCTCCAGCCCGACGCCTCGTCGTTCGACGCGCTCACCCACGTCACGATCCGCCTGGGCCCCGCCGAACCGGGCACGACACCGGTGGCCGCGGTGCGTTTCCCGGTGATCATCAAGCACTCCCGGATACGTCTGATCTCCCGCGTGGCCATCAGCGCACTGGGAGCGTTCCTGGTCGCGATGCCCGCGATCCTGGGCGCGAACTCCTCCCTGCCCCTGCGCGTCCTCCTCGCGGTGATCGGTGCCGCGTCACTGAGCGCGGCGACCATCGTCATGGGGCGGCCCCGCAGCTGAGAACACACCGACCGCGGAGTGCGACGACGGCACCGACGGCGACACCGACGGCGAGTGAACGGCGCCCGAGACGCCGCCACCGGCTCCGATGTAAAGGGTGCTTGACACCCCACGCATGTAAAGCTTACTTTCCATACATGCGGAACGATCTACGTCAGCTGCGCGTCGCCAGGGGCCTGTCCCAGCAGGAGTTGGGCCAGGAGCTCGGTGTGTCCCGGCAGACGATCAACGCCATCGAGCAGTGCCGGTACGACCCCTCACTGCCCCTGGCGATCCGTATGGCCCGGTACTTCGCAAAGACGGTGGAGGAGATCTTTCATGTCGACTGACCACGAGCCCGGCACCACACGCGGCCAGCGATGGGCCGTTCCGGCCCTGGGGCTGGCCATGGGCGTCGGCTACATCGCCATCTTCCTCGCCCGGCACGACCCCGGCATGGCCGTCGCAGGCTTCGTCATCATGGCCGTGTACGTACTGATCCTCGTCACGGCATCGCGCCGGTCGGAGGCGGCCGCCATGCTGCGCGGCCAGACGACGGACGAGCGCCGGCACGCCATCAACCGGCGCGCGTCCGCGTTCACGCTGAACGTGCTCGTGCTGGTGCTGCTGGGCGGTTTCGCGACCGAGTTGATCCGCGGGAACAGCGGTCACCCGTGGGACGTGCTGGGAGGGGTGGCCGGTACGACGTACGTCCTGGCCACCATATTCTTCTCCCGCCGGGGCTGACGCGGCTGACGCGGCAGACGCCCGCGGCTGACGCCGAGCGGGCCCGTACGGGCCCCGCCCCGCCCTCCCCGCGTCCCCAGGCTCACCGCCCCGCGAGCAGCTCCAGCGTGTCGATCACCCGGTTCGAGAACCCCCACTCGTTGTCGTACCAGGCGACGACCTTCACATGACGCCCGTCCACCCGCGTCAGCGCCGAGTCGAAGATGGACGAGGCCGGGTTGCCGGTGATGTCCGACGAGACCAGCGGGTCCTCCGAGTACTCGAGAACACCCGCGAGCGGCCCCTGCGCCGCCGCGCGGTACGCGGCCAGCACGTCCTCGCGCGTCACATCCCGCGCGACGGTCGTGTTGAGCTCGACGATCGAGCCCACCGGCACGGGCACCCGGATCGAGTCGCCCGACAACTTCCCGTCGAGACCGGGCAGTACGTGGCCGATCGCCTTGGCCGCACCCGTCGTCGTCGGCACGATGTTGACCCCGGCGGCGCGGGCCCGGCGGGGGTCGCGGTGCGGGCCGTCCTGGAGGTTCTGCTCCTGGGTGTACGCGTGCACGGTCGTCATGAACCCGTGCTCGATCCCGGCGAGTTCGTCGAGGACGGAGGCCAGCGGCGCCAGCGCGTTGGTGGTGCAGGAGGCGTTGGAGACGATGGTGTGCGTCGCCGGGTCGTACGCGTCGTTGTTGACCCCGTACGCCAGCGTCACGTCGGCGCCGTCCGAAGGCGCGCTGACCAGGACCTTCCGCGCGCCCGCGTCGAGGTGGGCACGGGCGGCCCTGGCCGAGGTGAAGCGGCCCGTCGCCTCCAGTACGAGGTCGACGCCCAGCTCCGCCCACGGCAGGTCCGCCGGCTCGCGCTCCGCGAGCACCTTGATACGGCGGCCGTCGACGACGAGCGTGTCCCCGTCCACGGTCACCGGGCGGCCGAGCCGGCCGGACGTGGAGTCGAAGGCGAGCAGCCGAGCGAGGGCGACGGGCTCGGTGAGGTCGTTGACGGCGACCACTTCCAGATCGCTGTCGCGTTCGAGCAGCGCACGCAGCACATTGCGTCCGATGCGGCCGAATCCGTTGATGGCGATGCGAGTCATGAGCGAGTTCCTGTCCCTGTCACTGCCGCGGTGGCTCTGTGGTTCGCCTCAAGCCTCGCGCGGGCCGCCGGAGCAGGGGAGAGGCGTAAGCGCCACGGTTCAAAAGGATCTCGCCACGGACCTTCACAAGGATCTCGCCAAGGATCTCGTCGAGGCACGTCGAGGACAGGTCCCGGCTCTCCTCGACGGCGGTGGCCGGCAGATGCACAGCCGCACAGCCGCACAGCGAGCGAACGTCCTATTCCCCCTGGGCGAACGTACGCCGGTACTCACTCGGCGTCGTCCCCAGCACCCGCTGGAAATGCAGCCGCAGATTCGCCCCGGTGCCGAGCCCCACGTCCTGCGCGATCTGCTCCACCCCCCGCTCGGACCGCTCCAGCAGCTCCCGGGCCATGTCGATACGGGCGCGCATGACCCACTGCATCGGCGTGTACCCGGTGTCCTCGACGAACCGCCGCGAGAACGTACGCGCCGACACCGCCGCGTGCCGGGCCAGCGCCTCCAGCGTGAGGGGCCGGTCGAGCCGGTGCAGCGCCCACTCACGGGTGGCGGCGAACCGCTCGCCGAGCGGCTCGGGCACACTGCGCGGCACGAACTGCGCCTGCCCGCCGCTGCGGTAGGGGGCCGCGACCAGCCGCCGGGCCGCGTGGTTGGACGCGGCCACCCCGAGATCGCCGCGCAGGATGTGCAGACACAGATCGATGCCCGAGGCGGCACCCGCCGACGTCAGCACGCTGCCCTCGTCGACGAACAGGACGTTCGCGTCGACCCGTACGAGGGGGTACTGCGCGGCGAGCGCCCGCGTGTAGTGCCAGTGCGTGGTGGCGCGCCTCCCGTCGAGCAGCCCCGTGGCGGCGAGCGCGAACGCCCCGGTGGAGATCGCGGCGAGCCGCGCGCCCCGCCGGTGGGCGGCGACGAGCGCCTCCAGCACGGCCCGCGGCGGCTCCTCCCGGTCCGGGAAGCGGTACCCGGGCACGAAGACGAGATCGGCCCAGGCAAGCGCGTCGAGCCCGTGCGCGACGGAGTACGCCAGCCCGTCACCCCCGGCCACCAGCCCCGGCGCCGCCCCGCACACCCGTACCTCGTACGGCATGCTCGCCCGCGTCGTGAACACCTGCGCGGGAATCCCGACATCGAGCGGCTTCGCCCCTTCGAGCACGAGAACGGCTACGCGGCGGAGGGGGGTGGAGGGGGGCACGGGAGAAGGGTATGAGGATCCAGCGCGTGCGGGGGCGGCCGCGGCCGCGGGCGCGGTAGGCGTCACTGACGGTTGGGCGGGTGCGCTATAGTGGATCTTGAGCTTGCGGTCGCGACGAGCGGCTGCGGGACCGGCGTTGGTGGTCCAAGGAAAGGCGCCCCACTTCCTGTGGGGAGATGCAGGTGCAAGGCCTGCCCAGCGCTCAACAACAAGGGCCCTGGCCTCCGTACGGAGACCAGGGCCGTTGTCCGTCCCCGCGCTCAGGACTTCGAGCGGCTTTCCCGGGCCAGGCCCCCGACTACGGTTCAGTCGTGACCGCCCATGCCCAGCCGCCCCTGCTCTTCCTCGACGTCGACGGGCCGCTCATCCCTTTCGGCGCGACGCCCGACCAAATGCCCCACGGCTACCCGACGTACGACACCGGCCACTGCCACGGGCGGCCAGGAGCCGACTCCAACCCGCTCATCACCAGGATCAACCCCGCGTACGGGCCCCGGCTGCTGGCTCTTCCGTGCACCCTGGTGTGGGCCACGACGTGGATGTCCGACGCGAACGAATGCATCGCACCCTGGCTCGGCCTGCCGCACCTGCCCGTCGTGGACTGGCCGGACCCCACGGACGACGACCCGGCCGACGGCCTCCACTGGAAGACCCGACCCCTCCTGACCTGGGCAGCCGGACGCCTGTACGCCTGGATCGACGACGAGATCACCGACCGGGACCGGACGTGGACGCAAGCCCAGCACCCGGGCCGAGCCCTCCTGCACCGCGTCGACCCGCGATACGGCCTGACCGACGACGACTTCGCCGTACTCGACCGGTGGCTGCGTTCGTCGACCGGCGGCGGTGCGTGAGCACGGCACAACCCCGGTACGCCGCGGGCTCAGCACGGTGGGAACCGGGCACGCCAGTGCGCCGAGCAGGAGCAGACGGCTCGCCGGTACGAGGCGGCGGCCGCCGGGGGCGAAGGCCGGCGCGGCCGGTGCGGCGGCCGCGCCGAGGACGATCCCCGGTCGCATCTCCTGGACCGGCTCGGGAACCGTTCCCCAGGGTCCTGCGTGACCTCTTGATGTGGGGTCGGTTGGTGGAGGGGGCTGTATGAGAACGCGGACGACGGTGAGCGTGGCGGTATCGGCCTGCGTGGCGCTGATGGCGTGCGCGTGCGGTCCGGAGAAATCGAAGCAGGACGCGGACGCGAAGCCTTCGCAGCCGTCCGCGTCCACGCCGGCGAAAGAGCCGTTGGCCACGCCATCCGCGTCCGCAACCGCGTCCGCAACCGCGTCCGCGTCCGCGTCCGCATCCGCTCGGGCCGGGAACCCGTCGTCCACCCCGGCCCGTAACCAGCCCGCGCCCAGGACGAAGGAGCGCGCGATCCAGCGGTACGAGCAGTACCTCCACGCCCTCGGCCATGAGGACATCCACACGGTCTGCGAAGTGGCCGGACCCGGCGCGAAGAAGGCGCAGGACAAGGGATTCGGTCCGTGCACGTCAACCTACGTCGTTGTGTTCCAGATGATTTCACCCGCGCAGAAGAAGGCCCTGCAAACCGCGACGGTCGATCCGCAGCGCGTCGCCGTGCGCACGCCCGACAGGATCGAGATGCCGCTCGAAGCGGTCAGGGCCTCCGCCACCTTCTCCGAGAGCGACCTCGGCAGCTACACCCTGGAATACCTCAAGAACGATTACTACATCACCGACGGAAAGTGACGCGTCGCGTCGCGTCGTACATAAAACCGCCTGGCGACAGAAGCAGACACACTCACTCACGCGCTCACTCACTCACTCACTCACTCACTCACTCACTCACTCACTCCAAGTAAACTGGCCCATTCCCAATGACCGGGTGCCTGGCACCCCATGACGGGCTGTTACGCCTGCGACGGCACGATCCCGTCCGGGCGGACCATCGGTAGGGGGATGGTGTGGAGGATCTGCCGATGTCGGTGACGGAGCCGGATGGCAGCGTGGTGGTGCGGGTACTGAGTTACAACATCCGTTCGATGCGTGATGATGTCGAGGCACTCGCCCGGGTGATCCGCGCCTGCCGGCCTGACGTGGTCTGTGTTCAGGAGGGGCCGCGGTTCTTCCGCTGGCGCAAGGCCGCCGCCCGCCTCGCCCGGTCTTGCGGACTCGTGTACGTCGCGGGCGGCGCCACCGCTTCCGGCCCCATGATCCTCTCCTCGCTCCGCGCCCACGTGGAGCGCACCGAGGACGTCCTGCTGCCCCGCACCCCCGGCCTGCACCAGCGCGGCTTCGCGACCGCCGTGCTGCGGTTCGGCCAAGCCCGGCTCGGCGTACTCAGCTGCCACCTGAGCATCAACGACCACGAGCGCCACGAGCAGGGCCGGCTGCTCCTGGCGCGGCTGTCCGCCCTGGACGTGCCGTACGCCGTCGCCGCGGGCGACCTCAACGACCGGCCCGACGGCCCTACCTTCGGCCTGCTCGCGGGCGCCCTGCAGGACGGCTGGGCGACGAAGCCGTGGGGGCGGGAGCACACCACCCGGCTGGGCGATCCGCTGCAGCGGATCGACGCCGTCTTCGCCACACCCGGGGTTGAGGTGCTGGGCTGCGGGGTGCCGATGGGCCTGCCCGGGATCTCGGAACGAGACCTGCGGGCAGCCACGGACCACCTGCCGGTGCTGGCTGCTGTGCGGGTACCCGCCACGTAGGGCCTGCCTGAGGCTGTGATCAGCGATCAGCGATCAGTGATCAGTGATCAGTGATCAGTGATGGGGATGGGGATGGGGATGGGGAAAGGGATTGAAGGGATGATCATCGTTCTGGTAGCTTCCAGTTGCCCGTGACACCGCCCGAGGAGGTGAGACCCATGAACGCTGTATCGATGTGGGTGCTCCCCCTTGCCGTCACGGCCGGCGACTGACGTAGGTGTCGCCGGGAGCGCCTCGACAACAAGGCACTCCCGAAAGGCAACACCCATGCACTCTCTGCAGTTCACCGCCGAGTCCTCGTCGAACGGCATCCTCGAACGCGACTTCACCGTGGGCGACGTCCCCGGCGTCCTCTGGTCGCCGTCCTCCCGTACGGCTGATCGCGCGCCCCTGATCCTCATGGCCCACGGCGGCGGCAACCACAAGAAGCACCCGGCGATGTCCGGCCGCGCCCGCCTCCTCGTGGCCGGCTGCGGCTTCCATGTCGCCGTCATCGACGCGCCCGGCCACGGCGACCGGCCGCGCACGGCGCACGACGAGGCGGAGATCGCCGAGCTGTTCCGGGCGAGGGCGGCGGGCGAGCCGGAAGGCCCGATCGTCGTGCGCTACAACGACCACCTGGCACAGCTCGCCGTGCCCGAGTACCAGGCGACCCTGGACGCCCTCCAAGAACTCCCGCAGATCGGCACCGACGGTCCGGTCGGCTTCTGGGGCATCAACATGGGCACCGCGATCGGCATACCGTTCGTGGCGATCGAACCCAGGATCACCGCCGCGGTCTTCGGCCAGCACTGGCCCGACGTCCTGGCCGAGAAGGCGAAGCAGATCACCATCCCGATCGAGTTCGACCTGCAGTGGGACGACGAGCACATCTCGCGCGAGGAGGGCCTCGCGCTGTTCGACGCCTTCGCCTCGAAGGAGAAGTCGTTGCACGTGAACTCGGGCAAGCACAAGGAACTGCCCCGGTACGAGGCGGACAGCGCGGTCCGGTTCTTCGCCCGGCACTTCGCCGGAGCGCACACCTCACCGGCCTGACGCGGCGGCTGCGGCGCCCGGCCCGCCGAGTCGGGCGCCGACGGCGAGACCAGCTTCACGCGCTTTCAGGACATGCCCGCGGACTGGCCGAGTACGGCCAGGGCGCCCCGCCCGGAGCCTGTAGCCGCCGTTGACGTCGTAGCTGAGCAGGACGTCGGCCTGCTCAGCCTTGAGGATCTCCGCGAGTCGCCCCGCCGCCTCCGTGTCCGCCTCGGCGAACCGGACGCGTCCGGTCGGCGCGGGAGGGTCAGGGAGCACAGGGGCGTCCTTGCCGCCGTTCGCATACCCGAGGTGGACGACTCGATGGACGCCCAACGCGGCAGCACTTGCCCGAAGACTCGCAGCATCGCTCACCATCCCCGGCTGGTGGCAGGGGTTGCTGAGAGCGCCGCCACCGGGCTTGCACCACCTGGCGGTGGACGCCGAGGAAGGTGGGCCGGCGGGAAGTCGCCCTGGCGCTGAAGAAGTGTGCGAGGGCACGGACGAGGTCGCAGGTGAGCGCGATCCGCACGTCGAGTCGGCGACCCGCACCGCACGCGTCAGCCGCGTTCGCACATCGAGGCGGTCGGCCAGGCCGACGGTGCGCGCGGTCGCCCGCCCACTGCCGTGCCAGGTGAGATCGCAGACCGGGTGCGCGCCACACTTCCTTGATGTCGGCGATCAGGCAATTCCCCACCCAGACCGGTGTTGGCGTCACGTAATTCCCCACCTTGACGTTCACGGAATTCCCCAGGGGGACGGCGATCGCCGGACGTCGTCCACTGGTACGCGGGCCGCTCGAACTAGGGGTGGCATAAGGTCGCAGCCATGACCCATCCGCTTCCTTCCCCGGTGTTGAGAGAGTTCCTGGCGACACTCCGTCGCGGGGACGAACGCTCGGGAGTGGTTACGTCGATCGAGAACTTCGGCGTCTTCGTGGACCTTGATGGAGCCCCCGAGCCTTCGGTGGGCTTCATTCCTCCACCGGAGGTCTCGTGGAAGTGGATCTCTTCCTGCGGAGAGGTCGTGACGATGGGCCAACGGGTGACCGCGGCAGTCCTGGGCGTGGACGCCGAGATGCGCGGGCAGGCTGTCCTGTCCCTCATCGCCCTCCAGCCGAACCCCTGGCTGGCATGGGTCGATCAGGTCGGCAGCGTCCTGCAGGGACGCGTCACGAGGCTGGTCCCCTTCGGAGTGTTCGTGAGCGTTGATGACGGGATGGACGGTCTACTCCACAACTCCGAGTTGTCACAGCTGGGCGGCGACCGCGACATCCAGGTCGGCGACGAGCTGACGGCACGGATCGCCGAAGTAGACCCGGCACGGCGCCGCATCCGCCTCTCACTCCCGACCGAGCACACGGCAGCGGACTGACACGGCGGCTCGCCTGGACCGCCTCAGCCGGACAGCCCCTGGGGAATTGCGTGACCGTAACCCTGGGGAATTACGTGATCGTCCACACTTGATCCGCAGGTCCGGGCGGAACGTGCGGCCGACGCACATTCGATGAAGGTGGCCAAGGCCTGGCCCGCAGGGGCCTCGCTCCCCGTTACGGGCCCGGGGAAGCCTCGTTCACCGGGTTATGAGCCCCTCAGATTCATTGAAAGCAGATGTGTGTGACGACTCCGATGAAGCCGTCGTCGCGGCGGTGTGGCAGCTGACCCGCAGCACGCCCTGGACGGTGGTCGGGCGCGTGCCGCTGGACTTCCCCGTTCACCACCCTCAAGGCGTCACGCGTGGACATGACCACCGCCTGTACGTGTCGACGGCGGAGATCACCGAGGCGACCCGCTTCCATGACGGCCCCGTGGACGGCTACGACCGAACCCCCGGCCAGGGGCAGGGGCACGTGTTCGTCACGGACAGCGAGGGCGCGGCACTGGGCCGCGTCAGCTTGGGTGAAGGAACCATCTACCACCCGGGGGGTATCGACTTCGACGGCGGATCGCTGTGGGTGCCGACTGCGGAATACCGGCCCAACTCCCATTCCATCGTCTACCGGGTGGACCCAGATAGCCTGGAAGTGCGGGAGGCCTTCCGTTTCGACGACCACATCGGCGGGATCGTGCGTGATCGCAACAGTGGTCTGCTGCACGCCGTCACCTGGGCTTCCAGGCAGCTGCTCACCTTCACCGTCGACGGGAAACTCATGCACCGGGTCGACAACAAGAGCCACTTCGTGGACTACCAGACCTGTGTGACCGCCGGCGGCGGCCACATGGTGTGCACGGGCATCGCGGAATACCCGCTGCCCGGGACCGGCGTCTTCAGCCTCGGCGGGATCGCCGTCATCGACATCGAAACCGGCCGCATCGAGCACGAAGCGCCGGTGGCCGTACTCTCACCGGCCGGCCGAGTGGTCACCTACAACGCGGTGCACCTGGAGACCGACGGGCGTGTCCTGCGGATGTTCGCCGTCCCCGACGACGGGGAAACGGCAGGCGAATCGCACCTGATCACCCTCGAGACACCACTGGCCACATGACCCGCACGGCAAGAAAGTAGGCCCCCTCGTACGTCACCTCGCCGCCCAGCTCCGAGCACAGGCTCTGCGGGGTGAACCGGCGCCGGAAGATGCGGTATGTGGTGTCGGCGACGGAGCGCAGCTCCATCGTCTCCTCGTGGAGGTCGCTGCCGCTGCGTAGGTCGATCACGATCAGCTCGCGCGCCGTACGGCGTGCCTCGGCGAGGAATGCGGTCCGCTCCGCGGGCCGCAGCAGCCCGTAGAAGTTCCCGGTGACGACGCGGTCGAAGGCTCCAGTGGCGAACGGCAGGGGGGGAAACAGCGCCCGGACCTGCTGAGCCCACGGCGCCCGGGCGTGGGTCAGGTCCAGCATTTCCGCGCTCTGGTCCAGGGCAACGACCGGATCGCGCAGAAACTGGGTCCACACCCCGGTCCCGCAACCCACGTCGAGCGCTCGGCCTGTGGGCAGCGCGGTCAGCAGTTTGCCGATGTCGGCGGTTTCCCGGTCCAGGCCCGCGTTCACCACGGGGTCGCCGCGATAACTGGTCTCGTCGTAGACCGGGGCACGATGCCGGTAGTACTGCTCCCGCACTAAATCACGCATGCCCGGAGAACTACCCCCGCCCGAACATTGGGAAAACAACGGGCGTCCTGCTGCGTGGGAACGGCCGGAAGAATCGATGGGTGGCTGGAGGGCTACCAGAACCCTGCCGCGGGTGTTCTTCCGGCCCGGTGGCCGTCCGGGGCCGGGTCGGGAGGGTTTCGGTGCTCGGGCCGGGCAGTGGGCTTGTGGGCTGGACCCTCACGCGCGAGTGGGCCAGCCACCGGAGGAATCGCGTACCACATACCCGACACACGGACACCCTGACGCGATCGTGCAGCGGGCGGGGTGCCAGTTGTGAGGGTGTGGCTTGCGACCCGTGGTTCCCAGAGGTGTGTCTCTGATCCGGGGTCCGGACGACGCTTCGTCGGCCGTGCGCTGGTGTACCGGCCGCATGGCGACCCTTCGGGTGTGGAAACTCGGTATCGCTGTCACCGGCAGTCAGCTGAAGATGGTGGCATGGACGCGCGGAGTGTGACGCTGCGGAAGATGACGCCGTCGGAGTACGACGCGGCGACTGAGCATCGTGAAGCCGAGACGGCCCGTGAACTGGGCAAGTTCATGCCGGCAGAGCTGGCGCGAGAGCGGGCTCAGCGGGGCACGGCCCGGTTTCTCCCGGACGGGCGTGACACGGCTGGTCATCATCTTGTGGTGGCGGAGAACGGATCGGGCGAGGTCGTGGGAAACGCGTGGATCGGCCCGGACCCGCGTCAGGCAACGGCCACCACGGACTCGGCCTGGCTGTACGACATCAACGTCCTCGCCCCATTCCGGCGCCATGGGTACGGGTCTGCCATCCTCGCCGCCGCTGAGGAACTCGTTGCGCGTGAGGGCATGACCTCGCTCAATTTGAACGTTTTCGGGGACAACACGGCAGCCATTGCCTTGTACCAGCGCAATGGCTATGAGGTGTCGTCGATGTCTCTGTCCAAGAGCGTGCAGCCTCGTTCGAGGGGCCGTGGTCCCAGCGCAGGGGCGGAGTGATGCCCCACAGCACCTGTCGGGCTACGGGGACGCTTCGGCCGGGACCGTCCGGTTCACGTATGCGTTGGCGTGGCTGACCAGAAGTCGTCGTGGATGTCGGCGGGGGCGGGGTAGGGGACGTCGCGCTGCGGGGTGTTGGGGGTGGTGGTGGGGTCGGGAATGTTGCCCGTCTGGGTGAGGCAGGGAGTACCGGCGGAGAAGATGAACTGGCCTGTGGCGCCCACCTGCAGCGTGATTTGCAAGTCGTCGGGCGTGGTGGCGAAGATGGCGGGCATTTCCTTGTCGGGGTTGACGCCGTTGATCTTGTAACCCCAGTTCCTCCAGTTGCGCTCGACGATGCCGAGCAGGCTGCCCCGCCGCTCGGCGGACACTTTGGTCAGGATGGCGATACGGCGTTTTACGGTGCCGGTGCCGGTGGCCTTGCCCAGGATGTTGCTACAGGCGATGTCGTTCGAGGGCCCGTGGTTCCAGCGCAGAGGTGGAGCGATGCTCCGCAAGGTCTGCTGAAGCAGCGTATCGGCCTGCTCGGCACCTTGGCGCATGTCCATGGTCGGTTTCCTTCCTTCAGATGGGCCGCTGGGGAGTGCTCCGCAGCCGACGACAGTCATGAAGAGCAGGATCACGGTGACCGAGCGGAGGAGGGAACTCATCGGGGCTCCGCCGTGATGATCTTGCCGCCCTTGCCTACTACAATGAGCGCGATGTTGCTTGCCGACATTGCATCCTTCTCCGGATCGAAGTAGTTGGAGTGGGCGCCCAGGTCCGTTGGGCTCTTCAGGTGCTTGATCTTGTCGACCGTATCCGCGTCGGGGCTGACGAGCAGCGGCCCGTCAGCCGTTGCGAAGCGCTTGGCCCCGAACTCGCGGCTCGCTGGGTCGGCCCCGAAGTAGCGCTCGTCGGGGACGTCGTTCAGAGCGTGGCCGATCTCGTGGCCGATGTGCGCACCGCCGGGTCCGCCGAGAAGGCCGCCGAGCAGGATTCCGGTGGCTTCGCTCCTGCTGGGCAGCTGGGTCACGATGTCGTTCTTGGCGGCGCCCACATACACGTGGTCCCGCCCGACTCCGAGCTCGTCGGCGGTCTTCGCTTCCGTGCCCGGGCTGCCCACGAGGATGATGTCGTCGGCCCCGGGGATGCCACCATGCCGTTGAGCGGCGAGGCCGACGGTGAGCGAGCCGTAGGAGTGGCCTACGGCGGTGACATGCGGATCGCCCGTCTCGTGCGTGGCGGAGATTCCCGCCATGAACCCGTTGTACGCGGAAGCGCCCATCTTGGCGTTGTAGTCGAACGCGACGGCGGCGTTGGCCAGGGGTTGTTCGGCGGGTAGCTGGGGAGCGTCATACCCGAGCCAGACCATCGAAGCGGTGGGATGGTCGGGGTCCGCTTCCTTGGCACCAAGCGCGGTCTCCCGCGCCCGCTTCAGGTCGCTCTCGGCGAAGTGCGTGTCGAGACTGGTGCCAAGCCCCGGAACGTACGCGGCGACGTTCTTCGCCGTGTCGGGATTGCCGTACGAGACGATGGCGCGGCCGTTGCCCTGGTCCCCGATGCCCAGCAGATACATCGGGGGCTCGCTGCCCGCGCTGAGCTGCTGGTCGATCGACCGCATCCCCGCCAGCTTGGCCCGCGCCGCCTCGTTGTCCTCTCCCGACAGTTTGCCGATCAGCATCTGCAGGTTGTCGCGGTTGGCTTCGTCGCGGGCGAGGGCCGGGATGCCGTCCAGGTTGCCGAGGACGTCCGGGCAGAGCGTGAGGTATTCGTCGCGCTGGGTCTGGGAGAGGTGGGTCCACCACTCGTGGCGCTCGGCGGGGGTGGCGTTCGTCGGGATGGTCTTCTTCAGGCGGTCACCGGAGACCTTGCGTACCGCCGCCAGGTCCGACGCCGCGTCTCTCCACGTCGCGTCGGTGACGTCCAGCCCGGGTTCGGCCTTCAGCCTGCTCAGGGCCGTGCAGAAGTGTTCGTCGGCCTCGCGGGCGGCCGTGAGCGCCCGGCGGATGCGGTCGGCGATGTCCTGGGCCTTGGCCTGGTTGGGGTTGGGGTCGATCAGGCCCGGGTGGGGCGTGCTCAGGGTGGGTGGGCGGGACATGAGTGGGGTGTCGGCGCTGGCGCTGCCGCCGGGGTTCGGCTTGTCCGTGACCGTGTTCTGGCCGCCGGCGGGGTAGCTCACCGATCCGTCCGCCGCGACCGTGAACCCGAGACTGGCGGCGTCGTCCAGGGCGTCCTTCAACTGGCCCTGGAAGCCGATCAGTTCGTACACGAGTGAGCTCAGTGTCGTACGGACCAGACCGCATTCGGTGCGGATGTAGTCGTAGTTGCGGTCCAGGCGGCGCAGCCGGTTGACGGCGGCCGGGGACGCCATGCCTTTCTGCGTGGCCTCCAGAGCGTGGATCATCTCGTTGCTGATCCGGTCCCGGGCCGCGTCGGCCTGGGTGCTGACGGCGCCCCAGCCGTCGGCGGCCTCCAGGAGCTCGGCGCACTTGAGGTCGCGCAGCTGCTGCCAGGTGAGCACGGCCGTCACCGCTTCCCGGAGTACTGGGCGAGCGCCGACTTCACACCCGCGTCCACCTCGCCCTGCGCCCACGCGGTCTTACGCAGGGCCGGTTCCAGTGCGCCGCACTCGGTGTGGACGGCCGTCAGCCGCTTCTCCCACGAGGTGAGTACGGACGTGAGCGCGGCCATGCTGGAGAGTCCGGCCGTGCCCGCCTGGGCACCGGCGTGGGCCGTGGCCAAAGCACTCTTCGCCTTGGCGGTGTCCGTCTGGAGGCTGTGCACCGTGCCCGCCGCGTCCGACCATGGTTTGGCGCTGTGCTTCAGCACGCCAGGGCCACCGTTGGCCGCGCCACCCGCCGGTCCCGCCGACGCCAGTGACATGCCTGACTGCTGTCCGCCCGGCCCCGCCTGGTCCAGCAACCGCTGCCAGCTCTGCGCGTACACGTACTCCCCCGTGGTCTCGTGCGACTCTCTTCCGTCGCCCCGAAATGACGTTAAAGGGGCTGGTGGGGGCGTGCGCAAGCGCAAACAAGGGGGTGGCTGAAAAAAGCGCGGCCACGCATAACACCCTTGTCAGGGTGTGCGCAAGAGTGATCACGCTCAGGCGCACGCGTGGGCGCCGCCATGTTCTCCGGCGCGGCGTCTGAGTGCTCGGTGGCCGGCCGCGGTGTGCGCCGATTCCTGTGGCACAAGGCTCGGGACGCAGGGGGCTCCTGAAGATGCGCGGGACCGTCCCGTCCCGTTCCGCTACGGTCCGTTCCGTCCAGCTGCCGCCGGCGCGGCATTCGGCGTGAGCAGTCGGTTCAGCGGGTCCGGCGTCTCGGGTCCACCACCGTGTCCGGCGGCACTCGGGCGGGTGCCGCACTCGTGAGCTGACCTGGCCGAACAGCTCGTGGCCCCGCTCGCAGAGCCGGATCGACGCCCGTGGTCATCCCGTTCAGGCGGCGTGCGCGAAGCGGTGGCGCAGGTCGCGCAGGTGGCTCACCCGCCCTTCGGCTTCGTGCCCGGTGTGCCGCCGGTTGCGGCGGGCGGCGCGGGCCTGGCCGACCAGCCGCTGGGCGGCGGCCTCGCGGAGCAGCTCGGCCTCGTTCACCTTGTACATCCGGTACTCGAACATCTTCGGCTCCCTGGGGCCCCTCGGAGGGGCTTGAGTTGGTGGTCATCGCTTCCTGCGATGCCCCAACTCTCGTCTCCCAGGGGGTCCTGGGGCATCGGGAGAGTGCCCCATCCTCACGGATGCGGGGCCTTAGAAGTACCGTGGGCCGCCGCCCCGGGGGCTCAGTGCATAAGGCAGGGATACGTAGTCGGCGGTGCAACCCCTAACTTGCTGACCGGGACCGGCGGCCAGGGCCAGGGCCAGGGCCGGGGTGCGGTGCAGGCGGCAGGCGGCAGGCGGCAGGCGCTGCCCGGCCGTCGGCCGCCCCGCAGCGGAGGACGAACGGTGTCGGCCCGCAGGCGCGCAACATGCCGTGGCGGCGGCAGGGCGCCTGCGGGTATGTCCTGCACACCGTTGCGGAAACTCACTTTTTCATGGGCTTGTGGGAGCGGTGTGAGGGCATGCGGTGGTCAGGAGGTTGATAGCAATGGTTCCCCTTCTTCTGGTACTTCTGCTCGCTCTGGTCCTCTTCGGTGCGGGTTTCGCGCTGAAGGCGCTGTGGTGGATCGCCGTGATCGTGCTGGCCGTGTGGCTGCTGGGCTTCGTCGCCCGGGCCGCGGACGGCAGCGGCCGTCGGGGCCGCTGGTACCGCTGGTAGGCGGGTTCTCCTTGGTGTGAGGACCGCGGTGAACGACGCGGCTTGACGTGGGGCCCGGCCGGAGACGGCCGGGCCCCACGTCAAGCGCGTATATACCTTTCCCGCGACGGACGGGTACCTACGACTGGGCCAGGGGTCGAAGTCCGGCCCTGGCACCGCGAGGACCGCCGCCACCGGGTGATCGCCCGCCGGAGCGTCCGCAGACCGGACGAGATCTCCTACTGCATCGCCTACTGTCCCGCCGACGCCACCTGGGCGAGCTGATCCACGTCGCGGGAAGCCGGTGGGCGGTCGAGGAATGCTTCCAGAGCGCGATTCAGGAGTGCGGCCTGGACGACTACCAAGTCCGCCGCTACGAGGGTTGGCATCGCCACGTCACCCTCGCCATGGCCGCACACGCCTGTCTCACCGTCCTGCGGGCCCGCGAACTCGACACCGACAAAGCAGAAACGGATCCTCCCAGCTCATCCGCCTCACTCTTCCCGAACTACGACGACTGATGAGCCGGCTCACCCGCCCTCACCCGAACATCGACCACGTCCTGCACGGGTCACACCGGCGACGCAGACGACAACTCCAAGCCCGCACCAGCCACGACAAACGACGCGGCCACACACCACCGGAAACCGGCAAACCGTCACGGCAAACACCGTTGCAGTCCTGGGGCGTGTTTCGAAAGTCCCGTCTGCCCGGTGGCGTTCGGCACGCACGCTTGCCGCGTTGTCGGGATCGCCCCGAACAACCAGTATCGGGGCGACCCTCCGCCTTGCGATCGCACGCACCAGACGCCGCCGGGCCCGCCCTGCGGGCGGACGACGCTACTTTCGAACCACACCATAGGACTTGCCGGGCTTCAGATCGCCGATCACCCCGATCCGGATGCCCAGCCACGGATAGGTGTGGTTGTAGAACACGTTGTCCTGCGGCTGCAGCCCGACGGCGGAGGGCCACATCTGGAAGGCCGGTGCGTTGGAGACTCCGCCGTGGAGCCGCCGCCACACCCGCAGGGAGCTCTGCCCGGCGGGGGGTGCCGTGATCGTGTCGGTCCACTCGACCGCATTGCCGCCCTGGTCGAGAGTGCCCCACGGCGAGGTGGTCCTCGCCCCGCCGACCGTGCTGAGGCTGCCCTGGTAGACCTCGGCGTAGGTGCTGGGGTCAAGTCCCAATGGGTTGACGGTGGAGCAGGCTTCGGGCTGCAGTTGTCCAGGGCACCAGCTCGGAGCCGGCTTTCCGCTCGCGTGGTACGAGGCCAGTGGCTGGGTCGCCGCGTTGGTGACGTCGCCGGTGGCGGGGTTGAGGGTGGTGGGGTTGGGGGCGGTCGCGTCTCCGTCGCCGAAGACTCCCGGGTTGGTCGGGTACTTCCAGTAGGAGTAGGTGCCTCCGCCGCGCGGGTCGTAGTAGGCCGCCTTGATCCATTCATCCTGACTCGGCAGGACGAAGCCCGAGCTGTGGGCTCGGGTCGTATTCGGCCGGGCCAAGTCGTACATTCCGCGCTCGGTCCGCGTCGACAGTTCGACCTGATAAGTGACATAGCTGAAGCGGCCGTTGCTACTGGCCTTCTTGGAGATCAGTCGGCCGTTGTAGAGCGAGTTAACGAAGCGTGCCGCCCTCAGGAAGTTTGCGAAGCCATACGGCTTGTCCGCCCACTCCGGAAAGGCCACCGAGTAGTGGCTGCCCCTGTGGGCGCTGCCGGAGAAGTCGATTTGGCCGTACTTCGGCCATGCCGACGAGCTCTCAATCTCGTCATAGAGACCGAGGCGGTTGCGTCCCTCGGGATCGGCCGTATTCAGGAACGCCACCCACTGCTTCACGGTGACTTCGAGCTGCCCGATCTCGTAGCCATAGCGCACGCCGCCGACACTCAGGCACTTGCTCGGGGTGGGAGCTTCGGCGCATGAGCGGTACAGGGCGTCCTTGAACGGGACAATGCCCACCGAAGGATTACCGGGCGCGCCGACCTTGGCGGTCCTGAGTGTGATGACCGCGCCCCTGTCGGAGGGGTTGTCCCCAGAGGGACGCGGCTCGGCGGTAGCAGCACCGGAGCCGGCCGTCACGGAGGCGGCGAGCAACGCCGACAGCCCGCACGCCGCTACGACGGCCCTGCTGAGGCGAGTACGGCGGGAAACGAAGTGCATGAGCATTCTCTTTTCGGCCATGGCAGCCCTCTCCGCGGCAACGGCCAGCGCGGATCGGACCGACGATCACTCAACGGTTGACGCCACGCTAACCATATTCACTACTGCGTCACGGAAACCGCATGGCGGGCCGTGGGAGGTCTGGAATTTCGGTCGCGCCCGGGCACGGGAGTGAATCCCATGGGCCGCCCGGTGCAGGAAGGAGGAAAGAGCGGAAGGCGAGGGGCGCCCCTATGTCTTTGGCCGCGAGGACAGTCCGTGTCCCTGACAGGCGCGGCGCGGAAGGGCACGGTTCCTTGTGCTCGGACGCTCTGTCGATATGTGGCAGCGGTATCGGCGACCGGCCCGAAGCCGGACTCCGAACCGCCGTCAGGTCAGGTCTGTGACGTGCCGAACCTGCCGAGATGCGGACGAAGAACCGGGCCGAGTTGTCGACCTCGAATCGGGGAACCTGGTTATGCCGGCCCGGATAGGTCTACAACACCTTTTCCTTCGAGGCGCAGGCGTCGACCAATGCGAGACCGGATTGGCGGTTGTTTTCCTTGTCGTCCCACAGGAGCAGGAACTCGATCCGAATGGTGGTCTGGCCGGCCGCCCCGGCCAGGGCCTCGTACACGAAGCCCCCGCCGAAGGCGGCAGCGGTGAACGACAAGCCGCCGTAGCCGACCGGCGCTTCGCTGCCGATCTCGGGCAGAGCCTGGAGGGCGTCCAGGGTTGCCTGCCATTCCGGCTCGGCGCGCTCCGCCGGTGAGCTGTGGTAGTCGACGACGAGCGGGCCGATCGGCTCTCCTGCCGCCCGAGCTCGCCCGGAGCGGATTCCCCTTCCCGCACGCAGAGGCCCCGCCCCGACATTCTGGGCGGAGCCCGCGCGGCCGTTGCCGCAGGCCGGGACATCTGTTGTGATGTCAGGTTCCCCTGCTGCGCGGGAGCGGCTGACTAGCTGGTCAGGGCGGGTTGACGTGGCTTCAGGTTCACTGGTTCGGCCGCTGCCCGGTCGGCGTAGTGCCTCTCCTAGGCCGGTCGTCGTTGCACGGCGTCGGCGATGACCGCTGTGACGAGTTTGTTGACGACTGCCGTGGCCGGCGGGCCGGGGTCGCGGTCTGCGAACAGGAGATGCCCGCCACCGACCAGGGAGAGGGTGAGTGAGTCGATGTCGGCGTCGGCCGCGATGCGGCCCAGTTCACGCTCGGCGGCCAGATAAGCGGAGATTGCGGTCGTGGCCTGGGCGAGGATCGCGATGCCGCCTCCGAGCCTCGCCTTCCGTAGTCGTGTGCGCAGCTCGTCCCGGAAGGTGATGAGCGGGATGATTGCCACCGGAATCGGTCCGAACAGGGTGGTCAGCGCGCTGGTGAGGTTGTCGGCCACCGTGCCGGTACCGGCGGTCTCGCGCAGCGCACTCGCCTGCCTCTCAAGCTGCGCGGCCCGGTCGAGCACGAGGTCGGCGAGGAAGGCGTCGAAGTCGGTGAAGTGCCGGTGCAGGACGCCTTTGGCGCAGCCCGCCTCGTCGGTGACTGCCCGGCTGGTCAGCCCGTTCGGCCCGTCCCGCAGCGTTGGTGGCGCGGATCGTCGCTGGAAGCCCCGGGCCCGACGTGCTCGACGTCGGCTGCGGCACCGGCATCGCAGGCCGCCAGTTCCAGGCCGCCGGCTGCGCCGTGCTCGGCGTCGAGCCCGATACGCGGATGGCCGACTTCGCGCGAGCTCGTGGTCTGGAGGTCGAGGTGGCGGCACCTCCTGAGTCCATCCGCCAAGTCGCCGCCGACCCAGGGACCCGCGCGGCGTTCGACGCTCTGCCGGGCGTCGGCGGACTGCGGCCAGCCGCGCGGGCAGCCACCTCGGCCAGGACTGCGGCTTCGACCGTGCACCGGACAGCACGGGCCTCACGGAGCCCTTGAGGCCATGGGTCGTGGTCATCGTGGTTCACGCGGCCATCGCGCTTGCCGAGAGCCTGCACGAGCTCCCCCTGCTCTTCCCCTCCAGCCTCGTCTGCGCTCACCACGAGCGCCCGTCCAGCGTCAATGCCCGCAAGGGCAAGGCCATGAACGACGACATCCAGGACCTGATCTCCTGGATCAATTCCGCGGAGGCTGGTCGAGCCGGCCGGGCGGTCCCGCTGGGAGGGGCGAGGCGGGATCTGTCCGCCAGTCGCCCTCGGGCCGGGTGGCGATGCTCATGCGGCTCGCCCCCGCATCGCCGTGCCCAGCCGGCCGCGCGTCGCCCGTGAGGGACGGCACCTTGGCGTGCTCCTTTGTGGCTAGGACGGCGCGGCCGGAGTGCTTGCCGTCGTAGAGGGCGGCGTCGGCGGCGCGCTGCGCCACGGACAGGTCGCGGGTACCGATCACGTCCAGGGCCGCAGCGCCGGCCGGGGCGGCGACGTCCACGGCCTGGCTGTCGTCGAGGGCCACCGGAATGCGCAGCGTCCGCACCAGCTGCGCGAGGCGGACTTCGCGGCGGCCGCGGGGCAGGTGCAGCACGACGACGGACCGTTGACTGAACCCACTCGATCATTTTCGCAGGTCAGGCGGCCCTTCTGCGAGCTTCCGCGGATGCTTGAACGTGATCTTGAGAGGGAGCTAGCGAGCTTCGCGCTGCCCGAGGCCGGACAGCTGGCGGAGACGGGAGATCGGTGGAGGCCGTTTGTCCTCCTCGACGCGGACGGGCTCGAGATCGGACCCGTGGCCGCCTTCTTCGCGGAGCTGCGGGTTTGTGACAAGTCAGCAGCCGCGATCCGGTCGTACGGAATGGCCCTGCTGCGTTGGTGGCGCTTCTTTCTCTGCACTTGGCAAGATGCCGTGCCTGGCAGCGCGAAACCCGTGGCCCGAGAGCTGGAGGTTCCGTAGCGTGTCGGTCATGCCGACGCCCGTCCTGTACTGCCGTGATTCGTTGAACCCTCGACGCGTAGACGAACACTTCGCACTGGAAGCTCGGGAGGTCCGCGCCTGTGGCGGGGAAGTAGGGCTGATCGACCACGACGCGCTGTTGCAGGGCGACGCGCAGCAGGCAGTTGCACAAGTTCCGGCTGGACTGGGAAGTGCCTGGTACCGAGGCTGGATGATTCCCAGCGATCGATACGCCGCGTTGGCTGAGGCCCTGAGTCGACGTGGTACCGAGCTGCTCGTGACAGCGCAGCAGTACCGCACCGCTCACGAACTGCCAGGCTGGCATGCAATATTCGTCGATATCACGCCCGCGAGCGTGTGGCGTCCCACGAAGCCCGGTGAGATGCTGACCGCCGACGATCTGACTGCTCTCGCCGAGCCCCTGCTGCCGGGCCCGGGAATCGTGAAGGACTACGTCAAATCGCGCAAGCACGAGTGGGAGCAGGCGTGTTTCATTCCCGATCTCGCCGACGCCGTGGAGCTGACGCGGGTCGTGCAGCGCTTTGTAGAATTGCAGGAGGAATTCCTGGCTGGTGGGATCGTCCTCCGCGCCTTCGAGGCGTTCTCGCGGCTTGAGTCCGTCGCGTCTGAAGTGCGCGTGTGGTGGCTCGATGGTGAACCCAGGCTGCTGACGCCCCATCCGGACAGTCCGTTTGGGCGCGGGCTGGTGCCCGATCTTGATCACATCGGTCCGGCAGTGCGGCGCCTAGGATGCCGGTTCGTCACAACCGACGTGGCCCTTCGCTCGGACGGGGTGTGGCGTGTCGTCGAAGTCGGTGACGGCCAGGTCAGTGATCTGCACCAGTCGAGCAGCCGAGGCGAATTGGCCGCACTGCTGGTCGGTCCGTAGCACTTGCGCTCCTTCCCCCGGCGAGGCTGTCGAAGCCCATCGCGCGTTCATCGCCCGGCGCCGAGCACTCCGGCCCAGCGAGGAGTACCGAACCCCCACCAACGAGGAATGGGATGCCTTCCTCGGGCACTTCGAGCGACGCAAACTGTCCATCGGAATCTGCGCACGCGCATTCGGAACTCCCTGCGTCCACGAACACGCGTGTGTCCGATGCTCCGTGCTCCGGCCGGATCCGGCTCAGAGACACCGTCTCGTCGAGGTCCGCGACAACCTGATCGCCCGAATCACCGAAGCAGAACAGGAGGGATGGCTCGGTGAGATCGAAGGACTCCAAGTCAGCCTCGCCAGCGCAGAGGAGAAGCTCACCCAGCTCGATGCAGCGCAAGTCCGCCAACGCCAAGTGATCGATCTCGGCATGCCCCGCTTCAGCCGGATCGCGACACGAATCAGTACGGCAAGAGGCCCTTCAAGTCAGCCGGGCCTCATCCACGCGGATGATCTACACCACCCCGACCCGGGCCACGACCCACGCCCTACGGGCGGCGGGCCAGCAAGTGGGTGTCGAGGAAGCCCCGCTCGGACGCTGGGTCGTGGAGCAGCCGGGCGAACGTGACGAGGCCGGCTCCGGCCAGCAACTCGGCAAACTGCTCCGCCGGCCAGCTATAGGCGGGCGCCACCTTGTGGTCGAAGCGGACCGGCTCCGGTCCCTCGGTCCCGAAGAAGGACACCAGGAGCAGGCCCCCTGGTGCCAGGACACGCACCTGCTCGGCGAGCAGCGCGGGCAATTCTCCAGGTGGGGTATGGATCATCGAGTAGTGAGCCAGCACTCCGCCGAGCGCGCCGTCCTCGACTGGCAGGGCTTCCATTCGCGCTTCGTCGAACCGCAGCGCCGGATGGGCCCGCTGCGCGTGGGCGACCATGGCCGGGGAGAGGTCGAGCCCGAAGGCGTTCAGCCCCAAGTCGTGCAGCATGGCCGTCAGATGACCGGGTCCGCACCCGACGTCGGCTACCCGCAGGTTCCCCGTGCCACGCACGAGCTCGGCGAAGGTGCCGATCATGTTCCGTGCGAACGGCTGAGTCTCCAACCGATTAGCGAACATCGACGCATACAGCTCGACGACCCCGTCGTAGGCCGCCCTGGTCTCGTCCTGGTGTTTTAACACGGGAAGGAAACTAACACCCGCGCCGTTCGCAGCCGTTCTCCGGCCCCGTACCGGCCCTTCAAGAGGGTGCGCTGGCCGATCCGGCCGTGAACGCGCAGGAGGGACGACATACCTGGGTTCTCCGTCCCGTCTCGTACGGGATGGGTGGGCCCCCGGACAGCCGTCAAGCCGCCAAGCACAGCGGCTGTCCCGGGGCGCAGCTGCAGCGCGACGTCGCTGCGGGTGGTCCAGCTGACGGGGTTGTGCCAGAGGCCGGCCTTCGCGGCGGGCCACTCCATCTGCCGGCCGGACCGGCGGGACGCCTGTCATGGCTGTGTGGCATCACTCAGTATCGAGGCCGTCGATCAGGCGGTTGAGGAACCGGGTGAAGGTGGCGTCGGGGGTGAGGGGGCGTCCGGGGGCGGAAAGGGCTTCGGCGAGTTCGGGGTGGCAGCCGTCGGCGGCGACAGCGGCGAGGTAGCGGCCCTCGGCTGCGGCCCGGTCCGGTGATCGTGAGGCTGCGGCCTGCGCGATCTCATGGGCGACGTGCCCGGCCACGAATGCGGTGATCTGGGCGAAGACCTCCAGCTTCGCCGCACCGTCCAGCCCGGTGGGCCGCAGGGCGGCGAGTACGTGTTCCAGGAAGGCCAGCGTGTTCGGGCCCGGAACGCGACGGGTGGACAGGGCGGCGGGCAGCCAAGGGTGGCGCAGCATGTGGGCGCGCTGCAGTCGGGCCACGGTCTTCAGATCGGCACGCCAGTCGCCGCTGGGTGGGTCCGCCACCGTGAGTTCGCCGCAGACGTGGTCGACCATCAGTTCCAGCAGCGTCTCCTTGTCAGGGGCGTAGCTGTAGAGCGACATGACGCCCGCTCCGACCTCGGCGGCCACCCGCCGCATGGTGACCGCGTCGAGTCCTTCCGCGTCCGCCAGAGTGACGGCCGCCGCGGTGATCGCCTCCCGGCTGAAGGAGGGCCTGCGGCCCCTGCGGGGCTCGGTGGGACGCAGCCAGAGCTGTTCGGGATCGACGCTCTCGGCACCGGACTTTCCGTCAGTGGACACCGCCTCGCACTCCTTTTCCTGGTTGTTGAGGCGACTCTTGCCAAGGTCATCCAAGCATCCTCTATTCTCGTACGTAGTACGAGAATAGAGGAGGGGAACGATGCCATCACGCACGCCCGACGCCGTAGCCAGGCCAGCCTGGGTGGCACCCGTCGGAAAACCGCCGCTTTCCTCACGGATGATGAGGGCGACCTGGCGAGGTCTGCCGGCGAAACGGCATGAGGCCGGCTGGGAGCCGGGACTGTTGGTGCCGGCCGCCGACGGCAGCCCGTTGATCACTGACCACTACTTTCCGCGCGCCCAGGGCGACTTCCCCACCCTCCTGGTCCGCTCGCCCTATGGCCGAGGCCTGCCGTGGTCACCCCAGTACGGCCTGCTCTTCGCCGAACAGGGCTTCCACGTGGTCCTGCAGAGCTGCCGCGGCACCGGAGGCTCGGGCGGTGTGTTCGATCTGTGGCGCAACGAGGCCGCCGACGGCCAGGCCACGGTCTCCTGGCTGCGCGAGCAACCCTGGTTCAACGGAACGCTGGGGACCGTCGGCCCCAGTTACCTGGGCTACGTGCAATGGGCCCTCGCTTCGAACCCACCGCCAGAACTGAAGGCAATGGTGGTGCAAGTAGGACTGCACGATCCCTACGCCCTGTTCCACGCGGACGGTGCGCTGCGCCTGGAGAACGCCCTCGCTGTCGGCGTGGGCATGAACTACCAGCACCAGGGCATGGCACCGTTCCTCAAGGCGACGCTGCGCCTGCAGCGCCGCCTGCGCGACGTCATGACCGCGCAGCCCCTGCGTGGGGCGTACGTGTCAGCCTTCGGCAGCGAACTGCCTTGGTTGGACGACGCGATGACCCACCCGGACGCCAAGGACGCCTACTGGCGCGGCGCGTCGTTGGCGGAATCGGCGCAGCGGCTCCGCGTGCCCACGGCTCTGATCACCGGATGGCACGACGCCATGGCCGACCAGACCTTCGAGCAGTACGACCGGCTGCGCCAAGCCGGATGTGAGACCGCCCTGCTCGTCGGTCCCTGGACCCACACTTCCGCCCTGCAGCAAGGATGGCCCGAGGTATTCGCCGAGAGCCTCGCGTGGCTGCGCGCCCACCTGTACGCCGATCCCTCCAGCCTGCGTCCCACCGCGGTGCGTGTGCACATCGGCGGCGAAAACGACTGGCGGGACCTGGACGAATGGCCGCCAGCCGCGGCTGCCACCTCGTGGTACCCCATCCCTGGCGGGCATCTCACCCAGCTGGCCCCCGCAGATTCCGCACCCGTGACGGCGTTCCGCTACGACCCGGCCGACCCCACCCCCTCCCTCGGCGGCCCGCTGCTCTCCCGCACCGCCGGTCCCCGGGACAACGCCACTCTGGAGGCCCGAGACGACGTCCTGGTATTCACCGGCCCCCCGCTGACCGAGCCCATGGACATCCTGGGCCCCGTCTCCGCACGGCTGAGCATCTCCACGGACACCGGACACGCCGATGTCTTCACCCGCCTGTGCGACGTGGACCCACAAGGCCGCTCCATCAACATCTGTGACGGGTTCGGCCGACTCCGGACGGCCGAACAGGCGCCCTCGCACGTCACCGTGCCGATGAGCTCCACCGCCCACCGCTTCCCCGTCGGCCACCGCATACGCTGGCAGATCAGCGGAGGCGCCCACCCGCGCTACGCCCGCAGTCCCGGCACCGGTGAGCCGCCGGTGGACGCCACCACCTTCACACCGGTGCGCATCACGCTCCACACGGACTCGGCACTGATACTTCCCAGCAGCTCTGAGCTCGCGTAGTTCGTCAACCCTCCGGGAAACGGTCGACGAGCCGGGCCGTGCGGCCCGGCTCACTCCTCCAGCCCGCTACGCCGTCCAGGTCAACCAAATCAGGGTTACGCAGCGGCCACGGGGGTCACGATTCACTTCGACACGCTGAACTTGGCAGGGAAGTCGTCACCGACCAGGGCCCTGAACTGGCCGAGCTCCAGGACCTGCGTGGCGGGCCAGGTGCGCGCCCACGTCGACTTGCCCGACCCGGCCGCGCCGATCAGGACCACCGGCGACGGGTCGGGGATCGTCGTGTCGATGGGCAGCGCGTTGTCCAGGCGGCAGGGCTTCATGCGGATTCTCCCTGCGGGTCAAGAGCACGGGTGGCGCAGGAGGTCTGGAGGCCGGCGTTGCCGGTGATGAGTGCGGCGGCTCCGTGCAGCGGTCAGGACATCTCGCCGTCGCGGTCCGGCTCGATCCGTCCGGCGCCCTGCGCGGCGACGGTGAGCATCTGCGCGAAGGAGCCGAAGACGCCGTCCTGGCGGTGGTCCTCGTGGGGGAACTCGCGCAGGATCTCCGCGAGTTCGAGGGCGCCGACCCCGCCGCGCAGTTCGTCCGCGATCTGCTGGAGGGCGAGCTGGACGATCCCGGCGGAGGCGCGGACGCGGTCGATGCGCGTGCGGGCCGCTGGCCGCGGAGCCGCGGTCACAGCGCGAGGCCCGGCGGCGGCCAGCGCGAGCAGGGCCGGGGCGGCGAGGCTGAGGTCGACCGCGCGGCGCAGTGTGAGTTCTCGCTGGGGTGGAGGGGGTGTGGGCCGGTGAGTTCTCTATGCCTGTGCTGCCTGCCTCGGAGTGAGGTTGATCTTTGATGTGTGTGTCAGGTCGCTGAGCTGTATGTCTGGCGTGGCGGTCGGGGTTGGCCATGGGTCTGGGTGGGGCTGGCCTGTAGTGGCTGTTGTCTTTCCGGGCTTGAGGGCTGCGTTTTCGCTGGTCATGCATAGGGGCGGCGGTCTCGGGGAGTGGTGGCGTGTCGAGTCGTCGCTCGGGTGGAGGTCGGGGATGCCGTCGGTCGTGGGGCTGTTGGAACAGCGTGAGCTGACCGCTCGCCGTCGAATGGACGAGCTGCGGGAGGAGGCCGACCACATTAACGCGGAGCTGGCCGTGGTCGAGCGGGAGTGGAACGAGTGGGTCATCGCCCGCTCGCGCGTTGGCGAGGTCCTGGCCCCGGGCGGCGACGCCGCCGACCCGGATGCCGCTGAGGACCTGCCGGAACGTGGTGAACCGCCGGTGCCGTCCGGGTCTTCGGGGGCGGCGAAGCCGAAGTCGGTGGTGCCGATGTGGCGTGCGGGACTGGCCTGGTCGGCGCTGTCGTTGGACTACCAGCGGATCTTGCAGGCTCTCGCGGATCGGGACCGGCTCGGTCAAGGGCCGCTGACGTGCCAGGAGATGGCTGCCTGCTTCGGCCTGGACCCGGTGCCCGCGAAGATCGAGGCGTTGCGGTCGAAGGCGAAGCGGCTGGTGGCGCGGGGGTGGCTGGCCGAGCCGACATCGGGCCGGTTCACGCTCGCGAAGGCCGTGGCCGGGCCAGGCGGCGGGTCATGAGCTGCGTCATCGACCAGTAGACCATCGCTTCGGCGGTGCCGGTGGAGCGCTCGAAGTCGCGCACCAGGCGGCGGCTTCGCATCAGATGGGCGAAGAACCGCTCCACGATCCAGCGCTTGGGCAGCACGACGAAGCCGCGCATGTCGTCGCTGCGCTTGACAATCGCCAGGACCAGGGCGAGGCCGTACTCGACGAGGTCGCCGGTGTAGCCACCGTCGGCCCAGACCAGGGCCAGCCGGTGGTGCGCGGCGGCGACCTGGGTGAGCAGGACCTGCGCGGCGGTGCGGTCGCCGACATTCGCGGCGGTGACCATCACGGCGAGGAGCAGGCCGACGGTGTCGACCACAGCGTGCCGCTTGCGGCCGTTGATCAGCTTGCCGCCGTCGAAGCCGCGGCTATCGGCGCCGACGACGGCGTCCGCCTTGACCGACTGGGAGTCGATCACGCCCGCGCTCGGCTCCGGATCCCGCCCGGCCTGCTCGCGGACCTTGCGGCGGAGCCGGTCGTGGAACTCCTTGGCCAGACCGTGGTCGCGCCAGCGGCGGAAGAACGCGTAGACCCGGTCCCACGGCGGGAAGTCCGCGGGCATTGCCCGCCACTTGGTGCCGTTGTCGACGAGGTAGCGGATCGCGTCCAATATTGCCCGGTGGCAGTAGGCCTCCGGCTGCCCGCCCCGGCCCCTCAACCAGGCCGGCACCGGCAGCAGCGGCCGGACCACCGCCCACTCCGCGTCGGACATGTCCGTCGGATAGCGGCGCTCACGGACCCCGTGGTCGGCGGCGTTCCCGAACCGGTGTGCCAGGCAGTCACACGCGAGAGTGACCGAAGTGGACCCCGCTCCCGTGATGCCGTAGAACTGCGACAACAGGGCCTCCTGGAGCGCTCTTTGACGTAGACACCCTTTGAGCTACCAAGAGGCGCTGCTCTCATGCACGCCAGCCGCCGCAGTCACCCGATCGAGACCCTAGTCCGACCGATACCGATCAAGGTCGGACCGACAACAGCCACCGAGCTCGCTCGTGAGTCGAAGGTCGCGGGCAGGGTCCAGCAGGTCGCCGTCATCGACGGAAGAGCTGAGGATAGGGGCAGGCATCCAGGGGCTCGGCTGGCCGATCCGCCCAGTGCCACCAGATGTGACCCTCCGGGCACTTCCAGGCGTGTCAGCACACGCGTTGCTTGTCCTCATCACGGAGAGGCAGGACAAGGACCAAGCTCTTCAGCGCTCGCCCGCAGTCGGGGCAGCTCAGCGGCTCGGGAGTGTGGCCCACGGCGGCCAGAGTAGCTCACCCGATCGAAACTCCCGTTCGGCCATCATCCCTCAAGATCGGAACGACACCAGCCACTGAGAACACCGCGGGGGCCCGGAACAATCCCGGGCCCGTGCGCGTGCAATTCAAGCGATGACCGCCTCGCCGTTGGTGCCCGGGGTAGGCCAGCCCCTCGCCCGCCAGTGCCTCCCAGTCGATGGTGGCTGGTCGACCCGCTGCAGAGAACCCAGCCCAGCCGCGCGGCGCCCATCGCCGGCGGCTGCCGGCCCAGCCGGCCTCACTCCTTCGGCAGTCGGTGCTCGGCGGAACGAGGCTGTCTGGCGACTCGATAGACGGATGGCTGCGAGAGGCCTTGCAGAACGGTCTCTGCTCACAGCCGCCTGCGGCGCCACAGGAGGAGACGGCGGAGATCGCTGATCAGCCGGCCGAGCCGTGAATTGATCGGGTACTCAGTGCCTCCGCGCTTACGGGGTGGAGCCACCCTGACTCTTCTGCGGTCGTGCACACTGATTCTCAGGCGCGCGTCCTCACCGAGAACTGGAAGGGCCTGGGCACCGATGGGCAGATCGATGAAGGAGTCTCCGCTCAGCCCGAACGAGCGTGGTAGCTCAGTGATCGGGTCAAAGCGATCGTTTTCGCCTGCCACCGTTGACTTCCATGCCGCCCATGCCTGCAGACGGCATCCGTCGGTCGCAGGTCTCATGTCGATGATGAGCCAGTCTGCCCACTCGGGAACTTGCTCTAGGTGGTCGTTAGGGCGGAAGAAGTCGTCTCGTTCCTGGACCTTGAACACCTGCAGTGCCATGGTGTAGCGCATCCGCCCTTGATGAGGAGGCTCGGCCTTCGCTGTCTGACCCGGTTCGAGAAGAAACGTGCTGACCAGAGGGACCGAGCGAAGTGGGGCGCGTTGGCTGCGGATTTCCTCGCTCAGCAGGATCGGGCACCAGTGCTCGGTGCGCCGCTCACTCATCACGATCGGTAGCCCACGGATCGCCAGGCGCATGTCGGCCTGCCACGGCGATCCGTCGGGAGCGGGCGGGAGGCCGACCAGGCTGACACCCACGCCCCACTGGCCGAAGAGGAAACGCCGCAGGTTCTGGTAGCCCTCCTCGGAGTTGACCAAACCGTAGCGACCGGAGTGGGACCTGTGGACGTACGCGCGGTGGGCACCGTGGACATACGCACGGTCGATGAGCACCAGCCCGTCGCTGCTGGGGCCCGCCGAGAGCCGGGAGAGCCCGTGCCAGGCCTGGTAGTCCTTCGAGTTGGTGCCGATCAGGCAGAAGATGTCGTCTGCGGAAAAAACCTCTTCGGGGATGGCCTGCGGGTCCCAGTCGGCCGAGCGCGGGGGTACATCACCGAAGCCCGCATGAGGATTGAGGTAGCCGTACATCTTCTGTGGGTCGAAGATGTACGAACCCGCCGGCCCGAACGTCTTCTGGAACCAGTCGACGCCCCATACTCGGGACGCGATCCCACCATGCGGAGTGCCATATGTGAAGAACCTCGCCACTAGTTTGCTCGCCGGTTCTCGGGGAGTGCCCAGCATAGGGATCCTCGCCCCGCGCTTCGCCCAAGGCCTGAGCAACAGCTTCGTCAGCCGCCGCCGCTGGCGACGGCTGACACCTTCGTCTACTGACAGGAGACAGATCTTCTGCATCATGCAGCGCACGACCAAGCCCCCCATGGAGTGAGCCACCACGTGGACCTTCTCGGCGCCGGTCTTCTCGCGGACAAGCGTGATCAGCTTATACAGGCCCTCTGCGGCAGACTCGATGTCAAAGCCCTCGGCAGTGACCTTCTGGTATAGCTTCGCAGCGGCGCGCCGGATGCCGCTCTTGTGGGGTGGCATGAAGGTCGTTGCGGCCTGGTCGTAGAACCGGTAGACCCATAGTGACTTCGGATCAACCTCCTCATTTTCGAGGAGATATCTGTGCTGGTCACCCTCGGCGAACAGCTTGTAGCCCTCGTCGTGAATCAGGCGCAGCAACGGACCCTCGAACTGATGGAAGAGCGGGTCCCCATCTCCATCAATCCGCACATGAGTGGAACCGAGGTTGAAGCCATAGAAGGGATCGTCTGCCGCATCGTCAATACCGGCCGTTGACCCGGCGTACCCCCGCACGTACACGATCGGTAGCCTGTCCATCTGGGCGCCCTCCGCATGCACTCGGTGTAAACCGAAGAAGTACCCCGCACAGCGGAGCAGGTCTACTTGGGGGCGCGGAATCACCCGTTCGATCCGTCGTTCGCCTGGCTACCACATGCTCAGGCCGCAGGCGGGAGAAGAGCCGCTCGCCGGTGGCTCGGGCCTGGCGGACCATGTGCCAGCCAGGCGTGAGCGCGACAGACTGGGACAACAGGGCCTCCCTGCTGCTCGGACGGGCTTCGACAACCCTGAGCTGTGCAGGAGGTCCTGCCTTCATGCGCCCGCCGGCCCGCGATCACCCGAACGAGACTCCCGTTCGATCAGCACGCCTTTTGATCGGTACGACAACGGCTTCTGTAGTCCGTTTGGGTGTTTGAGTTTCCTTGGTGTGTTTGAGAATTGCTGTGTTGTCGGTTGGTTTCTGGGGTGTGGTGGGGGTCGGCAGGGCTGTACGTGTGGGTTTTTGGAGCGCGCGTGTGTCGACGGGGGCTTACCAGGCCGCCCTCACCCCCGACTGGATCACCGAACTCGAAGACCTCGGCATGGTCTGGGACGACAACGAAGCCGCCTGGCAAGGCCACATGGCCACCATCGAAGCCTTCCATACCGAACACGGCCACCTCGCCATCCCCACCAACCGACCCCGGCGGCCCCTTCCTCGTCAACCAACGAGCCCTCGTCCGCAACAACCGCCTCCACCCCGACCGTAACGCCCAACTCACCGCCCTGGACCCCGACTGGACGCTCCCGCACAGCCCCGACTGGCACCGCAAGTACCACCTGCTGCATCGTCACATCACAGCCGGGCACGACGTAGCCGCGCTGCACCGGGACACAGAGATCGACGGGATGAAGGCCGGCGCCTGGCTGCACCGCCAGTTCACCGCCTGGAACCAACTCGACCCAGGCCAACACGACCTCCTCACCCGCATCGGCCTGACCCCCGATCACATCTCCCTTTCCGCACGGAAGAAGACGCCCACCCCCACCAGTCCGCGACACCGCCGCTCCTTCGAACAGAACGCGACCCTGCTGCGCGCCTTCGTGGAGCGTCATGGCCGCCCGCCCGGTGCCCGGGAGTGGATCGAGGCTGACGGCGAGCGCGTCATGATCGGCCCCTGGCTGTGCAAGGCGCGTATACGGCACAAGTCCCGTCAACTTCCGCAAGAACAAGGAGAGTTGCTACAGGAGATCCTCCGGGAGGACTGGTCCGGAACGGATCGCACCTCCGAGGAGGGACACGGCGATCTCTCGGAAGTCCTATAGTTTTTCTGCTTCCAAAAGAGCCCAGAGAAGCTCCGAGCCGCTACGATGGAAACCAAGAGGAGCACACTCGCCGCCACCCAGGGGAAGCAGCCCGCCACGCGACAGGCTCACCACCCAGGCGTCGAGACCATCACCCCAAGTGCCCTGCCAGGTTTCCCACGAGCCGTCAAACTACGCTTGTAGCTGCGTATTTCCAGGAAGCCGCGGAGCGGATTCCGGCAGGCCGGATCGCGGAGCGATTCGCGCCGCAGCCAACGGAGTTGGCTGCACCCGGCGGCGGAGCCGCCGGCCAGCCGCGCGGAGCGCGGCATCTCTTCCGCCGCGTAGCGGCGGCGCGTCGTGTCTGCGGAGCAGACCGCGCGAGTCTTACCTTGCTTCGTCGGACCGACGATAGCCAACGCTACTTGTGCACTCCGATGAATTCCGTACATTGGAGCGATGCCCGTTG
>NZ_JBFAAD010000048.1:0-45929 GCF_040639555.1 Streptomyces sp. NPDC023838
CCCTCGTACTGGACGTACGTGGGCTTTCGCCCGGTGCGGCGAGAGTGCGTGCCAGGCGTCGCAGGACAGACGGGAATTTGACGACAGGCCCTAGCCGGACTGGCACCACCACGTCACCCTCGTAAATGCCGCCCACGCCCTCCTCACCGGACAGCGGCTCTCCCCAAAAGCCCGCACGCAGACCTCACCCTCTGCCAAGCCCTCGACTCCAGGAACGTCGATCTGGCCGAAGGCGGCCTGTGCCTGGGCGACCGCGCAGGCGCCAACGGCGCCGAGACCGCCGGCCCCTACGCCGACTGCAACGACACTCAGAACCTGACCCAAATTCCCTGGACCCGGCCTTAACCAAACACCGCGAAGGCCCCTCCACCAGATCGGTGCACGGGCCTCCCCACGCCCGGGGCCGGGCAAGACCGCTCTCGCCCGGCCCCGCCTCATGCCCGGAATTCGCCGCGCTCTACCAGATCGCGGCTCCGCCACCGGCCTGAACGGCACGTCCTTAGGGCTACCTGTCCAACCTGGAGGTCTACGCCTGGGGCGAAGAGCAGCTCACCCAACTCCCCTCCCCAGACCAACTCTGCTGACCCCTCTGACGGAACCGGCCCACCAGAAGCTCAAAATGGGAGGCGAGCAGCACGCACTCGCCGAGGTACGCACAGACCTCGTCCGCCTCGATGCAGAGGTCATTCGTCGGCGAGACGGGGAAAGAACTGCGAGGCCGACCGGCGGCGCGCCGCATCCTTCGACAGCCCGACCCCCCACACACCCCTGCCCGTGCTAGCGCAGGCACTCCCCGCTCTCATACACCGTCAAGTGGTCGGCGTACCAGGGCTGCTGGAGGGAGAGTTCGAAGCCGTGGTGAGTCGCGCGGACCCCGGACAAGCCCGGCCCGGAAGACCGGTCGTCCCACGGCGCTATGTACGTGACCGTCAGGCCCTCGGCCTTCCAGCCGGCTCGGAAGTCGGCCATGGCGATGACGGCTTGTGGATCCTGTCCGCCCACGCCGTACTCCGCTCGACTGCTGAGCCCGCCACCGCCCGCCGTCTCCCCCACCCTGCCCGCGCCCACGCACCAGCGCCTTCACTTTGCCGGTGGCGGCGGCCGACCGGCCAATGCTTACGCCGCGTACGAAACGGATCGCACGCCAGATACACCGACGTACAGGCTTCACCCTGCTTCGCCACCGCATCCTCCTCGGATAGCAACATGCTGCGTCACCACCGAATGCGCGCCAGGGCAGTTGATTGGACACTCCCTTTCGGGGGTCAGCCAACGATGCGTAACCGCAGCTTGAACAAGGTGAGCGTGTCGAGCCCGAGTCCTTCGGTGAGGAAGGCGCCGAAGCTTCCGTAGTCGGCCACCGCCTGTGCCCTGAACGCCCCCAGGTAGCTGCTGCGCACCTGAAGCAAAGGGTCGAGCAGGGTCGGGTCTTGCATGAATCCCGCGGCCTTGAGCTGACTCTTCAGCGCAGCGTCCGATGCCGCGCGGAGTTCGTTGCTGAGCAGGTAGTCACCCTCGGAAGTGGAGGCCGGGACGCCGACCGCGCGCAGGATCGTGTCCGCGAGGATTCCCGTACGGTCCTTGCCGGACGAGCAGTGGAACATCGAGGGCTCGTGCGAGTTCGCCACGGTGCGGACCGCTGCCCCGAGCGCGGCCCGGTTCGCCGGGTTGGTGACGAAAGCACGGTAGAGCGCTTCCATCCTCACTGCGGCCTTTTCTCCGCCGAGCTGCTGCTGTTGGTACACGGGGTCCTTGCTGCGCACCACCATGCCGATGAACGCGAACAACGACGTGTCGTCGACCGGCTGGGCGATCAAGGTCACGCCGGCCGGAAGCCGATCGGCTCCGTCAGCCTGCATCTCGGGCCCGGTACGCAGGTCGATAACGCTGCGCAGCCCGAGGTCAGCGAGAGCGTGCACGCCCTCGGGCGGCAGCTTCGACAGGGTCTCCGAGCGGTACAGCACACCCCAGCGGGTGGTCTTACCGTCGTACGTGCGGTAGCCGCCGATATCCCGGGCATTGACCGTACCGGGTAGTGGCAGCACCCGCGAGGTCATGAGCGTGCTGTGGGCGAGTCGGGGGTGGTTCGCGGCCGGGGATGCCTGCGCCGTACCGGACGCCAGGGGCATCACCAGGGCCACGGCGAGCACAGACGTGCTGACGGCGCGTCTTGTCGGTGCCACGAGGGGGCTCCTTCCATAGGGGAGCCGGGAACGTAGCGCGTGGATCTTGTGCCTGGAAGGCGTACGCATGAAACATCAGACCCGCCATGTACCGTGACCAACCGTCAGTCCTGCAACGCGCAGTTCTGGCTATGGAGGCAGCGGCGCCAGATACCGACTGAGGACCTGAAAACGCTCGACCGGCGGACATCAACCAGCTCGGCGAGTGCCCGCACCAGCGTCCGCGCAGCACAGCGCCACGTCGATCTGCCGGATCAGCCCCACCGACTCCGGGCCTCTCCCGGCACGGACGTCACGGGCGCCGGCCGCCGCGTCACCGAGCGGGCAGGGGGCCCGACGGCCACACTGGCAAGCACCTCCGCCCAGACGCGGCGCAGCAGCTCACCCACGACCTGTCGGCGTGCCACACGCCGAGGACGGAGCACATCGGCCGGTCTGATCGCCCCGAGCCTGGCCGGCTCGCGCAAAGCCGCGCTCGACCAGCGCAAACTCCTTGCGTCCCGGATCGGGGAACTCCCGGAGACCCACCCTCTTTCGAAGGTCCTGGCGTTCATGCCCGGCGTCGGCGTCAGGACCCGAGCCCGCATCCTCATCAGATCGGCGACGGCAGCGCTTTCCCGACCGCCGGCAGTGCTGGCCAGATTACGGCTGCACATGTTGCAACACCACGGCGGCTACGCCCATATAGCTAGCCTGCGTAATGACGAAGCACTCGACAGCTCGCTCGGGCAAGTCGCCAAGACCACCGTCGCCGAGTCCGCACGTGATGCCCGCGACCATGCCACCGCTGCCCATGCACGGACCGAGGTGCACGCCAAGGTCGCCGAGTCGGGCACACCGGTTCCGGCTGCCCTGGGGCACTGGTCGACCGCCTCGCCGACCCCCTGCCCGGGCCGCCGGGAGGTGACGCGGCAGACGGGAGTGATCGCCTCAGCCTCGCCGCCTGCCATCGCAGCAAACGTCACTCCATTCGTTCTGCCCGTCCCCGTCGGGCAGCCGAGAACAGGGAGACCTAACGGAGTCCTGCGAGAAGTCCGACTGGGATCATTGGGGCAGGAAAGGCGCAGGGTATCGGCGCGATCACCGTCCGGCACCAGATGCTGATCTGTGCTAGCCGTGCTTCCCTAGAAGGGATTGTCGAACCGCTGTCGGCGGGCCCCTGTCAGGCTGGAGTCCGTCAGCCACGTTCACAGAGCCCTGGAACGGGCCTGCTCGACGAGCCGTCGCCTTTCTCACCTCCCTCGCAGAGTCACGAGATCACGAGAGGAGCACCACTATGCGCAAGTACAACCGGACTCGCCGTCTTTTGACGGCCTCGACAGTCCTTGTGGTCGGGGGCATCATGCTCTGGCCCGAAGCTGCGGTTGGGCACCCAGCCTCTCCCGATACCCCGGCAGGGATATCGGGAAGTTACCAGCTCGTCAACGTGGAGACCGGCAAGTGCGCGACGGTTGCGGGCGGTGTCTCCACCGAAAACAACGTCAGGCTCGTCCAGTTCAACTGCGACACGCATCCCTCACGCCGCTGGTTCATCAGCACCAACAACGGCAATGGCAGGCAGTTCGTCAGTGGGCAGACCCGCAAGTGCGCGACAGTTGCGGGCGGAGTCTCCACCCAAAACAACGTCGAACTCGTCCAATTCAACTGCGACACGCATCCCTCACGCCGCTGGTTCGTCACCAATTGGAACGGCAGCTCATACCAGTTCGTGAACGCGCAGACCCGCAAGTGCATGACCGTCGCCGGTGGCGTCTCCACCGACAACAACGTCCGGCTCGTGCAATTCACCTGCGACACGGACCCCTCACGCCGCTGGATCCTACGGCGCATAGCCGCGCCCATCGACGACTGAAACGCTGCCGGCGTACCACTCGCTGTGGTTGGTCGCCACATCGCCCGCGAAGCCGACCAGGCAGTGCGGCGGTCTAGCCAACCGAGCCGGGACGGCTGGAAGCCCAGCGCAACTCTCCTGGTCGACGGGGGTACGGCCGGACACCGAGCGATCCCTACTGGGAGTTGAGCCGCAGGCTCTTCTTGGCCAGTTCGTAGGCCGGAAGCATTTCCTTGTGCTCCTCGGTGTCCATGCCACCCAGGTGCAGGACCACCGCGCCGCTGGGGGTGATGACGGCCAGGGCGTGCTCCTGCTTCGACTCGTCGAGGAGCTTGCTGTACGTCTCGTACACGACCTCGGTGGCGGGCAGCGAGCCCGCCTTGATCTCCGTGTACGCCGCTTTGCTCGCGTTCTTGTCAGCGGTGACGAACGCCTCCAGGGCCGCGCGCGGGGTGCCGCCCTTGGCAGCGGTGCTGGTCCAGGCACGCAGATAGCCGATGTTCCCGGCAGGCTTGGCGTCGATCTCGCAGGCCATCGTGAACGGGCCCTGCTTGGCGAGGGCGTCCAGTGCCGTGCCGTCGAGCTTGACCGGCTTCGCCCTCCACTTGTCGGCGGTGGTGAAGGCCACGGGCAGCGGGCACGCCGATCCGGCGGCCCCGACCGTGTCGCCGCCCTCGGCCGCCGGAGCGCCGGACGCCGTGCCGGGCGCTTTCGAGGATGCCCGCGTGGGGGACGCCGCGGGCTTGCCCGAGGACTCCTTCCCCCCACCGCACCCCGTCAGCACCACTGCCGCCAACGCGGACGCGACCGCACCCCGTACCAATATCCGCACCAGAGGTCCTTTGCCCCCGTATTTTTCGAAACGGTCGACTGGCCGCCCACGGGAGGGTAGCCGACCCCGGACAGTGACGGACCTTGGGAGGCACTGAAGTGAGTTACGCCGTGGGATCCACGCGCTCGCCAACGGCAAACCCGTCCTGCCGGACCTGGACGCGCGGGGATCTGGATCCCGCCCAGCAGGTATATCGCCGTCATGATCAGCAGGACACGTCCGCTCTGGCCGCCTCCTCGTCCCAGGTGAACCCCAGGTGAACCCGTACTCGCTGCCCTTCCCCTCCACCGGGGCGGGTCGGAAGGCGGTGAGGCAAGGGGCGCGGGGGCCAGAATCATGATGTGGGCGGCCCCGAAGGCCCCTTAATCCGGTCATCTCTGCCCGAACGGCCTCACCCTGCCCCACCCAGCTCGTCGGTTCGTGAGCGCCGCGCTCGGCCGCGCACCGGGCCCGCCGGGTCCGGAATGCCCGCTTCGTAGCTTTGGGCGGTGGGAGGCACGCACCGTGGT
Source organism: Streptomyces sp. NPDC023838 (assembly GCF_040639555.1). Lineage (NCBI taxonomy): Bacteria > Bacillati > Actinomycetota > Actinomycetes > Kitasatosporales > Streptomycetaceae > Streptomyces > Streptomyces sp. NPDC023838. The sequence goes on from NZ_JBFAAD010000048.1 coordinate 5,356, forward strand.
GCAACACCGGGAAACAGCCCCGCGGTCGCACTGCCGTCAGTACCCTCTCCGTCGGGGGTGGTGCACGTGCAGAAGCTGCACGTACGTATCACGGCGACCAGTGACCGCTTCGATGCCGATGACGACAGATGGCTCTCCCAAGTGCGTCTTCTCCTGGACGAGCTGGGCAGGGAAGTCCCCCTGGAGACGCGGCACACGGCCGGTGAGCCAGGTACGAAGAGCGGTGGGCTGCCGGGGGTGGTCCTGGTGATCGTGCCGGCGGCCGTCGGCGGGGTCGTGGCGGTCATCAGGGACTGGCTCAAGAACAGCCGCGACCGCAGTGTCCATCTCCGATGGGAAGAGGGGGGCGAGAAGGGCGAGTTGACGGTCACCACCAAGAACAGTGACAACGCCGCCCTGCAGGCATCCGTGGAGCACTGGCTGTGCTCCAGATTCCGTGGTGTCGAACGGGAGGAAGGACCTGCGCCGACGCAGGGCGACCCGTCGGCGGACGGCGATTCTGTTGGATGAGGCGCCATCGCCGTACCGGGCCCTGTTGATCGGCAACGCCGACTTCCCCGACGAACCGGAGCTGGACCCGCTGCGCGGCCCAGCGAACGATCTCAGAGAGCTGAGCGCCGCCCTGGCCGATCCCGAGGTGGGACTGCCCTGGCAGGTGACGGAGCTACGAGACCGCACCAGCCAGGAGGTCGAGGAGGCGATGTACGACTTCTTCGAAGGGGCGGCGCGCGAGGAACAGTTGCTCCTCTACTACAGCGGCCACGGCCTGCTCGACAGGCGCGATCGGCTCTTCCTGTGCACTCAGGACACGACGCTCGCGAGGAGGGGGCTGCGTGCGGTGCGCCATTCTTACGTCACCGATCTGATGGACCACTGCCCCGCACGCGCGATCATCGTCGTCCTGGACTGCTGCTACAGCGGCAGGGCGGCCGACGCGAAGGGGCTCGACATGGCAGCCCCCTTCGCGGGCCGCGGACGGTTCGTCATGAGCAGCTGCGAACGACGCGGCACCGCCAAGGACGCGCCCGGGGACGGCGAGCCCAGTCTGTTCACCGGCCACCTCGTCGCGGCGCTGCGGCACGGAGCGGTGGGGCGCGACGGTTATGTCACAGCCCACCAGGTCTTGCGTTACGTGGACGACCAGTTGCGCGGTAGCGGGCAGCGTCCGTGCTGCAAGACCGAGGGAGAGACCGGCGACGTACCACTGGCGCGGCGACCAGCGCCGGCCGAGTGGGCGGTCGAGGCGGCTGGGCAATCTCCGCCCGAAGCCTCCCTGGACACCCATCCCGTGTTCGCGCCCGCCCGTGGGCCGAGCCAACGGCCGGCCATGGAATGCCACTTCACCGGAGCCATGCACGTACTGCTGCCCGGCTCGCGGGGAACGTTGAGCGTCTACCGGGACGCACTTCTCGCGGCGGAGAGCGGCGGCGAGGTCCTGGGGTGGTGGTTCGCCGCCCAGCCGCTCGGGCTCCGCCGCAAGCGGGCACGGCTGACCGGTACGGCGCCCCTGGGCGGTGGCGTGCGGTTCACTCTGCCGGACGGCGCCGGTACGGTCACCTGGTCGGCGGAGCAACTCAACGCTTACGAAGAGGCACGCACGACCAGCAACTGGCCGACCACTCTGCGGCCGACCCAGACCGATGCCACCCACACCGTCCTCAAGGCGCACGACCGGGAGTACCGCAGGCTCACGCGCGCGCCCTGGATGCTGGCAGGATCGCTGGTCGCCTTCGCCGCATCCGTGGTGATGACCGTGCGGGTGATGACTCCTCACGTCCCCGACGACATACCCGCCTACCCGTTCTTCCTTGCCCTCCTGAGCGGGTTCTTCGTGAGTGCCTACACCTCCCTCGTCCGGGTCAGCTTCCAACTCCAGCGGCTCGTCAAGCTCCCCGAGCTCCCGGTCCGCCGCATGCTGCTGAACACACATGTCAAACCTGCGTACACCTTCGTCCCCGATGTCGGGCCGCCCGTGACGGTTCCGCCGCAAGAACGTACGTACTTGTGGTCTGACGACTACCGGTTGGCGCTGCCGTCGGGTTTCTTCAGCGCGACCCCCAAACGTCCTTGGCCCCTCGCACCGGGTGCCCCGCTGCCAGTAGAGGTCATGGGCGTGCCCCACCCGGGTGAATGGGTACTCGTCCGCACCCCGCAGGGCACCCTCTGGCCGACTGGGCGGGTCAAACACTGCTACAGCTCGGAGATCGACCGGGCGACCCGTCGACAGGCCACTTCCGAGGAGCCCCCGCGCCAGGAGTAGACGAACGCGGCGGGACGGTGGCGGCTCACCAACGAAGGGCGGCTCATCCGAAGCGGCGATACCGAAGCGGCCCGTTCCCTCCACCTCTTGCCAAACAGCGTCGGTGGGCCGCTGTTTTCTCTGAACCACCAGAGGAGTACGAGAAGCCCCTCAGCGCCGGCGTGCGGAGCGGCTTCCCTGACCGCCGGGGTGCAGGCGGTGGCCCGGTCGCGGCGCAAGATCGGCGGCGGCTGGCAGAAGTACACCCAGGGGTGTGCTGCGCGCCGCCCCGGTCAACGGCTCGGGCACGGCCAACTGGGCTTCGCGCAACCGGGGCACCACGTGGGAGTACCGTGTCAGTCGCCTCCGCCCGTGAAGTCCAGCACCAGGAGGTCCTGGACCCGCCGGTACCCCAGCCGCTGGTACAGCGCGTTGCTCGTCGGGTTGGCCAGGTCCGTGAACAGCACCACCTGTTCCGCGCCCCACCCCAGGGCCAGCCGGGTCGCGGCCGCCGTGGCGACGGCCGCGAAGCCGCGGCCGCGCAGCGCGGGCGGGGTGTAGACGGGGCCGATACGTGACTGGCCCGCCAGCACCCCGGAGGCGGCGGCCAGCGACACCGGGCCCTCCTCCGTCTCCCACAGCACCAGTTGCCCGGCCGCCGTGCGCCTCGCCGCGGCCGCCGCCGCGCCCAGGCCGGGCGGTAGCGCCAACTCGTCGAGGAACGCGGTCATCCACGCGGTGACCAGCGGCAGATCCGCCTCGGTCGCCAAACGGGCGCGGCCCAAGGTCGGTGCAGGTTCGGCGAGTTCGGCGAGCCGGAACAGCCGCTCCTCCCGGTCCACCCGATACCGGCCCCACGCCTCACCGAAGGCCAGGGCCGTGGCGGTGGCGCCGTTCACCCCGACGGGCATCTCGCCGCGCAGCGCCCCGGCGAGCTCCCGGGCCGCGCCGTCCGGCATCGTGCCCAGCACCGGAGGCATTCCCGGCGTCTGGACGTACGCGCCACCCACCGCCGGGCCCCCCGGCCCGGTCCACCAGCCGAACCGGGCACCCGGCCAGTGCCCATCACGCGCACCCTCGGAGAGGGTGAGCAGCACCGTGTTGCGTGCCGGGTCAGCGGCGAGGAAGGAGTGCGCGGCCGCTCGGAAGGCTTCGACGTCGTCCGTGAGATACCAGGTCATGCTCGATCGTTGTACGACGCCGGGCCCCGGCGCATCCCCTTTTCCCCGGCCGTACGGGCCCTCTTTTCCCCTCACGGTGACCGGCAACTCGACATGGCCGCCGACAAGGGCCGCCTGGCGGTCGACTTCCCTGGGGGGCACCATCAGCCACCTCGACGAGGTCTTCGCCTCAGGCACCGTCTACCTGCGCAATAACAAGAGCACCCCGCGCACGTGGAGCAGGCCCGCTCCAGTCGGTCGTGGCCGCGCACAGGAACGCGTCTTTCGCGCAACTCGCCCGGCTTGCACGGGAGCTTGTAGTAGCCGGCGCCGGCACCCACCTCCTGCTCGTCCGGACCGCCTTCCTCCAGGACCCCGACGCCCAGGGCCTCTCTCAAGGTCCGGCTCATTTGATCTTGTGGCAAGATCGCGGGATGCTGCGACTTACCGATTTCATTATCGATTGCCCGGATACGATGAAGCTGGCAGCCTTCTACTCCGAGGTGACGGCGCTCCCGGTCAAGGAGGGCAGTAACGAGAACTGGGCCGGTATCCAGTTCGGCGAGATCGAACTGGCCTTCATCCAGGTGGAGGACTACCGCGCCCCGAAGTGGCCCGACAGCGAGCACCCCAAGCAGTTCCACCTCGACTTCGAAGTCGACGACATCGAGGCCGAACAGCGCCGCGTCCTGGCCCTCGGCGCGACCCTGCAGCGGGACTGCACCGGCCCCGACGGCTTCGGCTTCCGCGTCTACACCGATCCCATCGGCCACCCCTTCTGCCTCTGCCGCAACAAGGGTGTCATCTGGACCGATCAGGGCCCCGTCTGGCCCAAGCGCGACCAGTAGGCCGCGTTTCGAAGTGAGCTGAGCGGCGGCGTGTCCCGGCCACGCTCGCCTTCGTCCGGCCGCAGCGTGGCACGTCACCTTCACCCGAGCCCGTGACGTCCAGCGCAAACCCCTGCGCAAGCAACCAACGCAAGGGGCGGGGCGCGGCAGTGCTTCTCCATGACTACCAAGTCAGAGAAGCCGCCGCCCCATCTTCGCCGACCGCCGGCTGTGTCCTTTCGTGGCCCACCACTCGTCCAGATGGGCGTGGACGAGGTGCACGAGCTGCCCCAGCCGGTCAGCAGCGGGCGCGGGTGAGGTGAGCACGTCCGCCCATGACTTGTCCTCCCAGGGCAGGGTGACGGTCCAGCGTTCGTCCGGATGGCCCGGGCGGCGCACAGTGAGCAAGTACGTCAACGTCGCGCTGCGATCCAGATGGTGCTCCACCGACAGCGTGATGACGTCGAAGCACAGTCCGTCAGCTGCGACGTAGGGGCGGCTCAGGGCCTGCTCGGCCGGCGTCTGCTCGTCCACCGGGACGGCTCCTTTCACCTCACCCCGCGTCCCGACACCGCGTCTAGCAAGTGGCCGCGCCGACGAGGGCCGCCCGGTCGACCGTATACGCGGTCAGAAGGTCGTTGCGCCCGGCCGGGGTGCCGAACAGGGTGCGGAACTTCTCCAGACGTGGGCACTGATTCCGCGTGTAGGTGGAGTACCCACCCCGGCCATTGGGATCACCGGACCAGATGGCCGCGGTGATCCTCCGGTCCATCGTGCTGTCCCAGCCGTGGCCCGCCTTGATGTGCTTCCAGCCCCACGTCTTGGTGCCGCAGCGCAGGGTGTAGAACGCGGGCCCCCGGTAGTACTTCTTCAGGATGTAGTCGCGGCTGTGGCTCCTGCAGATGGCGTCATAGCTGTCGGCCGCCGCCACTGTAACGACGGCTTCAGAGGTAGCTGTAATGACAGCTTCGGAGGAAGCAGACGCAGGAGACACGGCGGACGCGGAGCCGACTCCCGCAACCAGCAGGGCCGACATCGCCGCGACAGCAGCCAGCGCCGTCCTGCCTGAAGCGCTGAAAAGCATAGGTCCTCTGCCCTTTCCGTGGCCAGCCGGGAGCCGCTGCGTGAAGCGCCTGATTCGTTTCCGAACGCTCCCTCATGTTCAGACCAACCTCCCGCGCGGGAGCAACATACTGCCATGGTTCAACTGCGAAGAGTCACCTACCGGGACAGGAGCCGTGTGTCGGCAACGCCTCAAAGGTGGACTGGATCACTTTCAGAGACCCGAGAACCCTGGCGCCACTGATGGGGCACTCGTCGCTCCGGCCACCGGGCTTCCGGGTGGTGAGAGGCCGCCAGACCGGTCGGCGCGACCACGGACACCGCTCCGGCCGAGGCCTCCAACTCGCAGGCGCTCGCCGACCAGCGCGCACCGGTCTCTTTCAAACGCAGGGCCGCGCCGCCACCTCGCTTGCCGTGACACGCACGTCGCCGCACCGGCGGGGCACCCGGCAAGGGATAGAGCGCGGCCTCCGGGGGAAGTCTGCTCGCGATCGCTGGGGTCGGCTTCGAAGGAGACTGCTGCCGTGCGCACTTTGACGTTCGTTGTCGGTACGGGCCGCAGTGGGTCGACCGCGCTGTCGACCATCGTCCATGCGCATCCGGATGTCCTCAGCCTCAACGAGCTCCTGTCGTCCGTGCAGAGCCGGGGCTTCCCCGAAGGGCCCTTGGACGGTAGGGAGTTCTGGCGGCTTCTGGCCGATCCCAATCCGCAGTTCGAGCAGATGATCCGCAACGGGGTACCGATGCCGGAGTTCCTCTACACGCGTCGCCCCGGGCGCTTCGCGACCGAGACCACGGGCATTCCCGCGCTGTCCCTGATGGTACTTCCGCACCTGACCGACCAGCCGGACAGCCTGTTCGACGAGCTGGAAGGGCAGGTATGCGGCTGGCCGCGACGGAGCGCCGCCGACCATTACGCGGCCCTGTTCAGCCTGTTGGGCAGGCGGGCGGGGCGTACGGCGGTGGTCGAGCGATCGGGCTATTCCCTGCACCGGGTGCCGTTGCTCCGCAAGGTCTTCCCGCACGCACGTTTCGTGCACCTGTTCAGGGACGGACCCGACTGCGCGCTGTCCATGAGCCGGCACACGGGCTACCGGCTGATCTTCCTGCTGCGGGAGATCCTCGCCCGCAGTGGCGCCGAGCGTATCGAGGACCTGACCGAGGAACAGATCCGTGATCTGCCACCCACACTGTCACCGCTGCTGACCGAACACTTCGATTCCGCCCTGGTCCTCGACCCTGATCTGCCGCTCACCGGTTTCGGCGCACTGTGGTCACAGCTCATCGTCCAGGGCGTGGCTGACCTCGACGTTGTGCCCGCACTCCAACGGACCACCCTTGCCTACGAGGACCTCCTTGACGATCCCCGCAACGAGCTGACGCGCCTGGCCCACTTCATCGGCGTCGAACCACTCCCCCAATGGCTCGACACAGGCGTCGCACGCCTGGACGGCAGCCGACGAGGCGCCTCCCGACAGCTGCCCGGAGCACAACGCGCGGCGCTCCAGGCATCCTGCGTCCCGGGCACACGGGCCCTGGCAGTCGCGCCAACTGGAAGCGACTGTGGGGTGGATCACAGGTGAGGTTGACCTTGGGGCGGGGTGGAGGCTCGTCGCAGCCGGCAAGAGGCTGACCCGGGGCACAACCGATGTGAAGAGCAGCATGTCCACCAACCTTTCCGGCCAGGGGCAGGATCGTCCGGAGCTGTAGCAGGCGATCGAGGAGTTGGTCGGTTCCTCACCCAGCTCGAACACGGGCTGGACGACCCCGAGTACATCGACATGACCAAGCGCGGCTGGGAGGCCGAAACCTGGGAACCGGACGACCCGAGGATCGAAGAACTCGCGACCGCCATGGCCAACCGCTACCTCGCCAACCCCGCGCTGTTGGCGGATCACGCCAGCCGGCAGGCATGGGCCAAGGCTTCGGCCCAGTACAAGCTGATCAACAACCGGCCAACACCAGCGCCCAGGGCAGGGAAACGGAGCCCTTCGCTGACAGGGCCGCTGGGGGCTGTGGACCCTCGGGGTGTGCGCCTCGTCCCGACTCGGTTCACGCTTCGTCGCGGTGGGTGAGGTGGCCGTTGGTGAGCCGCCAGTAGTGCTGATGAGGTGTCAGTTGCCAGGTCTCGTCGGCGGCGATCGCCTGCGTGATCCATTCGTGGAGTTGCGGCAGGGCATGCGCTCGTAGAACAGCGCGGATGGCAGCACGCTCAGTGGCATCGACGGGGTGAACGTCTATGCGGAAGCCGACCATGTCCGGGTGGATGCCACGGCCGTAGTTGCGGGGGTTCGGAGCGATCCATCGTGCTCCCAGGACGATGGTCCCGCTGCCATGTCCGGTGAGGAACTGCAGGTCCGTGACTCGGGTCATGTAGGGGCCGAGACACTCGTTGATGTCGGTGGTGGTCAGTGGCCAGGCACGGTGCCGGGGCAGTCTTCGATTTCGTGCGGACATGGCAGACAGAATGGCAGAAGGTCACTGTCGGCCCTCATGATGGGTCTCCATGGCGAGGACCGGGTCGCCCCCCTCCATCGCGCCGGCTCTGGCCGTCGGAGGTGTCAGACACGTCGGGCCGGTGTATCGCTGCCGTGCCCGGCCGCCGGCTCTCCGCGCCGGACCGAGCCGGGGGCGCGGGCGGCGGGGTGGTCGGCGTGGGCGGCGGAGGTGAGTTGCCAGGGGACGCTGGTGACCATGACGCCCGGGGTGAACAGCAGGCGGCTCTTGAGCCACAGGGCGGACTGGTTGTGCAGGAGGTTCTCCCACCAGTGGCCCACCACGTACTCGGGGATGAAGACGGCGACCACGTCGCGCGGGCTCTCGCGGCGCATCCCCTTCACGTACTCGACGACCGGCTTGGTGATCTCGCGGTAGGGGGAGGCGAGGACCTTCAGGGGTACGTTGACGTCGAGGTCCTGCCAGCGGCGCTCGAGGTCCTGCGTCTCGCCCTTGTCGACGGCGACGGTGAGGGCTTCGAGCTGGTCCGGTTTGAAGGCGCGCGCGTACGACAGTGCCCGCAGGGTGGGTTTGTGGATGGTCGACACGAGCACCACCGCCAGGACCCGGGAGGGTGGGACGAGTTCGGCTCGTGGGTCCTCGACCGCGAGTTCGGCGGAGGTGTGGTCGTAGTGGCGGCGGATGCCGCGCATCATCACCCACAGGACGATCGCGGCCAGCACCGCGAGCCAGGCGCCCTCCGTGAACTTGGTGATCAGGACAATGACGAGGACCAGGCCGGTGACGCACGCGCCGAGCGCGTTGACGACGCGGGCCGACTGGTGGCGGCGGCGCGTGGCCGGGTCGGGCTCGGCGCGCAGGGCGCGGTTCCAGTGCCGGACCATGCCGAGCTGGGAGAGCGTGAAGGAGGTGAACACTCCGAGGATGTAGAGGTGGATGAGGCTGGTGACGTCCGCCTTGTACGTCCACAGCAGTGCTCCGGCGACGATCGCGAGGGCGAGGATGCCGTTGGAGAAGGCGAGCCGGTCGCCGCGGTTGTGCAGCTGGCGGGGCAGGTAGCGGTGCTGGGCGAGGATCGAGGAGAGCAGCGGGAAGCCGTTGAACGCGGTGTTCGCGGCCAGGATCAGCACCAGCGCGGTGGCCGCCTGGATGAAGTAGAAGCCGATGCTGTTGTCGCCGCCGAAGACCGAAGAGGCGAGCTGGGCGATGACGGTCTTCTGGGTGAAGTTCTCGCAGTCGCCGCCGAGGCCGGTCAGCCGGCAGGAGTCCGCGGTGATGTGGACCTTCGAGACGATCGCCAAGGTGGTCACACCGACGAACATCACCACCGCGATGATGCCCATCGAGGCCATCGTGCTCGCCGCGTTCTTCGACTTGGGCTTGCGGAAGGCGGGTACGCCGTTGGAGATCGCCTCCACACCCGTCAGGGCCGTACAGCCACTGGAGAAGGCCCGCAGCACCAGCATCAGCAGCGCCAGGCCCGTCAGGTTCTGCTCGCTGGGATCCGGTGTGATGCCGTACGCGGCCGATTCGGCCACCGGCGCGTCGCCGAGGAGGTAGCGGATCAGGCCGGTGCCGACCATGATCAGGACGCCGCCGATGAAGAGGTAGGTCGGGGCGGCGAAGGTGCGCCCGGACTCGCGTACGCCCCGCAGGTTGATCGCGGTGAGGATCGCCACGAAGCCGAGCGCAAGCAGTACGCGGTGGTCGGCCAGCGACGGCAGCGCCGAGATGATGTTGTCGACACCGGAGGCGACCGAGACAGCCACCGTCATCACATAGTCGACCAGCAGGGACGCGGCCACGACCAGCCCCGCCGACGGGCCCAGGTTGGTCGAGACGACCTCGTAGGAGCCGCCGCCGCTGGGGTACGCGTGCACGACCTGCCGGTAGGACAGCACCACCACCGTCATCAGGGCGACCACGGCGGCGGCGATCCACGGGGTGAAATGGAGGTAGGCGAGTCCGCCCAGCGTCAGGACGAGCAGGATCTCCTGGGTCGCGTACGCCACGGAGGAGAGCGGGTCGGAGGCGAAGATCGGCAGGGCGAGCCGCTTGGGCAGCAGGGTCTCGCCCAGTTCTTCGCTGCGCATGGCGCGGCCGATCACGAGGCGCTTGAGGACGCCGGTCAGGTTGAGCACGTCGCGAGCGTATGAACAGCAGGAGGCATATGCCCGTTAAGAGGCCGTCAAGGTTCCTGAGGGGTGTCTGCAAAACGGGATGAAACGCCTAGTCCAGTCCGGAGATCTTGAACACTCGGCGGGCCGTCTCACCGTCGACGCGTACGGCCATCTGGCGCAGTGCCCTCTCACCGCAGCAGAGGGTGCCGCGCGCCATGTTCGTACGGGCGTCCTCGTCCAGGACGCGCCACAGCGGCGGATTGGCGACGAGCACTTTCGGGTCGATCTCGGTGCGGTTCCGTACGGCATCCTGACGCCGGTGCGTCAGACGTCCTCCAGACGTCCGCCAGGGCGCGCCTCCCCCAGGCGCGGGCGTGTTCCTGGCGGGCTTCGAGTGCGTGGCGCGGCGGTCGGCGACGACCTGCGGCACGGCTTGGAGCTCCGCTGTCTCGCGCAGGCGCCATAGCCTCGTTGCGGTGCCAGGTAGACCGCCGCCTTCGGAAGCGGCGGTCTACCGTATGTCGCCGCCTCAGGAGGAGGTGGACGGAGTGGGTCGTGTCCACGCCTCCAACTCACTCAGCGCCGCCATGAAGTCGCCCAGCATCGGGCGTACGTGGTCCTTGTCGAGGGCGACCAGGCCGTCGGTGTGGGCGCCGCCGGGGACCTGGGTGTAGCGGTGCAGGGCGGCGTGGCCCGTGGCGGCGACCATCCGGTGGTAGACGTCGCCGAAGGCGGCCGGCGGGGTGAGGGCGTCGAGGGTGCCCTGGATGCTGATGAGGGGACGGTGGATATTTCCGGTGAGCGAGATCCGTTCCACCGCCTTGTGCACCGCTCGCGGGCGGGCCACGAAGTCGTAGTCGGTGTCGCAGCCGGGACCGGTACCTTCGGGGCAGAGCGGGGCACCGCCCTCGGTGGGCCCGTCGTAGTCGGGGTCGAGTTCCTCGCGTATCACTCGCTGGAGGAGGTCCCACTGCTTCTTGTGGTGCCACTCCCACTGGGGCTCGGAGCCCTCCGGATAGCCCGCGGCGAGCATCGCGGCGTGCGCGGACTCGGCGTGTGGCACCGGGGCGTAGCGGGGGTAGGCGCGCAGGGCGGGCGGGAGGGACTTGAGGAGGCCGCCGTCGGCGGTGAAGGTGAGGGCGTTCCAGTCGAGACCGCCGGTGTAGAGGTCGGGGCGGTGTTCGAGCTGCCAGCGGACGAGGTAGCCACCTGCGGAGAGCCCGGCGGCGTACGTGAAGCGTGGCGTGTGACCGTAGTGACGTGCCGTCACTTTCTTTGCCGTCACCGTAAGTTCGGTGACCCTGCGGTGCCATTCCATGACGGCGTCGCCGGGGCCGTCGCCGTCCTTGTAGATCTCGGGGCCGGAGTTGCCTTTGTCGGTGGCGGCATACGCGTACCCCCTCGCCAGGACCTGGTCGCTGATGATGCGGTCGTTGGCGTACTGCTTGCGCAGTCCCGGCGGGCCCGCGACGACGAGCCCGCCGTTCCAGTGGTCGGGCAGCCGGATGACGAACTGACTGTCGTGGTTCCAACCGTGGTCGGTGTTGGTGGTGGAGGTGTCGGGGAAGTAACCGTCTATCTGGATGCCGGGGACTCCGGACGGGGTGGTGGTGTTGGGCGCCTCCAGGCCCGCCCAGTCGTCGGGGTCGGTGTGTCCGGTGAGCTTGGTGCCGGCGGTCGTGAGGTCGGCAAGGCGGGCGGACACGGTGTGTTCGACGCCGGGGACCCGGATTCTGTCGGCGGTGCCGGGGCGGGCGGCCGCCGGGACGGCCAGGACGGTGGCCAGCAGCAGGGGTGCGACGGCCAGGGAACGTAGGTGCATGGAGTGTCCTCATCTCGTGCCGTGGTGACGCCGAGAAACCTAGGAACCGCAGGTCATCGGGGGTAAGTACGAAAAGTCAGGGGTGCGGGGGGGGACGGAGGGCACATGACCTTTGGCCACGCTTCGCCGCGCAGCCGTCGGCTGGTGCGGACGGGCGCCGTCCCCGCGTACGCTGCGGGAGCCGTACCCGTACGTACGAGATTTCCGAGGAGGCTCGATGCCGCGTCCTGTGCCCTGGATACCCACCGTTCTGTACGGGGCGGTGCTCGCCGGGGGCCTCTACTACGCCGTGATAGGTCCGGGCCCTGACGCGCGCACCGCCGGGTTCGCGGTGCTGCTGTGCGCGCTCGCGGCGCTCGACGGGCGCGGGTGGCGGGTTCCGGTGGGCGCCGTGTTCGCCCTGCGGGCCGCGCTGTTGTGTGCGGTGGCGGCTCTCGATGTCTCCGGGCTGTCGCGGGTGTTGTTCGTCCTGGTCCCGTTCCTGGGGTTTTTCGCGTTCGGGCCGGGTGTCGGGGTCGCGCTGGGTGCGGGGTGTGTGGTTCTGCTGGCGGGTACGTTCACCTTGTGGGTGCCGGGGTGGGCGCTGCGGGCCGAGTACATCTCGGATCTGTTGATGTTCACCCTGGGAGTCGTACTGGCACTGGCCATGGCGTCCGTTGCCGTACGGGAACAGCGGGCCCGCGGCCAACTGGAGGGCACCCTCGCGGAGGTTGCGCAGTTGTCGGCGGCCCGTGAGCGCAACCGGCTGGCTCGCGAGATCCATGACAGTCTCGGGCACCATCTGACCGCGATCGGGATCCAGTTGGAGAAGGCGGAGGCGTTCGCCGCGCTCGATCCGACCTCCTCCGCGCAGGCCGTCTCGCACGCCCGCTGGTCGGCAAACCGGGCCCTGGACGAGGTACGGACCTCCGTACGCACCCTGGGCCCCGAGGCGGAATCCGAGCCCGTCGCTCTGTCGCGGGCGCTGGCCGACCTCGTCCACCACCTGGACGGCGGCGCCCGCCGGATCTCCCTGGACGTGTCGGGCACCGAGCGGCGGCCGCTGCTGGTGCTGTACCGGGCAGCCCAGGAGGGCCTCACCAACGCGTGCCGGCACTCCGGCGCGAGCGAGATCGGTGTGACGGTCCGCTACGACGAGACGGGCGCGCGTCTGTGTGTCATGGACAACGGGGGCGGGCTGGGCGGAGCCGCGGAGGGCTTCGGACTGACGGGGCTGCGCGAGCGGGTGCGGCTGGCTGAGGGGACGGTGGACGTGAGTAGTTCCGAGCGGGGGACGGTGCTGGCGGTGGGGGTGCCGTGGTGACCGGTCCCGCAGTCGTCGGGCCGGGGGTGGCGGGAACTCCGGACGTACGCAATGACGTGGCGGCCGGACCCGGGGCGCCGCAGGCGCTGGACGTACGTGTCCTCGTCGTCGACGACCAGGAGCTCGTGCGCGAGGGCATCGCCGCGCTGCTCGGCATCCAGCCTGGCATCGCGGTGGTGGGCAGCGCGCGGGACGGCGGCGAGGCCGTGGAGCTGGCCCAGAAGTGCGAACCCGACGTGGTGCTGATGGACATCCGGATGCCCGGCATGGACGGGGTGGCGGCCACGGCTCTGCTCCTGCGCCGGCTGCCCCGGTGCCGGATCGTGATGCTGACGACGTTCGACGACGACGAGTACGTAGGGCGGGCGCTCAAAGCCGGGGCAGTCGGCTATCTGCTGAAGAACCTGCCCGCGGCGGAACTCGCCCAGGCGGTCCGCCTCGCGCACGCGGGTGTCGCTCAGTTCGACCAGACGGTCCTCACCTCGCTGGCGGCGGGCATCCCCGCGCCCGACCTCCTGACGCCCCGGGAGACGGAGGTTCTCCGGCTCATCTCCGCGGGCGCCACGAACAAGGAGATCGCCGCGCGGCTCTATCTGAGCGAGGGCACCGTCAAGAACCACATCTCGCGTGTGCTGAGCCGGCTGGGGCTGCGGGATCGGACGCAGGCCGCGCTGTATGCGCGGGAGAACGGGTTGGTGTGAGGGGCGGGACGCGGGCCGCGCCTTTGAGTACGGCGTCGGCTCCGGCATCCCCCTGGTTCACTTCGATGACCAGGGCTCTGGCTCCTGCCGCGGAGGCTTCGGCCAAGGCTGCGACCAGTGCGCGCGAGGACTCGTGGAAGCTGCTCGACACGTGGAGATTGTGGATCAGTACGGCGACGTCCGTCGGGGCGCGGCTGCCGGCGGCCCGTAAGGCGTCCTTTCAAAATGCTGGGTGCTTGCGGGCAAGGGTCATGCAGTGAGCGAGCTGGAGGAAGGCGTCGTGGATGTCGCTCGATGATGCGGTCAGCGGTCGGCTTGGACACCCCGAACAGTGCGCCAGCTGTCACGACTTCAGGTTGGTCCGCCTCGTCGAGAGGCTGGCGTCAGCAGGCGGCATCGTCCGGATGCGGCCCCTTGGGCAGTCGTGGTTCAGTAGAAGGAGGGAGGAATCAACAAATCGACACTCGGGGCCGCGAGAAACAAACGAGGGAGGCCGTGACCATGAACGGCTTCAAGCTTGGCGAGCCCTTGGATCAGAAGCAGGAACGCTTCACCAGCACCGCGCCACCGGTGGTGTTCGGCACCCAGGCGACCGGATACGTAGAACTGGAGACACCTGAGGAACTGCGGGCCTGGGAGGTGGCCCTTCGGACCACGACCGGTCTGGAGGTCTCCGCCGAGGCCCTGGCTGGGCACGCGTGTGAGACCGGGTGTGGGGTCCACTGCTGCTCCGACCAGTGTGACGCGGCATGATCCTGGCCCTGTCCTTCCACGACGATCTTCATGCCGTGGGCGTGCAGCAAGCGGTGCGCGCCCGCGGTGAGCCGTTCCACATTCTCGAGTGCGACGGGGTGAGCGGAAGACCCGGCCTCACCTGGCACCTGTCCGGGACGCCGGACGGCTCCGGCATCCCGGCGGCGTTGCCGACGTCGGAGGGCCGAACGGTGCCCCCAGCGCAGGCGAAACTGCTGTGGTGGCGCCGGGCGCGTGCGCCACAGCAACTCACCATGGCCGCCGCCGAGTCGGAAGGCGCGGCTATCAGTGCGCAGCAGATCAGCCTGGTCAACAACGACTGCAATGGAGCGCTGAGAGGCATCCTCGCCGCCTCGTTCCATGGTGAGTGGATCTCACCGCCGGAGGCAACCGACCGGGCATCGGACAAGGTTTACCAGTTGTGGGTGGCCCGACAGGCCGGTTTCCGGGTGCCGCGGACGCTGATCACACAATCACGTGGTGAGGTTGTGGACTTCATCAATGAGGTCGGGCGGGTCATCGTCAAGCCCGTCGTAGGCGCGCCGGGCCCGTCCCTGTACACGCGGTGGATCGAGGATCCGCAGACGTTGCCTGCGGAGTCCTTCGCAATGTGCCCGGCGACGTACCAGGAATACATTCCGGGCCGACACCACATCCGGCTCAACTGCTTCGGCGAGCGCATGTTCGCGGCGCTCATCGAGACGGAGGAACTGGACTGGCGCCCTGATCTCAACGTCCCGATCACACGGTGGCCGGTCCCTGAGGACCTGGCCCGGCTGGTCCGTACGGTGCTAGATCGGCTGGGGCTGCCCATGGGCGTGATCGACATCAAGCTCACACCGGAAGGTGAACCCGTATGGCTGGAGGTGAACCCCCAAGGGCAGTTCCTCTTCCTCGAACCGCTCACCGGTGAGCCGCTGACCGAGCACTTCGCCGACTACCTGATCACGACAGCCGCGACCGCTGGCGGCGACCACCGCAGCTGAGTTCGGGTAGGGGCATCTACCAGGTGGTGCTCAGGGGTTCAGGTCGGCTACCAGGTGGTGCTCAGGGGGTTCAGGTCGGCCCCTTTGAAAGGACGCCTTTAAGTGCACGGCCTCGGCGGCCATGTGGTGTCCCATGCGCTCCATCGCATAGATCAGGCCAATGAGATGGCAATCTCGTCCCCTGCAGCATCGACGACCTGGCCAACCTGGCCCGCACCCCGTCTCAAACGGATGCAGTACCTCGCCCACCAGGTCAGTGTCGATCCGCAGGGAGGCGCCGCCACATGGGCAGCCGCGAAGCAGATGCGACTGCCACGTCGGAGGCGCAGCATAGGAACTAGGAAGATCCTCGATCACCTCGGGCCCACCGATGACAGACCAGCCGGGACTCCACTGCACGAACGGGCATGCTGCTCCGTCGGGGAAGGCGGCGTCGGCGTCCAAGTTCTGCACGGCTTGTGGCGCACCGATGGTCGTCACTTGTTCGCACGGTCACGAGGTCAAGCCCGCGCCCTACTGCAGTGTGTGCGGTGTGCCATTGCCTCCCACCGGGTTGCCACCTCCCGCAGACGACACCACGGTCACGGTCACGGCTCCGGCGGTTGGCAGCCCGCCCGCAGGTGGCGGCCTCGGGGGCCGCACCGCCATGGCGGTGCCGGAGCCCCCAGGCAGGGGTCCAGCCGAAACGCCGCAGCCACCGAGCGGCCCAGACAAGCACGGGCGTGGCCCATCACCGCTCGTCATCGTCGGGGCGGTGATCGTCGCCCTCCTCATCGTTGCCGGGGCGTATTTCGGTGTCACCCAACTGACCAGCTCGGACTCCGAGAAGCCTGCGAGCACCGTGCCAACGACGTCCCCCTCACCGACCACCGACGCGACTCTCCCACCGCAGCCGACCGAGCAGTCAACCGGCTTGCCCCCGACACAACCCGCCAGCCCCACCGCGCGATCGCCATCAGCCAAGGCCGGTCCCGCGGACACCGTTGAGGCGTACTTCGCCGCCATCAACGCCGGTGACTACAAGCATGCTTGGGAGCTCGGAGGCAACAACCTCACCCGAGGTCCGTACTCGTCCTTCGTGAAGGGATTCGAAGGCACCGCCTCCGACGCTGTCACCGTCATCTCTGTTGCCGGCGACCGAGTGGAGATCGAGCTGGATGCACTACAGACGGACGGAACACACCGCCACTTCACGGGCACGTACACCGTCCACGACGGCGTCATCGTCGCAGCCGACGTCCAGCAGCAATGACCATGAAAGGAACCGAGTTACTCAATACCCGGTCCCGAGTGACCCCCTCTTCCAGGGGCGACCTTGCCAGCACCCCGCCGAGCGCGTACGCACTCGGCCGAGCCGCCGACGACTTACGGCTGGTGCAACTGGCCGCTGCCGCTCGGCGCGTGACGCGAGGAGCGAGGAGCGAGGAGCGTGATGGATGATGCCAGACGGAATGAACTGCCCGAATTGCGGCGCGTCCGTATCGCCAGCCGACGCCTTCTGCCCAGAATGCGGCCACCGCGTGGGTGAGCCCGGTCCCGGCGACGCGACCGCCACCCGTCCAGGACCCGCCCCTGCCGCGCCCTGGCCCGGATCGCCGCCCCCGCCACCCCCGCCCGCGGGTCGGCCTCCGGCGTTCGGCGCCGCGCCGCCGCATCTCGACCCGCGGCCGACACCCGCGAAAGGCTTCTTTGCGGGTCTGTTCGACTTCGGCTTCAGCACCTTCGTCACACCCAAGGTCATCAAATTCGCTTACGTGGTGATCACGATCCTCATCGGAATCACCTGGATCATCTTCATCGTTTCAGGTTTCCACAAGTCGTCGGGCGTGGGCATTCTGACACTGGTCGTCGGACTCCTGGTGGCGCTGCTCTGGCTCATCGTGTATCGGATCACGTTCGAGCTGGTGATGGTGATCTTCCGTATAGGCTCCGACGTCCACGCCATCAGGGAGCGAAGCGATCTCGACTAGGGCGCCCACAACCACACTCACTCAGACTTCGCCAGCGGAATCAGATCTACGCATGCCAGGTGGCTCCTGCCGCGAGAACGGCGGAGAATTGTCCTGCGGGGCCCCCTCCTCACGAGGAGCCGGATTTGCGACCAGGAATGCTCGCAACGTCGATACCCGCGTCCTCCCGAGGCGGACTCGTGAGCGTCCACCTCCGATGCGCCACCCGATGCGCCACCTGCTGAGCCGTCACCTGAGAGGGGGCGTCGATGCTCCCAGGAGAAGTTCTGACAGTGCGTGACCTAGGTGACGCCGCCAGGCCGTACTGGACCGCCGCCTCCACGGACGGAAGACACCTCTTGCTCGAGCCAGGCGAGTCGGCTCTGTGGACCGGCTGGGGCCAGGTCTCCGAGATCCGTCCCCAGACGTGGCAGCTTCCAGGCCCGACGGCCCTGGTCGTGACCGATCGGCGCACGGGATTCCTGACCACCGAGTTCGACGAGGGAGGCGGCTGGGCCGGCTTCGGCGTCGTGGGACTGACCGTGGCCGTGACCGCCAACATCGTCAGCAAGCATCGAGCAGCTCAGCGAAGGGCCGGCAAGGTGGCGATCGGCCAGGTACGCCATGAGTGGCTCAGCGGCATCACGCTGCGCAAGGTGAAGGGCCTTATCGGCGGCGCCACCTACCTCGACCTCAAGGTCGCAACCTCCATGGGGGTTCGAACGATCGAGTTGTCGTCGCCAGGGTTCGCCGACGAGCGCTTCGCTCACTGGCTGGCGGGCGTCGTCGCCTGGCACCGGACGTCACTGCCGGGGCCCCGGTCACCCGAGGAGGAGGAAACCCTTCGGCGGTATCAGCACGGCGGCCATGACGCCCCGCCACCAGACAGGCCAGATGATCTCGAATGGGCGTTCCCAGGGGACATCGACGCTCTCGTCGCCGGGGTTGCCCCGGCCCTCGCCGAACCGTCGAATTCAGCCGTGCCCGCAGGCTGGTATGCCAACCCGGCACACCAGCCCGGGTCACCGCGCCTCCGGTACTGGGACGGTGCTGCCTGGACCGACAGGTTCGACGGATAGCGTGCACCCACCTGTTGCACCCGCCATGGTCGTCCCGACCGCTTCTGAGCTGGGTGAACTCGAACCGCCCGCTGGCCCGCACCCAGGAAACCGGCGGTCCTGGACGAAGCGCTGCTGAGTACGTCTCTCCGGGCGTCCTCGCCCGGCCGGCAGGCTGACCCAGTTGTCCACGGCCCCAGTTGTCCACGGCCTCGTAGTACGAGTTGAAGGGCCTGGTCAGCCCGGCCCGGCTTCGCCCGGACCATCGCCAACGGCGCCGGATACTACGGCGACCTCGCTTACTCGCGGGTCACTACGTTCCCCAGTTTGCGATCGAAACCGCCAGGTCGTTCCAGCGGAAGCGCCCCAGATCCGGCGTGTTGCATCCCTTGGGCTGGAAGAACTCGTCTCCGTGCCATTCGAGGAGATCAAAGAGTGACACATCGAACCGGCATTGACTGAGGGAGGAGATGACGAAAATCCAATCCTGCGTGCCCAGAAATCCTCTGTGCACCTTACTCAAGTCTGGGTAACCCAGCCCCGCATCCACACACTTCACATCGCCCCCCTCGTTGATGTCTTCGAAGAAACATACCTGGGTGGGCAAGGAGTCGGGTGGCTGTGTACAGATCGCCTCCAGCGATGCCGCAAGTGAGGCTTCCTCGGCATCGGCATGCGTACGGCGCGCCTCCGCAAGCATCGCTTCACGATTGGTGAAGGCCCCCAGAGCCAAGGATGAATCGTAGACCAGACGCGTCATGAACAAGGGCCGCGCCACCTCTGCGTTCATACGCTCAAGATCCTCGACGAATTCCCCATCGAGAACAACAGGAACGTCCGGGTACAACTCGCGCTTGCGCCCGCTGGGCGCCGGGCGGCCTGACAACTCGGCGGCCAGCCCCGCGGGTAGCTTTTCGGGCTCTGCGCCCTCAAGGTTGCGCGCGGAGGATCCACTTTCTGCTTCTGGAAGTTTGTGCGACATCCTCACCATCTCCTCATGGTTGTGCTGGCGCACACGGAGAGGCATTTCTCATTGACGGCTCAACAGTTGACACAGGCGTGCATCTTCGGGACAGCAGGCACTTCTTCATTTCCACGCTAGTCGCCCGTGCTCGAAGTCGCCTGATCGAATTCTCTCTGGCCGCAGGCGAACACGTCCTGCAGCGTTCGCAGCCGCAGACCGGGACGGCCGGGAACAGCACACCCGGCCAGCAGCCCGCGTACCTGCGCATGCCAGTGACACCCCTGACGGGTGATCTCATCGGCCTGCGTGACCTTTCCCCTTGACGTGCCGTTGCTCTGCTCTGCGAACACGCGAAGGCCGAAGGGCATGTCATGACGTACCCAAGTGACTCACACGCCACCCCGGGCTCCGGCTGGGCCGAGCTGGTGGACTTCGCCCGTCGGCACTCGCCGTACTACCGCCGCCTGTACGAACAGGCACCCGAGCGCCCCGCGTATCTGCACGACCTGCCGATGGTCGACCCGGACGACTTCTGGGCAGCGCACCGGCGCGGGAACAGCGAGCTCCTGACCGGCCCGCACCGCGACGGCATGGTCTTCCGCTCGGGCGGTACGACCGTTCTGCCGAAGACCACTCCCCACACGCGCGAGGAGCTCCGCGCAACCATTGCCTGCACCGCCGCGAGCATGACCCGCGCCGGGCTCCGGCCCGGTGACCGGGTGGCGAACCTGCTGTCCGTCGGCGGCATGTACCTGAGCTTCCTCCACGTCACCTACTCATTGCGCGAGTGCCCGACCCCCCTCGTCGAGCTGCCCATCGCCAGCCACACCGACCTGGACAGCATCGCCCGGATCCTGCGGGAGCAGGCACCCACCGTCATCTGCGCCACCACCACGCCAAGGACGAACTCCTCGTCCGCGTGGCCGCGCAGGTCGCCGACCCCGCCGCCTGCACCCTCGCCTTGCACGAGCACCTGCAAACCAGCCACGTCCCGCACCGCGACCTCGTCGCCGGTGGCCTGATCCACCCCGTCGCGGTGGAATGGACCACCGTCGATCAGCTGCACCTCAATCCCCACACCAGTCGCATCGTGCCCGTCATCGACGAACGCGACCCTCGAGGAGCTCCGGAACAACAAGCTGCACGGCACTGAGGCGAATGCTCGTCGGCCAGGCCCCACCGGCTCGTCACCTCCTGCACCGACCTGGTGTCCGGATCCCTCTCTTTCGCCCAGCCGGGACACATCAGCACAATGCACGGCTGGGAGGGGTGGACGTGAACGGATCGGAACAAGCGGACAGGGCAGCGCCCCGCTCGGCAGCCGGCCTGCCGTTGCTGCGGCTGTACGACGCCGTACTGCTGGATCTCGACGGCGTGGTCCGCGTGGGCTCCCGTCCCGTGCCGCATGCCGTGCCCGTGCTGCGCGGGCTGCGGGACGCCGGACGACGCACCGCCTACGTGACCAACAACGCCAACCGTCCCCCCGCCGATGTGGCAGCGGACCTGCGGCGTTGGGGCCTGGCTGTGGCCGAGGAGGAGGTGGTGACATCGGCAGAGGCTGCCGCGCGCCTCGCGGCCGACCGGTGCCGCCACCTCGCGCCTGTCCTCGTCATCGGCTCGCAGGCGCTGCGGACGGCGGTCGCCGCACACGGGCTCCGGCCCGTGGCGTTCGAGCGGGACGGCCCCGCCGCCGTGGTCCAGGGGTTCGCACCGACGGTCTCCTGGCAGGAGCTGGCCGAGGCGGGGCACGCGGTGGCGCGGGGCGTGCCCTGGATCGTCACCAACACCGACCTGACCGCGCCCACCCCCCGGGGAACCGTGCCCGGCAACGGTGCCTTGGTCGCCGTGGTGCAGGCCGCCACAGGAGCGGAACCAATCGTAGCGGGCAAGCCCTCACCCCCGTTGCTCCGCGAAGCCGCGCGGCGTGCCGGCGCCCACCGGCCGCTGATGGTCGGCGACAGCCTGGACACCGACGTCCAGGGCGCCCACCGTGCCGGATACGACAGTCTCCTTGTCCTTACCGGCCGGACGCGGCCGGCCGACCTGTTCGCCGCACCACCCCACCTCAGGCCCACCCATCTCGGACGGGACCTGCGAGCGCTGTGCGCGCCGCCGCTGGTCACCGACCGGCGGGCGGAGGGCTGGTGGTGCCAGGGCTGGTACGCCCGCGTCGAGGACGGTGTCTTGCTGTTGGAGGGAAGCGGCGACACCTGTGCCGGACTGCGGGCGGCCTGCGCGGCCGCCTGGTCGGCGGCGCCCTCGCTGCCGGACCCGTTCCGGGCCCTGGCGATGCTCGATGCCTGAGCCGACCGCTGAGCGCTCCGCGGGAAGTGCCGCGATCCACCGTCGATCGTCTGCGGCACCTTCGTGGCTGGTCGCGCCGTTCCCCGCGCCTCTTTGGGGCGCCGCCGAACCGTTGCCGGCTCCACCAGCCCCGCTCAGACGAACAGTTGGGAACCGGGCCGGCCGAGCAGCCGCACCACTTCCGATGTGGTGTAGCCCCGCTCGAAGTGCCGCGGACCGGACAGCATCAGTGACACCAGTCGGTGCAGCGTCGAGGCGTACTCCTCCGTCGTGCCCTCCCAGCACGTCGCATCCAGCATCCATGGCGGCGTGTCCGGGGACAGATCCGCCTTTCCCTCCTGCATCAGGGACTTGGACAGCTTGGCGCCGGACGCGGACAGGATGACGGGCGTGAAGACGCGGGCCGGCGGAAGAACGCTGCCCGGGAAACAGAGGAATGCCTCGTCCAGCAGGCGGCAACCCGCCGCCCAGTCCGCGCCTTTGACGATGACCGGCAGGGCGGCGTCCCGGTCAGCCAGCCGCTCCTTGACGACATTACGGTGCAGCGTGGTGAGCCCGACGTACGCGTCCCCGTCCGGCCGTACCTCGACCTCGTAGCGTTGGTGGTCGAGGCAGACGGCGGTGAACCGCGCCCGGCTGCCGTCGACGGCCAGCAGTTCGGTGTCCTCGCCGTGCTTCTGCAGCCAGCCGCACCGCGGGCACGGGAAGCTGATGGGCACGCGCCCGCTGGACGGGGCGAGTGACCAGCGCAGCCGGTCCCATTGGGCGAGTGAGGCAAGGAACTCCTCACGGAAGGCGGGCACCTGCTGTTGTTGCGTGTACGTCTCGACGGTGTACGGCACTCCGGTCATGGCGGTGAGCGCGTCGAACAGACCGCCGTAGAACCGTTTCACCAGCTCCTCGATCGTGGCCGGACCGACCGCGTGATGGTACGAGCGTGTGTACAGGGTGCCGGTGCGCGGGCAGACGCGGATCTCGTAGGGGGCGTTGTCGAGTGCGCCGAAGCGGAGTTCGGCGTGGACGCCGAGCCGGTCACGGGCCGCCTCGGCCAGCAGGAAAGCCGCCGTCTGCATGACGCCGGTACCGAGATGCGGCGCTCCGTTGATCTGCACTCCCGCGTACACAGCCACCCGCGCGGCCGCACGAGCGCGCAGGTGGGGCCTGATGAAGTCGACGCTGTGTTCGACGGCGCCCACGGTGACGCTGACGGGAGAGACGGGCTCGGCGGGCTCCGGTGCCGGAGGATCGGACAAAGGCATGAGGCGGGCTCCCTGGGCGGGGGGTTACCAGTGGTGACGTGCGGTTGCGGGGGGCAGGTCCAGGACGCGTACGGGCCAGGGGTACGGCATCTCGCCCGGTGCGTCGAGGTTCTCCAGCCGGGTGGTCGTGGACCGGGCCGCGCTGTGCAGGAGGTCCATGAGCTCCTTGGCGCCGACCGGCCGGACGTCGCTGTCCTCCCGGCGGCAGGCCAGACCGACGACGAAGTAGGCGAGCGGGTCGGGGCCGGCACGCCACAGGACGGCCTCCCCCTCTTCTTCCAGGGCCAGGACGCGCTCGGGATGACGCCGGGTGAAGTCGCCGAACGGAAGCGGGCAGAGTGTGACGGCGGCGATGCGGTAACCCGCCTCGGTGATTACGGCGACCGCGTGCCGGGGCGTCGAGTAACTGCCGATGGTGAGGCCGAGATCGGCGCCGAGGGCCTGGGCGTGCCCGGTGACCGCTCCGGCCCACTTCAGGCCGTCGGCCCCACCGCTGATCGAGGGGCGAGCCTCGTCCACTTCCGGGGGAAGCGGCACATAGGCGGGATTGCTGGTGACGACGAGGGGCTGCGGAAGCGGACCGGAGGCTGTGGCGAGAAGCTGCTGGGCGCTCATGAGCGCGAAGTCGCCCAGAGCGAAGGTGACCCTGCCGTCACTGGGAGGGGAGGCGTAGTGAGTCCGGGCGTAGCGCAGGGTCTGCTCGCCCGAGTCGATGCCGTGGACGCGGGCCGCACCCGCCCGGGCCATGGCGGCCGCGGCGGCTCCGCTGCCCGAGCCGAGGTCCAGCACGGTGCCTCCGCCGCCGGGCGGCAGCAGATCGGCGGCGACCCACACGCCGATCTCGGTGTCGACCGGTTCGAAGAAGACCTCCGGTTCCCCGGGCGGCTTCAGATCGTGCGGCGTCAGGTGGGTGTAGGCGGTGACCCTTGAGATGTGCGGCATGGCGTGCTTCGCTCCTTGTGGGAGTTGGAAGTTGGGAGCCCGGGTGGTCGCGTCAGCGGGGCCACAGCCCGACGGTGTGCTCCGGAACGGCCATGGCGCTGGGCAGTCTCATCGCCGCTCGTGTCCAGGCCAGGGATCGGGGGCCCTCCAACACCTTTCCGGCGACCTCCTCGCCGCGGTGGGCGGGCAGGTCGTGCGGGAAGACGGCGTCCGGATACCTGCGCTGCGGCGCGTCGGTCACGACCCGGCACACGTCGGCCTCGGCCGCGCACCCCCGTACGGCCGTACGGTCCAGGAGGTGCAGTTCCTCGGTCACGAGCCGTCCCCATTTCCTTCGTCCAGCAGGCCCGCCGCGTGGAAGGCACTCTGGGCGCCGTCGACCGCGAGCACTCCTGTCTCCTCGAAGAGCCGCAGGGCGTGCCGCGCCGCCGTGCGCATCCCCCGCTCGCTCTCGGCCTGCGGATAGGAGTCCCGGAGCACGTCCTCCACCTGCGCGGCACCGAGCCCCGCGACGGTCAGCGTGGCTCGCACCGGGCGCAGGTCGGGCAGCAGGCTGGAGCGGATCAGTCCCGGCAGACAGCGGGCGATGCGCACCCGCTGCGAGCGCGACTGCTGTGCCCACAACTCCCTGAAGAACCTGGAGAAGAAGGCGTGGTGCCAGCCCTCGTCCCGGGCGTGGTCCCGTACGGTCTGCCGGACCACGCCGAGCACCCGCTCGTCCTTGGGCACCTCGTTGAGGATGGCGGTGACGAGCGTTTCGAACACGACGACCTGCAGCAGCTGCGCGAGCACGGGCTGACCCGGCAGGGCCTCCATGCCTATCGTGTCGAGCCGTTCCCGGAAGGGCGTGAATTCGTACGGCACAGGTTCGATGCCGGAGGCGTCCGCGATCTGCCGGACGACGTCGAAGCTGTACAGCGCGTGATAGCCCTCGTCGCAGTAGATCCGGAAGGCGTCGAGCCTGGTGTCCGCGGTGCTGTCGACGCCGCAGCCGCCCGTGGCGATGAGGTGGGTGGCACGGTTGACCACCTGGGTCTCGAAATGCGTCGTGAAGCCCAGATACTGGAAAAGGTGCCGGGCGGCCAGCGCCTCCTGCGCCTCCGCGGGCAGCGCACGCACCAGCGGGTGAGCGCCGTAAGGGATGAGGGCCGGAGGAAAGTACAGCCGTCCGGTGCGCAGTTCGTCGCGCAGCAGCCGACGCGGGTCCCTGCGCACGCCCGCCTTCGCGTACCAGTCCCGCTCGCCGCTGTCCGTGTTCACGAGCCTGCCTCCTCGGTCACCGGGTCGGCCGACTCGCCGACGGGGAGGACCCTGACGCCCGGCACCACAGCGTGCCCGGTGATGCCGTGCGCCCTGCGCCATGCGGCGGAGTAGACCGTGTCGAGGTACCGATCCGCGCCGTCGGGGCACAGGCACGCGGCGCTGGTGCGCCGGGCGTCGGCCCGGAACAGGCGCAGCGCCGCCGCCACGAGGGCACCCGCACTGGCGCCGACGCCGATCCCGGTGGTGTCGCGCAGCCACAGACAGACCCTGACCGCCTCCGCCGGGTCGACGTACACCGTGGGCCGGTGGCCGTCGGGGAGAAAGACCGAGGCGCGGCTGGAGCCGATGCCGGACAGCAGACGGGGGCCGACCGAGCCGCCCAGGGCCGCCGACCCGGCCGCGTCCACCCCGATCAGCTCCCAGTCGGCGCCCGAGGTGGCCGCGTACCGTCGGAAGCCGGCGAGGGTGCCGCCGGTGGACACCGCGACCAGTACGCTCATCCGCTCCCCGTGTGTCTGCCAGTGCAGCTCGGGCGCCGTGCCGGCCTCATGGGCGGCCGGATTGGCCGGGTTGGCGTACTGGTTGGGCCATACCAGCCCCGGCTGGGCGTCGAGCATGCTCTGCACACGAGCGAGACGGTTGAGGAGATAGCCGCCGGCCCCGTCCGGGGTGTCCACAGCGACGACGCGGGCCCCCAGAGCGCGGATGTCGTACAGCAGCGCCACACTGGCGCGCGGGTCCACCACCGCGGTGAACGGGACACGGTGGGCGGCGGCCAGTGCGGCCAGGGCCAGGCCGAGGTTCCCGGACGTGGATTCCACGAACCCCACACTCGGATCCACCCGGTCGGCGACGTCCCGCCACAGCGCCAGTGCCGTGCGTCCTTTGATGGATCCGTACGGGTTGCGGCCCTCCAGCTTCAGCCACAGCCGTCGCGGTGTGCCGGCCACCTCGACGCCCAGCCGCACCACCGGCGTCGGAGCGAGACCGTCCCCCGGTGACCAGGTCATAAGGCCGTGCCGATGCCGGTCGCCTCCTGCCACACGTACGCGGCAACCTGGGCGTGTGTCGCGTACCAGACGTCGCCACGGGCGGCGATGTGGTCCAGCAGTTCCTCCAGGACCACCATCCGGGAGCGGTGCCCGATGACGTGCGGGTGCATGGTGAGCTGGAAGAGGCCGCCGTCCGCGTGGGCCGCGTCGAACTCGTCCCGCCACAGGGGGATCAGCTGCCGGGGCGGGGTGTAGGGACGTACGGCCGTGTAGCGGTCCATGTTCAGGTACGCGGCGTCGTCACGGATCCACTCCGGGGGGATCTCCACCACGCCCGTGGCTTCGCCGTACGCCAGCAGCTCGTACGGATCGTCGTCCGCCATGAGGGAGGAGTCGTAGAGGAGTCCCAGCTCGCGGGTGATGTCCAGGGTGCGCTCACTGAAGTCCCAGGAGGGTGTGCGGATGCCCACGGGCCGCCGGCCGGTGACGCGTTCCAGGGTGTCCGCACACCGGAAGGCCAGGTCCCGCTCGTGCTTGTACTCCAGCTCCATGTTGCGCTCATGGATCCAGCCGTGGACGGCGACCTCGTGACCGGCCTCGACGTAGCCGCGGGCCTCGTCCGGACGCAGCAGGGCGCACACCGCTGGCATGAAGAACGTGGCCGGCACGGCGTGTCGCGCCAGCAGGCGCAGGATGCGGGGTACGCCGACGCGGGCGCCGTACTCGCCCTGCGACAGCTTGCCGGGTGTGACCTCGCCCTCCCGGAGCGGGATGGTCTCGTGGTCGGAGTCGAAGGAGAGCGCCACCGCGCAGCGGGCGCATTCGGGCCAGGACGCGGGTTTGAGGCTGCGCCCGGCACGCACCCGGTCGACGTGGGGCCGCCATTCGGCCTCGCCCCATTCCCACGGGCGTCCAGGTGTCGCTCCCGCGGACGCAGACATCGCCATGGATCGGTCCTCACCATCGCTCGGGTTCGCGGGCTGTCTCGGTCGAGCATGTCAGCGCGTCGGCCCCCGGTCAGCAGACGGAATCCGCCATCCTGTCCAGCAGGCGGTGTGTCCTGATTCCGTCGGCCGAGGCGGACGGGGTCTGTCCAGTGCCGCCCCGTGGTCTCTACGGTGAGGGAGTACGGCCTCCTCCCGTGACGCCGCCGCGGGCCGCGCCGCCATGGGCCGGGCCCGGGAAGGAGAACGGCTGCATGACACCTCCGCCTCGGGCTCCGCACCGTGCACGGGACGCCGTTCTGTCACGGCAGCCCCTCGGGTCCCCCGCAGACCCGTCTCTGCTCGACGAGGCCCGTCGGCTGGCCCCCGAAGCCGTCGCCCTGCGCCGCGCGCTGCACCAGGGTCCGGAGGAGGGCCTCGACCTGCCGGACACGCAGGGCCTGCTGCTGGGCGCCCTCGACGGACTCGGCCTGGAGATCCGCAGCGGCCGCACGCTCACGTCCGTCACGGCGGTCCTCTCCGGGGCGGCCGACGGCCCGACGATCCTGCTGCGCGCCGACATGGACGCGTTGCCGGTCACCGAGGAGACCGGCCTGCCGTTCGCCTCACGGACCCCCGGGCTGATGCACGCGTGCGGCCATGACGCTCACATGGCGATGCTCGTGGGCGCCGCACGGCTGCTCGCCGAGCGGCGCGAACAGATCGCCGGACGCGTGGTGTTCATGTTCCAGCCCGGTGAGGAGGGACATCACGGAGCCCGCCACATGATCGAGGAGGGTGTCCTGGAGGTGTCCGGACGCAGAGCCGACGCCGCCTTCGCCCTCCATGTCCACCCCAATCTGCCCGCGGGCGCACTGCGGTTGCGCCCCGGCCCGCAGCTGGCCGCCTCCGACCGGTTCCGGGTCCTCGTCCGTGGCCGCGGCGGCCACGCCTCCGCGCCGCACACGACGTGCGACCCGGTACCGGTGGCATGCGAGATCGTGCTGGCGCTGCAGACGATGGTCACTCGCAGTTTGTCCGCGGATGACAAGGCCGTGCTCAGCGTGACCCGCCTGGCCGCTGGTACGGCCGCCGGCATCATCCCGGACACCGCGGAGCTGGGCGGCACTCTGCGCACCCTGTCCGAGCCGATCCGGAAGAAGTTGCACGAGAGGATCATCAGGGTCGCCCAGGGGGTGGCCGCGGCTCACGGAGCGCGGGCCGAGGCGACCGTCGAGCCGGGCTACCCGGTCACGGTCAACGACCCCGGCTTCACCGACTTCGTCCTTCGTACGGCAGCGGGCGCGCTGGGGACGGAGGCGGTGGACGTCCTGACGGCCACGCAGATGACAGCGGAGGATTTCGCCTACGTCCTGCGGGCCGTCCCCGGCGCCCTGGCCTTCCTCGGCGTGTGCCCGCCCGGCCTGGAACCGCACGAGGCCCCGTCACTGCACTCGCCCCGCGCGGACGTGGACGAGAACGTGATCGCCTCGGGCATCGCCTGCCATGCGGCCGTGGCGCTCGCGTTCCTCGCGGGAGGCGGACCGGAGCCCGTCCTCGCGGGAGGCGGACCGGAGCCCTCGCCATGACGGCCACCGAGGTACGCGCCGCTCTCCCCGGCGACCTCGACCAGGTCGAGGGCCTGTGGCTGGAGGCGAGCCGCTGGCTGGCCGGGCGCGGCCTCGACCAGTGGCAGTACCCGCCGCGCCGATGGCGCATGGAGGAAGCGATCGAGGCGGGCGACTGCTACCTCGCCTTCCGCGACGGCAGCGCCGTCGCCACCATCACCGTCCACGAGCGTGCCGACCCTGAATGGTGGAGCGAGGACGACCCCGCATCGGCCCTCTACGTACATGACCTCGCAGTGAGCCGGGCGGCCGCCGGCCAGGCACTGGGCGCACAACTGCTGGACTGGGCAGGCACGTTGGCGTACCAACGGGGCAAACGCCGGCTACGGCTGGAAGCGTGGAAGACGAACCACCTGCTCCACCGCTACTACCTGGACCAGGGTTTCGAACTCCTGCGGATCGTGAACCTGCCGCACCGCAACTCCGGGGCCCTCTTCCAAAGAGCCGCTTCCCCCGAGACGACCCTGCGCCCGGTCAAGTCCCCTGAGGCAATGGAGAGCCGACGATGACGACCACCGTGCGCCCCGCCGACGCCGGGGACTTGTACCCGACCCGCACCCCGGACGCCACAGCCCCGTTCCCGCGCCGGCACCCGGTCGTCTGGAACGTGAACGCGGACGGCCCCGTGTCCTCCGCCCGGCTCGACGCCTACGACCGCGACGGCTGCCTGCACTTCGATTCGCTGCTGTCCGAGGAGGAGACGACCGCCTGCCTGGAAGAGACCGAACGCCTGAGGGCCGACCGCTCCCTGCGCATGTCGGGACGGGTGGTGCCGGAACCCGACGGCGACGGGATCCGCTCGGTGTTCGAGGTGCATGCGCTGAGCGATACGTTCCGCCGGGTCGTCCAGTCCGCCATGCTCGCCGGGATCGCACGCCAGATCCTGGGCTCGGACGTGTACGTCCATCAGACCAGGGTGAATCTGAAGTCGGCGTTCACCGGCTCGGGCTTCGGCTGGCACTCGGACTTCGAGACCTGGCACTCCGAGGACGGCATGCCCGCGCCGCGCGCACTCAGCCTGTCCATCGCCCTGACCGAGAACGCCCCGTACAACGGCCCGCTCATGATCATCCCCGGGGCACACCGCACCTTCGTCCCGTCCACCGGCCAGACGCCTCCGGGATACCACCACACATCCCTTCAGGGAAAGAACCTCCCAGCCGGCCCGGCGAATCGCGCCGCGGTCGCGGCTCTGGCCCGCGAACTCGGCATCCGCCAGTTCACCGGCCCGGCGGGCTCGGCGGTCGCCTTCGACTCCAACAGCCTGCACGCGTCCGCCCCCAACGTTTCGCCCTTCCCGCGCACCAACCTCTTCGTCGTCTACAACAGCGTCGTCAATGCGATCGGCACGCCGTACGCGGCACCGCGCGCACGCCCGACCTATCTGGCGAGCCGCACTTTCACCCCGGTACCGGTACCACCCCGTCCGGCCGCCTGACTGCACGCCGCTCCCCCGGCCCGACGGCTGACCCCGGGGTGCGGGCGCCCCCCACCGCCCGCGCACCGCCTCGCCTCTGCCGAAGCGGAGGGCGTCCTGTATCACCCGACACCCCGAGCCGCCAGCACGCTCTGGTTCTAACGCCCGACCCGGCGCTTCGAAGCCACTCGCCGGGCGAGCAGGTCCCTCGGCCACGGCCCCGTGACCAGGGCGAGGAGTGCGAGCCCGCAGCCGATCCACAGCACGCTCGTGGTCGTCAGCGACTCGACCACCAGCCCGCCGAGCAGGGCGCCCAGGGCGATGGAGAGGTTGAACATCGAGACGTAGAGCGAGGAGGCGGCCTCCGTCGCTCGGGGTTCCACATCGAGAATCCAGGTTTGGAGCGTGACCGGGACCGCGCCATAGCCGAGGCCCCACAACACGAGCGCTCCCACGGAGACCACGCCACCGGCGGACGTCAGGGCGAGCAGCACCATGGCCGCAGTAAGGACCATGGCCACAGTGCCGATGGTCTGCCGCAGTCGCCTGGCGACCAGGGCACCCGCGGCGAAGTTCCCGACGATCCCGGCCAGACCGAAGACCAGCAGGAGCAGGCTGGTGCTGCTGTCACCGACGCCACGCTCGTGCAGGAGTGGGCGGATGAACGTGTACGCGATGAAGTGGCCCGTGATGATCAGGAATGTCAGGGCGATGCCCAGCCGCACATCGGAGTTGGCCCTGAATACCGTCGGCAGGTCCCCGAGCCTGAGGGTGCGCTGCGCAGGCAGATCCGGCAGCAGGAGGACCATACAGATGAGGGCCAGCAGCCCCAGTGCGCCGACGGCCGCAAACGCGGTGCGCCAGCCCGTGAGGTCACCGATGAACGTGCCGGTGGGCACACCGAGAACAGAGGCGGTCTCAACACCCCCGAAGATCAGGGCGGTTGCCCGCGGAACCTGGTTCTCCGGAACGAGCCGCAGGGCGATGCCCCCGGCGATCGACCAGAAGCCGCCCACGCTGATGCCGATCAGGAAGCGGGCCGCGAGGACCAGGGTGAAGTCGGTGGCGAACGCGGACGCGAGGTTTGCCGCCCCGACGAGTCCGACGAGGAGGACCAGCACCATGCGGCGGTCGAAGCGGCCGGTGGCCACGGTGACCAACGGCGCCGAGACCGCGGCGACCAGCCCTGGGACGGTCACCATGAGCCCGGCCGTGCCCGCGGACACGTCCAGGTCGCTGCCGACCGGGGTGAGCAGGCCCACAGGAAGCAACTCGGAGGTCATCAGCGAGAAGATGCCCAGCGTCACGGCGAGGACGGCGAGCCAGCCCTTCACAGGTGAACGCCGTTCCGCGGAAGGTGGATTGTCGACGATGGAGGTCATGACGGTGTCGGCCGTCCTTTCGGGCGCGGGCGCGGGTGAGGCAGGAGTCCGGGAGCGAGCCGGCGGCGGACATGCCACGGGCGGTGGCAGGCCTCGCGGCGGCCACCGCCCGTGGTCAGGAAGGAAGTTGTGGCACTCGTACGTCTCGCACGTACGGAACGGGGTCCGGCGGAAGGGGACTACTCGGTCCCCGGGGTCTTGCGCGTGGTGACGTTCATACGGTTCCAGGCGTTGACCGTGAAGATGAGCGCGATGAGCTGGGCCAGCTCCCGCTCCGCGAAGTGCTGAGCGGCCTCGTCGTACACGGCGTCCGGGACACCGTCGGGCAGCCGGGTGACCGCCTCCGTCAGGGCGAGCGCAGCGCGCTCCTTGGCGGTGTAGAGGCTGGACTCCTCCCAGCCGCTGAGCTGGTAGACGCGATCCTCGCTCTCCCCCGCCTTTCGGGCGTCACCCGTGTGGTAGTCGATGCAGTACGCACACCGGTTGATCTGTGACGCGCGGATCTGTACGAGTTCGAGCAGCACCGGGTCGAGGCCCTGGCGGGCGGCGGTGTCCAGGGCGAGGACGGCTTTGAAGACCTTGGGAGCGACGGAGCCGAAGTTCATGCGCTGCGGAATCTGAACTGTTGTCATGCCTTGAACCCTAGGAGCGGATTAGCCCACCGGTATGGTGCATTCTCATGTCGAATCGTTGGGGCAATTCTGCTGACGAGCGTGACCCCCTGGCTCCAGGCGCGGGCGCTGGAACGCCCTCGGGAGGGGAGCCTGAAGTGGTTGCGGGGGCCGACTTTCACCTGGAGCTCACCGGCGAAGGCACCCTGCGTGAGCAGGTGATGCGGGCGCTTCGCCACGCCATCGGCTCCGGCCGCCTGCCGCCCGGCACCCGCTTGCCTCCGTACCGGAGTCTGGCCAGGGATCTCGGCATCGCCCTCAATACCGTCGGCGAGGCGTACGGCGAACTGGTCGCGGAGGGCTGGCTCACGGCCCGCCAGGGGTCGGGCACCCGGGTCGCCCAGCGCAGCACACCGCTGCCGCCGGACCGCTCGCGCCGATCGGCCCCGCCGGTCCGTCACCCCGCCTTCGACCTGATGCCGACCTCACCGGATGCCGCCGCGTTCCCCAGGTCGGCCTGGCAGACCTCGTCGCGGCGGGCGCTGAACGCGGCGCCCAACGACGCGTTCGGCGTGGGCGATCCGCGGGGCCGCGTCGAACTGCGTACCGCGCTCACGGAATACCTGGCCCGGGCCCGGGGTGTGCACACCTCACCCCACCGGATCGTCATCTGTGCCGGGTTCGCTCATGCGCTGAGCATGCTCGGTCAGGTTCTGAAGGGCGAGGTGGCAGTCGAGTCGTACGGACTGGACTTCCACCGCTCACTGCTGGCCGCGGCCGGGCGCCGCACCATCCCGCTCTCCGTGGACGCGCGGGGAGCCGTGATCGATGAACTGTCGACGACGCCTGCGGGAGCGGTACTCCTCACTCCCGCCCACCAGTTCCCCACCGGGGGACCACTGCACCCGGAACGCAGGGCCGCTGTGGTCGACTGGGCCCGGGCGAACGGGGGCCTGGTGATCGAGGACGACTACGACGGCGAGTTCCGCTACGACCGCCAGCCGGTCGGCGCCGTACAGGGTCTGGACCCCGACCGCGTCGTCTACATCGGGTCGGTCAGCAAGAGTCTGTCGCCCGCGCTCCGCATCGGCTGGATGGCGGTGCCGGACCACCTCGTGGGCGACCTTCTCGCGGCCAAGGGGCCCCGCGAACTGTGGACCGGGGCCTTGGAACAGCTCGCCCTCGCCGACTTCATCGCCTGCGGCGCGTACGACCGGCACCTGCGCCGCATGCGGCTGAACTACCGGCGCCGACGCGACCAACTCGTCGCCGCCCTGCGGGCGAAGGCGCCCCACATCGGGATCGGTGGTATCGCCGCCGGGCTCCACGCCGTCCTCGACCTCCCGCCGGGCACGGAGTCGGCCGCCGTACGCGCGGCATCCCGCCAGGGACTCGCCCTTGACGGCCTGGCCGCCTACCGCCACCCCGACAGTGACATGCCGCCTCGCGACGGCCTCGTCATCGGGTACGGAACTCCGCCCGACCACGCCTTCGAGAGTGCCTTGCGAGCCCTGTGTCTGGCCCTGCCGGACCCTGTGTGAGGCGTTGCGCGGCGGCGACCCCGGGCCGGGGCCGCCGCCGCGCGATGTCCATAGGGCGCCCGACCGCCGCTGGGCCGTGGACCGGTCAGTAGGGGGACGCCGCGTTCTGCTGCGCCCAGCTCTTCTCGGCGGCCGAGCCTTCCGGGGGCGGCACCATCCCGTTGATCATCCAGAGGTCCCTGCTGGTCTCGTCGACGTGGAACTCCCAGTGCAGCCCCGCGTGTTGGGCGAGGTGGGGCTGGAGAATGCCCCGGATCCACTGGGCCGTTCGGCGGCGGGTCTCCTGGTCGGGGTTGCGTCGGGCGATGTGGTCGATGGCGATGCGGACACCGGCCGGGGTGGGTTCCCCGCCGACGTAGAAGTCCACGGCTTGCACCTCCTGGAACAGGGTCACCACGTAGAAACGGGGCAGCCCGACCTTTTCGTAGTGGTCGGTGATGCGGGCAGCGAGCTGGCTCTTGTCGTGGTCGGTGAAGATTCCGGGGGTGTGGTGAATCGTCCACAGTGGCATGGCTGTTCGGTACTCCTGGGGTCGTGGGTGGTGGGGTGCCGGTGTGGGGAGTCAGCCCGCGGCTGAGAAGGTGAGGTGTTCCACGGGGCCGGAAAGTGCCGCTTTGACCTTGACGGTGACGTCGTCCGCGAGCACTTCCGTCTCCCCGGCCTCAAGGCCGTCGACGATCCGCGCGGCGACCTCGGCGGGTTTGGCCTTCGGCCGTTCGATGGCGGCGACCATGTCGGTGTCGATGAAGCCCGCGTGGACACCGACGACCTGCGTGTTCTGGGGTGCCAGTTCGAGTCGGAGCGAGTTCGTGACCGACCACGCCGCGGCTTTCGACGCCCCATAGGCGCCGCTGCCGGCCAGCCAGGACAGCACGGAGTGGATGTTGACGAACGCGCCCCCACCGGTGGCGGCCAGGATCGGCGCGAACGCCCGCGCGATCCGCAGCGGTCCGAAAACGTTGACGTCAAACGTCTCGATGGCGTCCTCCAGGTCACCTGTCAGCAATGCGGCCGGGAGCAGGACACCAGCGTTGTTGAACACGATCTCGGCGTCCGCGGCGACCTGCGCGAAGGCGGCGACCGACTCGGCCGAGCGGACCTCGAGCCGGGTTGTGACCACCTCGGGACGGCCATCGATGTACGCGGAGCGAGCGGTGGAGTACACCTTTCGGGCGCCGCGCGCCAACAGTTCGTCCACGAGCGCCGCGCCGAGTCCCCGTCGGCCGCCGGTCACCACAGCCACCTTGCCTGCTACCGCAACCATCACATTCCTCCATCTGAGTAACGTTGTCGTTAGCTAGACGGAACCACGACCGCGCTGGGTAACGCAAGCGTTAGTTACAATGCCGATATGGCGATGGATTTCGAGGAACGACTGCGTGACCGGGACGTCTGGTCGATCGGCGACGGATGCTCGGCGGAGCGGGTGCTGGGTCTGCTGAGCACCAAGACGGTGTTCCTGGTCATCCGCGAATGCTTCTACGGCACGACCAGGTTCGAGGACTTCGTGACGCGGATCGGAACCTCCGCACCCGCGGTGTCGCGGGCGCTCAAACAGCTGGAATCCGCACAGGTCGTCGCGCGTGTCCCCTATCAGGAGGCAGGCAGCCGGGCCCGCGACGAGTACCGGCTGACCGCGGCCGGCGAGGACCTGCTGCCAGTGTTTCTGTCACTGATGCAGTGGGGCGACAAGTACCTCCAGGGGGGCCGCCCACCCCTCTCGTTCGTCGAGGCCGACACCGGCCGCGCCATGAGAGTCCGCGTGACCGCCGCGTCGGCGCCGGAGGCGACGTCCGACGCCATAGAGATCCGGCTGAACCCCGCGTGGCAGGGCGACCAGTGACTTGAGTCGTAGCCGTATCCGCAGTGTCCGGCCAGTTCGGAGCGTTTGACCGTCCCGCGGGAGGCCACGCACGGCAGCGGGGTGGAGTCGATCAGTCGCAGATCGTCGCGCCAGGCGGGCAGGCCCGTTCCTCAGGACAACCCCGAACCGGGCATCTCACGTCCCGGGCCGTCCAGCCACGACGAACGGAGACGTCAAACACACCGCCCGCGCCGACAGGGTGGATGCGCTGATCAACAATGGCGCCCGCTATCTGAAAGGTCCCAATCTGTGGGACGCGGACGACGCCGCGATCAGCGGATCCACTCCAGCAGCAGCGCTCCGCGCCGGTGCGGACGAGATCGGCGGCAGACTGGACACCCCACCCGGTCCCCCTCAGCGTGCCGTACGCGCGTGCCCGGGGCACCTGTCGCCGCATTCGCCCCGCCTGCCCGCTGAAGACGACAGCTATGGTGACATGGGGAATCGAAAGTGCCGGAGCTGGCGGAGGCAGGAAGTGTCGGACGAAGGACGGCTGATCGCCGGGCGATACCGGCTCACCGAGCAGATCGGCCGTGGCGGCATGGGCGCGGTATGGCGTGTACAGGACGAAATCCTGGGCCGCCAGGTCGCTCTCAAGCGGCTGCATGTGCAGCCGCACCTGTCCGACGACGAGCGCGCCACGCTCTACGAGCGCATGCGCCGTGAGGCGCGCAGCGCCGCCCGCATCGTGCACCCCAACGTGGTGGTCGTCCACGATGTCGTGGACGACGGTGGGCAGCCCTGCATCGTCATGGAGTACGTACGGGCGCTCACGCTCAGTGACATCCTCAAGGAGAGCGGGGCACTCCCGCCCGAGGAGGCGGCCCGCATCGGCCTGGGCATGGTCGCCGCACTGCGGGCCGCACACACCGCCGGTGTGCTGCACCGCGACGTCAAGCCGGGCAACGTCATGATCGGCGCCGAGGGCCGTGTCGTGCTGACGGACTTCGGCATCGCCATGACCGCCGACGCCTCGACCCTCACCAAGACCGGCGAGATGGTGGGCTCCATCCACTACATGGCACCGGAACGCATACGCGGCCAGAAGCCCGGACCGGCCTCGGACCTGTGGTCACTGGGCGCGACGCTGTACCAAGCGGTCGAGGGCCATCCCCCGTTCCATCGGGTTACCGCGATGGAGGCCGCGTACGCCATCGCCGTCGATCCACTGGAGCCCACGAAACAGGCCGGGCCACTGACACCGCTGATCGAAGCCCTCCTGTCCAAGAACCCGGAGGACCGCCCGTCGGTGGAGCAGACCGAGCAGTTCCTGCGCGCTGCGCAGTCGGGGCACACTGCCGGGCACACCCCTCAGTCCGGGCACACTGCTCAGTCCGGTCGATCGACTGGATCGCCTGGAACGACCGGGGCGACGACGATACTGCCCCCAGCACCCGCCGCGGCCCGGTCCGCCGGCCAGGACGGCGAGGCCACGGCCCGGACCTCCCTCGCCGCCCCGGCCCGGGCATCCGACGGAGAGCCGACTCCGCCGGGCCCCACCCCGACCGGCGGCGGCCGCGAACGGCGCCGGAGCCGCAAGAGCCGCGTCCTCGTGTCGACCGCCGTTGCCGTGACGGCAGCGGCCACGGCCATCACCGGCGCGATCTACGCCACATCGGACCGCGGCACGGACACCCCCGACACCGGCGCCGACAACGCCCACCATTCCGCTCCGCCGTCGTCCCCACCATCGCCCGCGCCCCAAGGCTTCCACCAGGTCAGCGAGGAGAAGCTCGGCATCTCCTTCCCCGTGCCGGACGGCTGGAAGGTCAGCAAGCGGACGGATGACACGGTCACCTACGTCGACAAGTCCGGACTGGTCGGCATCACGATCGGGATGGTGGACCCCGCGGGTTCGAGCCCCATGGCCCACTTCAGGGACATCGAAGCCAACACGAAGCTCAACTACTCCGTGTACCGCAGGCTGCGCATGCAGCAGACGACCTTCCGGGAACAGCCGGCCGCGGTGTGGGAGTTCACCTTCCAGGGGCGGGAACGCCTGTACCGCGCCATCGACCTCGGCTTCGGCCGCGCGGGCGGCCGGGAGTACGACCTCTACCTCTCGGCGCCGGACACGGAGTGGTACAGGCACCGCCCCGTCTTCGACACTCTCAAGGCCGGATTCACCACGCCTGGTCACTGATTCCACCGTTCGAGCCACGACCTGGCGAGCTCGTCTTCCTGGACACCCAGAACGAAGCCGTCAACAGCTACTAGACCACGCCGCCACATCGGACCCCCCTCGGCGCCCCGTCCCCCGTTGCGGACGTGACACCGCTTCGCGGCGCGGCAGCCCTCCTCAGTAGGTACAACTCGGCCATGTGGAACGTTGACACTTTGGTGCGAGAGCATTGCGCAGCGGGTCAGTTCACATGGTTCGCCCTTGGACAGTTGCTGTTCCAGATCGCCTACCAGGGGACCTACGCGGGTACGTCCCCGGGCGGCGACAGAGGTCTCAGCGACCAACGCGACGCCTTGTTCCACCTTGCCGACGGTCTGGAGCTTCCCGCCACACTCCGGGGAGGACTGCAAAGGTTCGCACGGATGCCTGCCGACGTGGCCATGGACGGGCACCTGGTGGAAGAGGCACGCAGGCTTGCGAGGGTTGTCCGCACCTTCCTTGTCCCCTGAGCTTGTCTCACTGGGTCGCTCAGCTCACCGACGCCCTGCTGTGCAGGGACGAGCCGGTCAGGGCACTGGTCGACCTCGCGCTCGCGCCTGAACACCGCCGCGGACACGGAGCCCTCTACGGCGGATTGAACAAGGGACGCCTGGACGTTGACCGGTTGCGGCGGACGAATGCCGGGCTTCCGCTGCCGAAGGCGACGGACGGCCGCCTGATCCTGGCAGTCGACGTCTCGCCGTGGCTGCGGCCGGACGCAGCCACCTGCCCGGACCGCTCCTTCTGCCATACCTACGGCCGGGGCGAGGCCAAGCACCAGATGATCCCGGGCTGGCCGTACTCGGTCGTGGCCGCACTGGAGACGGGGCGCACTTCCTGGACCGCGGTGTTGGATGCGATCCGCCTTCAGCCTGGCGTCGACATCGCCGCCGTCACCACCGGCCAGGTGCGCGAGGTCGTCGAGCGGCTTATCGCCGCCGGGCAGTGGCACGAGGGCGACCCGGAAATCCTGGTGGTGTGTGACGCCGGGTACGACGCACCGCGCATCGCGCACCTGCTGGCCGGGCTGCCCGTCGAGATCCTTGGCCGCCTGCGCTCGGACCGGGTGATGCGGCGGCCGACACCACCGCGCGTCTACGATCCCAAGGGGCGCGGGGAACTGCGCGACCAGCCCACCACCGGCCCGCAGGCAAAAGGGAGCGGGCACCCCGGAACCCCGCCCGCGGCCGACCGCCCAAGCACGGCGGCGAGTTCGTCTTCGGTGATCCCAGCACCTGGAGCACCGAACAGGCTGTGACGACCACCGACACCCGGTTCTACGGGAAGGCGACCGCGCAAGCGTGGGACCGCCTGCACCCGCGGCTCACCCGCCGGGCGGCCTGGCTCGACCACGACGGACCGCTGCGCAGGGAAAGCGACATCAAAACTCGTCGCGATGGATCACGCAGAAACGCGCCTAGCGACGCCCCAACACGCTGCAAAACGACTCTCGTTGAGGCGCTCTGGCCCACTTCGCGGCTCGCGTACACAGGGTGACTGTTGATCTTCGTTTCATGGTGGTTTCAGCGGTCGTAGGCGGTCAGTGCGCGCATGACTGGCCGGCCGCGCAAGAACCTGACTCCCCTCATCAGGCCGCGTTGGAATCGGTCATCTAGGCTGGCGCGGTGACTGATGAGCAGGAGTGGGTGCAGCCGTCGGGAGTGTGGGCTACGGCGGTGGGGGTGGCCAGGGTGCGGGCGCTGGAGACCGAGCGGGAGAACGCGCTGTTCCGCGACCCACTGGCACAGGCCTTCGCCGCCGCCGGCGGCCTGTGGCCCTCTTCGCCGCCGCTGCCCGATGACGAGGCCGCGCGGCGCCGCCGGCTGGGCGTGTCGTTCTCCATCGTCATCAGGACGAAGTTCCTCGACGACCTGTTGCAGCAGGCCTCCGCGTCCGGGGTCCGGCAGGTCGTGCTGCTCGGCGCCGGCATGGACAGCCGGGCCTTCCGGATGGACTGGCCCGAGGGCACCCGGCTGTTCGAGGTCGACACCGCCGCGCCACTGGACTTCAAGGCTTCGGTGCTGCGCCAGGAGCAGGCCGTCGCACGCTGCGAGCGGATCACCGTCGCGGTGGATCTGCGTGAGGACTGGCCAAGCGCGCTGGCCGCCGCAGGGCACGACCCGGCCGTCCCGACCGCGTGGATCGCCGAAGGACTACTGATCTATCTGCCCGAGGACGCGGTGGAACTACTGCTGGCCCGGATCAGCGCGCAGTCGGCGGCAGGCAGTCGGCTGGGGCTGACATTGGGCTCGCGCGGCGTGATCGAGCGCTTCGGCGCAGACGCCGCGCCGGGATCAGCGGCGTCCATGTGGGTCTCGGAGATGCCCGACGATCCGGTGGGCTGGCTTGCC
This sequence comes from Streptomyces sp. NPDC023838, assembly GCF_040639555.1. Classification (NCBI taxonomy): domain Bacteria; kingdom Bacillati; phylum Actinomycetota; class Actinomycetes; order Kitasatosporales; family Streptomycetaceae; genus Streptomyces; species Streptomyces sp. NPDC023838. The sequence goes on from NZ_JBFAAD010000048.1 coordinate 45,395, forward strand.
GGGCACGGCTGGGAGGCCGACAGCCACACCCTGCGCGAGCGCGCTGCCGCCTACGGCCGCCCGATCAGCACCCCGCCGCAGCGCGAGGAGCAGCCCGGCGGACTGATCTCGGCGGTCCGCCGGTAGAGCGCTTCCCGGTTTGCTAGATGATCGATTTCCAGGGGCCGATGAGTGGAGCCAGGTTCATGCGCGGCCAGCCTGCCCGAAAACCGCCTGGCTGGAGGGTGGTGTGGTCGACAGTGCAGGGCATCCTGTACGTGCTGCGCAAGAACATCTCCTGGCAACTGCCGTCCCTGGAGCTGCGGTTCGGCGCGCACCAGAACTGCTGGCGGCAGCTGGAGCGGTGGCCGCTGCGGCCGTGCGAGCCATCCTCGGGCCCCGGTCACGGAACCGCTGTGACCGGAGCCCGAGGATCAGCTACCGCGGAAGGTGCCGACCGCCGCTAGGGCCTGTCGTCAAATTCCCGTCGTCGCCCGAAGGGCGGTCCGGCGGCGTCTGGTGCGTGCTCTCGGCGCGCCGGGCGAGAGCCCTCGTA
>NZ_JBFAAD010000049.1:0-42826 GCF_040639555.1 Streptomyces sp. NPDC023838
GCCGCCTCCACAGCCACGTCGACCACACGGGCACGCTCCTCGTCACTCAGCGTCTGGTACTCGCCGAGGGAGCCGTTCGGCACGACACCGTCGCAACCGTTGTCGATCAGCCAGCGCACATGCGCGGCATAGGCGTCATAGTCGACGGACAGATCCTCGCGCAGGGGCAGGGCGGTGGCGACCATGATGCCGCGCCAGGGCAACCGGTCGGAGGAGGAGCGGGCGGACACGGCGGTCTGGGCAGACGTCATCGGTGACTCCCTAGTGTGGTGTGTGACATTTTACTGGTCAACGAGCGGCGGCCACAAGAGCCACACGGGTGCGGCTGGGGGCGCGCCGGGGCAGGCGTGCGGGGGGAGGCGGATGTGGGGCGCGTGGAGAGTGTGCGGTGCGTGCGTCGCGGCCGCGATCAGCCTGCGGACGGGGGCAGTTGGGCGAGGTGGCCGAGCTCCACCGGGCAGGACAGCGGCCGCCGGTCCTCGGCCGGTCCGCCACCCGCGAGGCAGGCCACGGCCTGGCCGCACATCCTGCCCTGACACCAGCCCATCCCGGCCCTGGTCAGCAGTTTTACGGTACGGGCGTCCCGTGCGCCGAGCTCCCTCACGGCCTCCCTGACTCGCCCAGCCGGCACCTCCTCGCAGCGGCACACCAGGGTCGCGTCGTCCAGCCACCCGGTCCAGCCGTCCCCCGGCCGGTGCGCGGCCGCCATCGCGTCGGCGAACCGGCGCAGCCGCGCCCGCCGCCGCACCAGCACCGCCGCCCCGCGCGGGCGCGGGATCCCCCGCAGCTCGTACGCGATCGCCGCCGCCGCCAACTCTCCCTCCGTCAGGGCCAGTTGCGCGCCCCCGATGCCGCCGGTCTCCCCCGCCGCCCAGATCCCGGGCACGGAGGTGCGCTGCGCGGGGTCGAGCTCCAGGGCGAGGGTGTCGTCGGGCATACGGCGGGTGGCGCAGCCCAGGCCGGTCGCCAGCTCCAGCTGGGGGACGAGGCCGTGGCCGACCGCGAGCACGTCGCACGGCACCCGCCGGTCGCTGCCCGGCACGGGCCGCCAGTCGCGGTCGAGTCGGGACACCGTCACCGCCTCGACGCGGTCGGTGCCGTGCGCGGCCGTCACCGCGTGCCGGGTCAGCAGCCGAACCCGGTGCCGCAGCAGCCCGCCGCCGTACAGCGCCCCCTCGCCGAGCTTGCCGGGGTTGCGGACGAGCGCGGGCAGCTCGCGCGCGTACGAGGTGTACGCGGACGCCTCGACCACCGCGGGAACGGTCGCGCCGGCCGCCGCGAGCGAACCGGCGACGGCGAGCAGCAGCGGACCGCTGCCCGCCACCACGACCCGCCTGCCAGGCAGCACCAGGCCGGACTTCAGCATGGCCTGCGCCCCGCCCGCACCGACGACGCCGGGCAACGTCCATCCCGGGAAGGGGAGTTGGCGCTCGTACGCGCCGGTCGCGAGCAGCACCGCCCGCGCCCGGACCGTGGCCGGTGCCTCCTCGCCGCCGGGGCCGCTCGCGACGGCGTGCAGCAGCCACTCCCCCGTGGCCGCGTCCCGTACCACCGTCCAGACGTGGTGGGCGGCGAGATGGGTGACGCGGCCCGCGCGGCAGTGGGCTTCGAGCCGGGACGCGCGCGTGGCGAACGCCTCCCAGTCGTGGTGCAGCGCCTCGGGCCGGGCGGCGCGCATCCCCGGTGCGGGGTGCCGGTAGAACTGCCCGCCGGGCCGCTCCCCCGCGTCCAGGACGGTGACGCTCAGGCCGAGGTCGGCCGCCGCCACGGCTCCCGCGAGCCCGGCGGGCCCGGCACCGACGACGGCCAGGTCGGACGGCTCAGACGGCGAGGTCGGCATGGCCCGTGCCCTCCTGGGTGGTGATCGCGTCGCCGGGGCGGGCCGCGACGAGGCAGGCACGCTGGTTGGGGCGGCCGTTGACGGTGGCGAGGCAGTCGTAGCAGGCGCCGATCCCGCAGAACGCGCCCCGTGGCTCGCCCTGCGCGCGCGTGGTGCGCCAGGAGAGGATCCCGGCGGCCCACAGCGCGGCGGCGATGCTCTGCCCGGGCAGGGCGGTGAGCGTCCGGCCGTCGAAGGTGAGCGTGAAGGCGGGGTCCGGATTCGCCCGGACGAGGGCGGCGGGTGAGGGCGCGGGGGCGTCGCTGGGGGCGGGCGCGCGCCGCCGTGCGCTGTCACCGGTGAGCTTGTTCCACCACCGCGTACGCGGCGCGCCGGAACCGCCGCCTTCCGTCTCGTACCTCTTCGTCATCAGCCGACTCCCCGCTCGTGCTCACCCTCGCGTTCACCCCTATGCTCCCCTGCCGCGAAGCGGTCGGGCCTGAACGGGTGGAGGTCCAGGGCGGTCCGCTCACCCCGCAGGGCGGAGGCGATCAGCAGGCCGGTGGCCGGGGCGAGGCCGATGCCCGCGCCCTCGTGGCCGCACGCGTGCAGCAGGCCCGGCACCCGGGGGTCGGGGCCGATCGCGGGCAGATGGTCGGGGAGGTACGGGCGGAAGCCGTGGTACGTACGGATCGCGCGAACGCCCGCGAGGACCGGGAACAGCGCCGTGGCCTGGTCCGCGAGACGGCGCAACGCCTCGACGGACAGAGCGCGTTCGAAGCCGACCCGCTCGCGCGTCGCGCCGATCAGGACGGGGCCCGCGGCCGTTCCCTCGACCACCGCGGAGGACTGCAGCGCGGCCGAGCCGCTGGCGACGTCCGCGATGTAGTCGGCGGCGTACACCTTGTGCCGCACGACGCGGGGCAGCGGCTCGGTCACCAGGACGAAGCCGCGGCGGGGCAGGACCGGCAGCGCGCTGCCCGCGAGGGCCGCGACCTCGCCGCCCCAGGTCCCGGCGGCGTTGACGACGGCCGGGGCGAACAGGTCACCCTGCGGCGTACGGACGCCTCGGATGCGGCCGTCCGGCCCGGTGAGGACCTCCTTGACCTCCTGATCCAGATGGACCTCGGCGCCGAACTGACGGGCCGCGCGCAGGAGTTGGGCCGCCGCCTGGGCGGGCTGGACCTGGGCGTCCTGCGGGTAGTGGAAGCCGCCCGGGAGGCCGGGGGCGAGATGGGGCTCCAGGTCGTACAGCCGCTCGGGGCCGATCTCACGCGCCCACACCCCGGCCTTGCGCTGCTCCTCGGCGAACGCGCGCAGCGCCGTGAGGGCGGTCTCGTCGGGCGCCACGACGAGACCGCCCTTGGGCTCGTACTCGATCTCCGGTGGGAGGACGTGGGCGAGGTCGCGCCAGAGTCGGGTGGACAGCAGCGCGAGGTCGAGCTCGGGGCCCGCCTCCTTGTCGGAGACGAGCAGATTGCCTTCCCCCGCACCCGTGGTGCCGCCCGCGACGGGACCGCGGTCGACCACCGCGACGCGGAGTCCGGAGCGCCCCGCGTAGTACGCGCAGGCCGCGCCGACGACTCCGGCGCCGACGATCACGGCGTCCAGGGAGTGTCTCTTGGGCACCACAGTAATATGTCACATTCTCCCGAAGGGGCCAAGGGCCGGAGCGGTCGGTGTCGCCCCGGCCCGAGGGTGGGACGTCAGCTGCGCAGCGGACCCTCGCAGGTGTACGTGGAGGTGCCGCCCTTCTTGTCGGACCAGATGTCGACTGTTCCGAAGGAACAGTTCATGTCCGCGAAGTTGGTGCCCCCAGCTTCCGCCCGGTCGAGGATGAGGGAGTCGACGGTCTCGGACATGTCCTCGAAGACCTGGTCCGGGTCGTTCGCGTCGGCGAGCCTCGCGGTGACCTTGCCCGTACAGATGAAGCGGCGCTTGCCCGGGTCGCCGTTCTGGACGCAGTCCGGCTTGCTGTGGGTGGACTTGACGAACGCGGTGCGCACACCCGACACGGCGGAGTACTTCAGCCGCGCGTTGGGGACGTACGTGGTGTTGGGCACGTACAGCTTGTCCACCTTGGCTATCTGCGCGTTCAGGAAGGCGTTGTACTCGGCCTGGATCTCGGTGTCCCGGCCCATCCGGTTGCGCCAGGCGTCGAAGCCCGCCGGGTCGTCCGCGCGCAGGTACCCGTACATCTCGCGCAGCTGGGACGGGTGCTCGTTCCACAGGAACTCGAAGAACGTTCCCGCGTAGTTGTAGAAGCGGAAGCCGTCGCCGTCGTACGTGGCGTGCAGCAGCTGGTCGACGGACATGCGCGGGCCGCCGCCCGCCGTGTCGGCGATGACGCCCTTGACGAGCGACTTGCGCACGGCGATGCCGTCGCCCCGGGTGCCGCCGTCGAAGAACTCGGCGGTCCCCTCGTCCATGGCGGTGGTGCGGTCGCCGGTGTACCAGGAGCCCGACCCGAACGTCCCGGGCACCGCCCAGCGGCCGTTGAGGTAGTGCGTGTACTCGTGCCGGAAGAGCTCTTCGAGGGTGAGCGAGGAGTCCTGCGGCACACGGCGCTGATAGGTGTAGAAGGTCGCGCCGTCCTCGATGTACATCCCCCCGTTGTTGGTGGAGTAGCCGGTGAGGAACGGCTGGTAGACCTCGTAGTCGGCGCGCGAGGCGTACAGGTGGATGTGGAGGGTGGTGTTGGTGTCGCCCGCGAGCGGCTTGTCGGTGCCGAGCACCCGGAAGAACTGCGACTTCACCTGCTTGCTCGCGTAGTACAGCTGGTCGACGGTGGCCCGGTCGAGCGCGGTGCGGACCTGGATGCCGCCGTTGTCGTACGTGTACGTGTGGGTGAAGAGCTGGTCCTCGACCTGGTTCTTGCACACGTTGTAGGTGGCGCACTGGCCGTAGAAGTTCAGCCAGCTCGCGAGCGACATCCAGGGCGCACTCAACTTGCCGAAGTTCGTCTGCGTGGGAGGCAGCAGGGCGCCGAGGTCGGCGACGATCTGGCTCTTGACGGCGTCGATCTGGCCGAAGCGGCCGTACTCCGACAGCGCGTCGCGGACCACCCAGGCGTTGGCCGTGCCCTTGAGGTGGGTGTAGCCGGAGAAGGCGCGGAAGGCGGCGCGGTAGGCGGGGTCGGCGGCCGCGGCGGCCTGGAACGCGGTGTCCTTGTTGCCCGGGTAGACGCCGAGGTAGTTGACCGAGAGCGCGGAGAGCGCGGCGCCGGCCCAGTCCGTGCTGGCGGCGGTCGGGGCGCCCGGCGCCATGGTCGCCAGCACCCGCTTGATCAGCGGAAGTTGGTGCTGGCGCAGACCGGGCGCGCTCGCGGCGTACAGCGCCTCGCGCAGGGTCTGGGCGTTCTGCGGGGTGACGTCGAAGGTGTGGGCTGCGGAGCCGAGGGCGGCGACGGCCTCGCGCATCGCGTCGACGGTGGGCTGGTCGGTGACGTCGATCTCGCCGTGCCCGTAGTCCTGGTACGCCACCGCGTGGAGGTAGGTGAACAGTTCGAGCAGATGACTGCTGTTCTTGCCGTCGTGGGAGGCGGCGAGGCTGGTGGCGCGGCGGGCGACTGCCTGTACATGGGCGTCGGACATGACCGGCGCGAGGCGCGCGTCCCAGGTCCAGACGAGCCCGCGCAGACAGCCGTCGGCGGTGACGGCCGGGTCGGTGAGGAAGTCGGCGAGCCCCTCCGGGGACAGGCCGGTGATGCCGTCGAGGGTGCAGGGCACCCCGGCGGCGCGCAGCGCGGAGTGGGCGGCCGGGGGGAGCGCGCGGGTCTGCGGCCCGGCTATGCGTCCGTCGTCGTGGCCACCGGGGGCGGGCAGCGGACGGGCCGTCTGCTTGGGCGCCTTGGCGAGGCGGTCCACCTCGTCGAAGGGGTTCGTCCCCTTGTCGGCGGACGGGGTGGGCTTCGCGGCGAAGGAGGCGGGAAGCGCGCGCGAGGCGTCGGCCTTGGCGTTGGCGTCGGCCTTGGCGGGGTGCGGCGCCTGCGTAGCCTGGGCGGCCTGCCCGGCGGTGACGAGCAGGGTCGCCGCGACGGCGGCGGCGAGCAGCGGCTTGCGCGCGGATCTGAGCTGTGACACCGAAAGCTCCTGTGTGGGAGGTGATTTGGGGGGTGGGCAGCGGTGCGTGGACGCATGTGTGTAGTGCGGCCGCGACTCCTGCGGCGGGGCACGACGAACCGCCCCCGGGAGGGGGTGGATCGAGGTGAATCGCCCTGTTCCGTACGGCACTTGGGGAACTGAGGAGCCGCGACTGTGAGCTGTAACATAGTAATGTGAAATTGCACTGACAAGACTTGTGCGGCCGCAATTTCCCCGCGCGTCACTTCGGGGTGCACTGAGGGGGCGTCAGGTGCCCTCCGGCGGGCGGGCTGCGCCCGTTGGTGTCCGCCGGGCGGCCCGCGCCCGTTGGTGTCCGACAGGCGGGCTGCGCCTGTCGGCGCCCGACAGGTGACGGCCGCTGTCAGTCCAGAACCGCGAACCCGTCCAGCTCAACCCGCGCCTGCTCGTCCCACAGCCGTACGACGCCGATCACCGCCATCGCCGGATAGTCGCGCCCGGCCAGCCGGCGCCAGATGAGGCCGAGTTCGTGGGCCTGGGCGCGGTAGTCGGCGACGTCCGTGGTGTACACGGTGACCCGGGCCAGGTCGGCCGGGGTGCCCCCGGCGGCGGCGAGCGCGGCGAGGAGGTTGGTGAGCGCGGTCCGGAACTGCTCGGGCAGCGTCTCGCCGACGACCTTGCCGTCGGCGTCGAGCGCGGTCTGGCCCGCGAGGAAGACCAGCCGGCTGCCGGTGGCGGTCACGGCGTGGCTGAAGCCGGTGGCCGGGGAGAGTTCGGCGGGGTTCACCCGGTGGAGGCTCATCGGTACAGCTCCTTCGCGATGATCGTGCGCTGCACCTCGGTCGCGCCCTCGTAGATCCGGGGCGCGCGCACCTCGCGGTAGAGGTGTTCGAGCAGATGGCCCCGCCGCAGCGCCCGCGCGCCGTGGAGCTGGACGGCCGCGTCCACCACGTACTGCGCGGTCTCCGTGGCGAGCAGCTTGGCCATCGCCGAGTACTTGGGGACTTCCGGCGCCCCTCTGTCGTACGCGGCGGCCGCCCCGTACACCAGCAGGCGCGCCGCCTCCGTGCGGGTCGCCATCTCCGCGACCTGGTGGGCGACGGCCTGGAGGTCCTTGAGCGGGCCGCCGAACGCGCTGCGGCGCGCGGTGTGCGCGACCGTCGCGTCCAGCGCCGCCTGCGCCATGCCGACCGCGAACGCGCCGACGCTCGGCCGGAACAGGTTCAGCGTGCCCATGGCGACACGAAAGCCCCGGTCGGGCTCGCCCAGGACGTCGTCCGCGCCGACGCGCACCCCGTCGAACGCGAGCGTCCCGACCGGGTGCGGGGAGAGCATGTCCAGGGCGGTGCCACTGAGCCCGGGCCGGTCGGCGGGGACCAGGAAGGCGGTCACACCCCGCGCCCCCGCGCCCTCGGTGGTCCGGGCGAACACGGTGCAGAAGTCGGCCTCGGGGGCGTTGGAGATCCAGCACTTCTCGCCGCTCAGGCGCCAACCGCCGCCGTCCGACTCGGCCTTGAGGGCGAGAGCGGCCGCGTCGGACCCCGCGTCCGGCTCGCTCAGCGCGAAGGCGGCGACGGCCCGCCCCGCGGTGACCTCGGGCAGCCACCGGGCCCGCTGCGCCTCGGTGCCGTGCGCGGCGACGGGATGGGCGCCGAGCCCCTGGAGGGCGAGCGCGGTCTCCGCCTCGGTGCACGCGTACGCCAGCGACTCGCGCATCAAGCAGAGGTCGAGCGCGCCCGAGGCGAACAGCCGCTCCAGGAGCCCGAGCTCGCCGAGGGCGGCGACGAGTGGCCGGTTCACGCGCCCCGAGTCACCCTTGTCCGCAAGGGGCCGCAGGCGCTCCTCGGCGGTGGCGCGCAGCCATGCGCACCACTCCTGCTGCTCCGGCTCCAGCGCGAATGCGGGCATGGCGACCCCTCTCGTCTCGCGTCCAGTCTCGCTGCGTCTCGCTGTATTCCGCCGTGTTCCGCCGTATTCCGTCCGACCGCTCTTATCGCGAACCGTTGACTGTCGTCATCCAAACGATACGCTCCAGATGCGACAAGGGGGCGATCCCGTATGGAGCTGAAGACCTCAGCGCATGCCGACACGTTTTCCCGCGACCATCTGCCGCCCGCCGATCAGTGGCCGGAACTGGTCTTCGACCTCCCTGAGCTGCGCTATCCCGAGCGGCTCAACTGCGGTGCCGAGCTCCTGGACCGCACGATCGAGCGGTTCGGCGCGGACCGGCCCGTCTTCCGTACGGCAGAGGGCGCGCCGTGGACGTACGGCGAGCTGCGCACCCGGGTCGACCGGATCGCCCACGCGCTCACCGCCCAGCTCGGTGTGGTGCCCGGCAACCGGGTGCTGCTGCGCGGGCCCACCACGCCGTGGCTGGCCGCATGCTGGCTGGCGGTGATGAAGGCGGGCGCGGTGGCCGTCACCGTACTCGCCCAGCAGCGGGCGCACGAGCTCGCCACCATCTGCGAACTCGGCCGGATCGGACACGCCCTGTGCGACGCGCGGTCGCTCGAGGACCTGGAGAAGGCGGCCGTGCCGGGCCTTCGTATCACCCCCTATGGGGGTAGTACGGCCGACGACCTGCTGCGCCTCGCCGACGCGCCGACGGCCCGGGAGCCGTTCACGGCCGTGGAGACGGCGGCGGACGACGTCGCGCTGATCGCGTTCACCTCGGGCACCACCGGCCGCCCCAAGGGCTGTATGCACTTCCACCGGGACGTGCTGGCCATCGCGGACACCTTCGCCCGTCACGTGCTGCGCCCCCGGCCCGACGACGTCTTCGCGGGCAGCCCACCGCTCGGCTTCACCTTCGGCCTGGGCGGCCTGGTCGTCTTCCCGATGCGGGCGGGCGCCTCCTCCCTGCTGCTCGAACAGTCGGGCCCCAGGCAACTGCTGCCCGCGCTCGCCCGGCACCGGGTCTCCGTCCTGTTCACCGCGCCGACCGCCTACCGGGCGATGCTGGACGAGCTCGACGGGTACGACGTGGGGGCGCTGCGCCGCTGTGTGTCGGCCGGGGAGAACCTGCCCGCCGCCACCTGGCGCGCCTGGCACGAGCGCACCGGGCTACGCATCATCAACGGCATCGGCGCCACCGAGCTGCTGCACATCTTCATCTCGGCGGCGGACGACGAGATCAGACCCGGCGCCACCGGGAAGCCGGTGCCCGGCTGGCACGCGCGCGTGGTCGACGCCTCGGGTCAACCGGTGATTGACGGCGAGCCGGGGCTGCTGGCGGTGCGTGGACCGGTCGGCTGCCGCTATCTGGCCGACCCCCGCCAGTCGGAGTACGTCAAAGGAGGGTGGAACCTGACCGGCGACACCTATGTGCGCGAGCCCGACGGCTACTTCCGCTATGTGGCCCGCGCCGACGACATGATCATCTCGGCCGGGTACAACATCGCAGGACCGGAGGTCGAGGACGCGCTCATGCGCCACCCCGACGTGGTGGAGACGGCCGTGATCGGCCGCCCCGACGAGGCACGCGGGCAGGTGGTCGTGGCGTACTGCGTACTGCGCGAGGGGGTGGTGGGCGACGAGGCCGCGGCCGGGCTGCTGCGCGACCACGTGAAGGCCGAGCTCGCCCCCTACAAGTGCCCGCGCGAGGTCGTCTTCCTGGACGCCCTCCCCCGGACGCCGACCGGCAAGCTGCAGCGCTTCCGGCTGCGGGCCCTAGAGTGATCACGTGGCCGAGCAGCACACACCCCGATCCCTCATCGTCACCCTCTACGGCGCGTACGGGCGCGAGACGGCCGGCTCCCTCGCGGTCGCCGAGCTGATCCGCCTGCTCGCCGCCGTGGGCGTGGACGCCCCGTCCGTACGGTCGTCGGTCTCCCGGCTCAAACGGCGCGGGCTCCTGGTGCCCGAGCGCACCGCGAGCGGCGCCGCCGGATACGCCCTCTCCGCCGACGCGCGTCAACTCCTCGACGACGGCGACCGCCGCATCTACCCGCACGCGCGGCCACGCGCGCGTGACGGCTGGGTCCTGGCCGTCTTCTCGGTCCCCGAGTCGGAGCGCAACAAGCGCCATGTGCTGCGCTCCCGCCTCGCCGGGCTCGGCTTCGGCACGGCGGCGCCCGGCGTGTGGATCGCCCCGGCGCGGCTGTACGACGAGACCCGGCACACCCTGGAACGGCTCCAACTCGCCCCATACGTCGACCTGTTCCGGGGCGAGCACCTGGGCTTCGCACCGACGGCCGACGCGGTTGCCCGGTGGTGGGACCTAACGGCGATCGCCAAGCAGCACGACGAGTTCCTGGGGCTGCACGAGCCCGTGCTGCGTGCCTGGGAGGCGCGCGCGCAGACGTCGTCCGAGGTCCCGCCCGAGGAGGCCTACCGCGACTATCTGCTCGCCCTGGACTCCTGGCGCCGCCTGCCGTACGCGGACCCGGGCCTGCCCGCCCCCCTGCTGCCGCCCGACTGGCCGGGCGAACGCTCGGCAGAGGTCTTCCGCCGCCTGCATGCCCGACTGCGGGACGCGGGGGCGGCGTTCGTACGGGGGGAGGCGGGGGTCAGCTGACCACTCGCCACTGACAGCTGACCGCTGACAGCTGACGGCTGACGGCTGACGGCTGACGGCTGACGGCTGACCGCTGACCGCTGACAGCGAGGCCTTGTTCGCCCCCTCAGTAGGATGACGAAGTGACGGATGAGGACAGGCGCGCCCGCAGGCGGGGGCAGGGGGAGCTGGAGGCCCAGGTCCTGGCGGCGCTGCGGAACGCGGCGGGGCCGGTGACCGCCGGCTGGGTGCGGGAGCGGATCGGCGGAGCGCTCGCGTACACCACCGTCGTGACCATCCTGTCGCGGCTGCACGCCAAGCAGTCGGTGACCCGGGAGCGCGCGGGGCGCTCGTTCGTGTGGACGCCGGCGGCCGACGAGGCCGGGCTCGCCGCACTGCGGATGCGCAAAGTACTGGACGCCGAGGCGGACCGGGGCGCGGTCCTGGCCAGCTTCGTCACCGCGCTCTCGCCCGACGACGAGCGGCTGCTGCGCGCGTTGCTGGACGGCGCCGAAGCGGAGACCGGGGACTGACACGGTGGGTGCGTTCGTCGTCCTTCCACTCGTCCTGCCGCTGACCGCCTGGCCGATCGCCCGGCTGGCGGAGCAGCAGCTGCATCCGCGCGCGGCGACGCGGCTGCTCGCGACGGTCGGCGGTGTTCTCGCGCCCTGTGCAGCACGCTGTGTCTGATGCTGCTGATGGTGGTGGGCACGGCGCAGTTGCCGGGCAATCCGCTGCCCGACGCGTGGGCCGACCCCGAGGTGCGAGCGGTGCTGCCGTACGACGAGGTGGTGGGCCGGGCGGCGATCCCGCTCCTGGTGGCGGTCGCCGGGGCGTGCGCGCACCTGGTGTGGCTTCACCTGCGGCTGCGCACGCGCGCGGCCCGGGCGCTGGCGGGGCTGCCCGAGGGCAGGCTGGCCGTACTGCCGGACGACGCGCTGGCCTATGCGTACGCACTGCCCGGAGGGCGCGGCGCGGCCGGGGCGGCCGGGCGGATCGTCGTGTCGCGCGCGATGCTGGCGAGCCTTGACGCGCGCGAGCGGCAGGCGCTGATCGCCCACGAGGAGGCGCATCTGACGGCACGCCACCACCGGTTCCTGCTCGTGGCCGGGCTTGCGGCGCGCGCCAACCCGTTTCTGCGCCCGCTGCGCACCGCCGTGACGTACACCGCCGAGCGCTGGGCGGACGAGGACGCCGCGCGGACCGTGGGCGACCGCAGGATGGTGGCCCGGGCCATCGGCAAGGCCGCGCTGGTGTCGCGCCCGGCGGCAGGCCGGGGCGCGGCGACCGCGCTGGTGGGATTCGCGACGGCCGGGCCGGTGCCGCGCCGGGTGGCGGCGCTGCTCGGCCCGGTGCCCCCGGCGCCCGCGCTGCCGCCCGCGTGGACGTCGGCCGGGCTCGCGCTGTGGACCGCCGCGGGCGGCGCGGCGGTCTCGGCACTGGCGTCGGCGAACGCGACCGTGACCCTCTTCACGGTCCTGAAGGCCGCGACCGCACTGTGACGAGCCGCTCCGAGGCGCGGCCCGGCCCACCCAACAGCCACCCCTACAGGTCGAACTCGGCCGGTGCCAGCGCCAGCGCGTAGCAGGCCTCGCGCACGACGGCCTGCTCCGTCTTGTCGAAGTCGCCGTCGGCGCCGCCGATGACGATGCCTATCTGAATCACCGCGCGCGCCTCGGCGGGCTTCTTCTTCGCCTTGGCGACCTCCTGCAACACGCTGACCTTGCCGAAGTCGAAGTCGGCGGCGAGCTTGTTCAGGTAGTCGTCGAAGCGGCGCTGGAGGTCGTCGGCCGGGAAGTTCTGCAGCACTTCATTGGTGGAGATGAGTTGCGCGACGCGGCGCCGCTCGGACGGGTCCACGGTGCCGTCGGCCGCGGCGACCAGGGCGCACATCGCCATGCTGGCGTCCCGGAACGCACCGCTCTTCAGGTCGTTCTTCTTGGCGAGCAGCTGCGTCTGCATGGTCGACGCGGACTCCTTGAAGCGGTCCCACAGGGCCATGAGGTCTCCATCTGGTCTCGATAGTCACTTCTACAACGCTGTAGAAACTAACCAGCGGGCCGAATGGTTCCCACGGCGTGTCATTTCCCTGTGAGCCGCGCCTTTCTTCGCCGCTCACTTCAGGCTGAGCCGCGGTCTGGGTGCGTCCGTGCGCCCGGTCGGAGGCCTGCGGCTGCCCGCCCGGTACGGCGGCGGCCAGGGCGCTCCGGGGCCGGAGTAGCCCTGCTCGGCGGCTGCGTGCAGGGTCCAGTTCGGGTCGTAGAGATGGGGCCGGGCGAGGGCGCAGAGGTCGGCCCGGCCCGCGAGCAGCAGCGAGTTCACGTCGTCCCAGGACGAGATCGCCCCGACCGCGATGACGGGCACGCCGAGCGTGTTGCGGATGCGGTCGGCGTACGGCGTCTGGTACGAGCGGCCGAACTCGGGCCGCTCGTCCGGGACGACCTGCCCGGTGGACACGTCAATGGCGTCGGCGCCGTGCGCGGCGAACGCACGGGCGATCTCGACGGACTCCTCGGCGGTGGTGCCGCCCGGCGCCCAGTCGGTCGCGGAGATGCGGACGGTCATCGGCCGGTCGTCGGGCCAGATGCCCCGCAGCACGTCGAACACCTCCAGCGGGAAACGCAGCCGGTTGGCGAGGGAACCGCCGTAGGCGTCCGTGCGTTGGTTGGTGAGAGGGGAGAGGAATCCGGAGAGCAAGTAGCCGTGGGCGCAGTGGAGTTCGAGCAGGTCGAAGTCGCAGCGGGCGGCCCGCCAGGCCGCCGCGGCGAACTGTTCGCGGATGTCGTTCAGCCCCGCACGGTCGAGGGCGTGCGGGACCTGGTTGACACCGGGGCGGTACGGGAGGGGTGAGGCGGCGGCGAGGGGCCAGTTGCCGTCGTCGAGCGGCTCGTCGATGCCTTCCCACATCAGCTTGGTCGAGCCCTTGCGCCCGGAGTGGCCGAGCTGGACGCCGATGGCGGTGCCGGGGGCCTGTTGGTGCACGAAGTCGGTGACCCGACGCCAGGCCGTGGCCTGCTCGGGGGTGTACAGACCGGTGCACCCCGGGGTGATGCGGCCCTCCGCGCTCACGCACACCATCTCGGTCATGACCAGACCCGCGCCGCCGAGGGCCCTGGCTCCGAGGTGGACGAGGTGAAAGTCGCCGGGGAGACCGTCCACGGCGCGGTACATGTCCATGGGAGAGACGACGACACGGTTGCGCAGCTCCAGGCCGCGCAGCCGGAAGGGGGTGAACATCGGAGGCGTGCCGGAGGGGCAGGGGAAGGCGTGCTCGACCGCGTCGGTGAAACCGGGGTCGCGCAGCCGCAGGTTGTCGTGGGTGACCCGGCGGCTGCGAGTGAGCAGGTTAAAAGCGAACTGCCGGGGCGGCTGGTCGAGGTAGAGCGCCAGCTCCTCGAACCAGCGCAGGCTGGCGGCGGCCGCGCGCTGGGTGGACTCGACCACGGGTCTGCGCTCCAGCTCGTACGCCGCGAGGGCGGCCGGCAGGGTGGGCTGCTCCTCGACGCAGGCGGCCAGGGCGAGGGCGTCCTCGACGGCGAGCTTGGTGCCGGAGCCGATGGAGAAGTGCGCGGTGTGGGCGGCGTCGCCGAGCAGCACGGTGTTGCCGTAGGACCAGTGCGCGTTGACGACGGTACGGAAGACGGTCCAGGAGGAGTTGTTGCTCCGCAGCGGCCGGTTGCCCAGGGCGTCCGCGAAGATCTTGGCGCAGCGGTCCACCGACCCCTGCTCGTCGAGCTCGTCGAATCCGGCCGCCCGCCAGACCTCTTCGCGCATCTCGACGATGACGGTGGAGGAGCCGGCGGAGAACGGATAGCCGTGCAGTTGCATCACGCCGTGCTCGGTCTCGGCGATCTCGAAGCGGAAGGAGTCGAAGGCGAAATCGGCGGCCAGCCAGATGTAGCGGCAGCGGTGGCCGGTGATACGGGGCGCGAAGTGTTCGGCATGCGTCTCGCGGGTGGCGCTGTGCACCCCGTCGGCCGCGATGACCAGGTCGTAGCCGGTGGCGAGTTCGGCGGCGGGCGGCGCCTCGGTGCGAAAGCGCAGGTCCACGCCGAGCGCGCGGCAGCGCTGGTGCAGGATCTCCAGGAGCCTGCGCCGGCCGAGCGCGGCGAAGCCGTGCCCGCCGGAGGTGAGGGTGCGGCCGCGGTGGACGATGTCGATGTCGTCCCAGCGGACGAACTCGGCCTTGAGCGCCTCGTACACCACGGGGTCGGCGTGCTCGATCCCGCCGAGGGTCTCGTCGGAGAGGACGACTCCGAAGCCGAAGGTGTTGTCGGGGGCGTTGCGCTCCCAGACGGTGATCTCGCGCTCGGGGCCGAGCCGTTTGAGCAGTGCGGCGGCGTACAGCCCGCCGGGGCCGCCGCCGATGACCGCGATCCGCAGCGGCCGCTCGGCGGGGTCGGGGCCGCTGTCCCGGGGCCCTGGCACGGCTCAGCGCCCCTGCCATTTGGGGGGCCGCTTCTCGGTGAAGGCGGCGTGGAACTCGGCGTAGTCCTGCCCGTTCATCAGGAGGGCCTGGGTGGAGGCGTCGAGTTCGACGGCGGCGGCGAGCGGCATGTCGAGCTCGGCGGTGAGCAGGGCCTTGGTCTGCGCGTACGCGAGGGCGGGTCCGGCCGCGAGGTGGCGGGCGAGCTCGGCGGCGCGCGCGTCGGCCTGGCCTTCGTCGGTGAGCTCGCTGAGCAGCCCGATCCGTTCGGCCTCGGGGGCGCGGACCGGCTCGCCGAGCATCAGCAGCCGGGTGGCGTGCCCGAGCCCGACGACACGCGGCAGCAGATAGGCCGCGCCCATGTCGCCGCCGGAGAGGCCGACCTTGGTGAACAGGAAGGAGAACCGGGCGGAGGGATCCGCGATACGGAAGTCGGCGGCCAGCGCGAGGACCGCTCCCGCACCGGCGGCGACGCCGTGGATCGCGGCGATCACCGGGAAGGGACATTCGCGCACGGCCCGTACGACCTGGCCGGTCATCCGGTTGAAGTCGAGCAGCTGGGCGGTGTCCATGGAGAGCGTGGCGCCGATGATCTCGTCGACGTCCCCACCGGAGCAGAAGCCGCGCCCCTCGCCCGCCAGCACCAGGGCGCGTACGGCCCGCTCGCGGGAGAGCTCGGCGAGCAGATCGCGGAGGTCGGCGTAGGCCCCGAAGGTGAGCGCGTTGAGCTTCTCGGGGCGGGCGAGGGTGACGGTAGCCACCCCACCCTCCACGGAAACCCGCAGGTGGCGCCAGTTTTCGGTGCGGGGTGCGGAGCTGGGGAACGGGCTCATGGAGTACGGCCTCCTCAGCGGGCTGCCAGATGCCTGCACTTCGAAGGTATCACTCATGCGTGACTGTCGTCACGAGTACGCGATACGGCGAGGTCGCCGGGGGCAGGGCGCGGCCAGAGGCGAGGTGCCGTGGGGCTCAGCACGGCGCCAAGAGTGGTGGCGCGCCGAGGACAGGTCCTGGACGAAGGGCAGGGCGAACGCCGAGGTCAAGCGCGGCGCGGAGGACGAGGCCAAGAGGCCGGGTTCGGGGCGCCGCATGGCTCTTCACCCCTGACCCCCGGTCTCTATCCGACCCCTTGCCCTACTTCGTAAGGTTGAAGGGAGTAGTAGCGCCCCGCGCGTCCCCCCGCGCCCCGGGCGACTCCACGCGACCGAACGGAAACCCCCGCCGTGCCCGACCCTCCCGGCGCCGCCCGCGACCCGGCCGGTGCCCCGACCTCGTGGCGTATCCCGCTCCCCCACACCAACGCCGCCGTCCCCATCGCCCGCGCCCTGATCCGTACCGCACTCGCGGACATCGACGCCCCCGCCGACAGCGACACCGCCGAGCTGCTCACCGCCGAACTGGTGGCCAACGCCGTCGAGCACACCGCCGCCGACCAGCCCATCGAGCTGGTCGTGGAGCTACTGGACTCGGGCTGTCAGGTCGAGGTCCATGACCGTTCCCCGCTGCCGCCGGGCAATCTCGGCACCCCGGGACCCCACGCAGAGCCCGACCCGTGGCAGGAACACGGCCGGGGTCTGCTGCTGATCCGCACCCTGAGCTCGGCCTGCGGCCACCGCCCCACCGCGCAGGGCAAGGCGGTGTGGTTCACGCTGCCGGCGCGTCCGCCCCTGCCGGAGTTCCCGTAAGCGTCGCGACCATGACCGCCTTGATGGTGTGCAGGCGGTTCTCCGCCTCGTCGAAGACCACCGAGTGCGCGGATTCGAAGACCTCGTCGGTCACTTCGAGCTCGGACAGGCCGTACTGCTCGTGGATCTCGCGGGCGACCGCCGTGCCGAGGTCGTGGAAGGCGGGCAGGCAGTGCAGGAACTTGACGTCCGCGTTGCCGGTGGCGCGCAGGACGTCCATGGTCACGGCGTAGGGCGCGAGCGCCTTGATCCGCTCAGCCCAGATCTCCTTGGGCTCGCCCATCGACACCCAGACGTCGGTGGCGACGAAGTCCGCGCCCGCCACACCCTCGGCGATGTCCTCGGTGAGGGTGATCCGGGCCCCGCTGCGCTCGGCGGCCCGGTGCGCGAGGGCGACGACGGCGTCGGCCGGCCAGTACGCCTTCGGGGCCACGATCCGTACGTCCATGCCGAGCAGCGCGCCCGTGACCAGGTAGGAGTTGCCCATGTTGTACCGGGCGTCACCCAGATAGGCGAAAGCCGTCCGCTCCAGGGGCTTGTCGGTGTGCTCGGTCATGGTGAGGACGTCCGCGAGCATCTGGGTGGGGTGCCAGGCGTCGGTGAGCCCGTTGTAGACCGGCACGCCCGCGTGCGCGGCGAGCGTCTCGACCGTCTCCTGGGCATCCCCGCGGAACTGGATCGCGTCGAACATCCGGCCGAGCACCCGCGCGGTGTCCCGCGCCGACTCCTTCTTGCCGATGTGCGAGCCCGACGGGTCGATGTACGTCGTGGAGGCACCCTGGTCGGCGGCCGCCACCTCGAAGGAGCACCGCGTACGCGTCGACGGCTTCTCGAAGATCAACGCGATGTTCCGCCCGCGCAGCCGCTGGACCTCGGTGCCCGCCTTCTTCGCCGCCTTGAGCTCGGCGGCGAGGGCCACCAGGGCGCGGAACTCCTCAGCGGTGAAGTCCAGCTCCTTGAGGAAGTGGCGGCCTGCGAGGTCTGTCGCCATGGTGACTGCTCCTGGGTGACGGAAGGCGGGAACACTGTAAGTATATGCGATTGAACGCATCACTATACGGCATCGCGTTCCACTGGACAGCTCATACAGCGCGGCCCGCCCCGCCCCCGCCCCAGCTCGCTGCCGGGAATCTCGATCACCTCGATTCCCTGCTTACGCAAATGCGTGTTGGTGGTGACATTGCGCTCGTACGCCACCACCACGCCCGGCTCGACCGCCAGGACGTTGCAGCCGTCGTCCCACTGTTCGCGCTCCGCCGAGTGCACGTCCTGGGTGGCCGTCAGCACCCGGATCCCGTCCAGGCCGAGCGCGGCCGCCATGGCGCGGTGCATGTGCTCCGGGGGGTGGTCCGTCACCTTCAGCTCCTGCTCACCGGCGCCCGGCTCGATCGTGTACGAGCGGAGCATGCCGAGCCCGGCGTACTGAGTGAAGGTTTCTCCGTCGACCATCGTCATCACCGTATCGAGGTGCATGAACGCCCTGCGCTTGGGCATGTCCAGCGCCACGATCGTCCGTGCGGAACCGGCCGCGAAGAGCCCGCGCGCCAGCATCTCCACGGCCTGCGGCGTCGTCCGCTCGCTCATCCCGATGAGCACCGCGCCATTGCCGATCACCAGCACATCGCCGCCCTCGATGGTCGAGGGATAGTCGGCCTGCCCCTTCGACCAGATGTGGAACCGCCCGGCCTCGGGGCCGGAGAAGAGCGGATGGTGGCGGTAGATCGCCTCGAAGTGGACGGTCTCGCGCTGCCGCGCGGGCCAGCGCATCGCGTTGATGGACACCCCGTCATAGATCCAGGCGGAGGTGTCACGGGTGAAGAGGTGGTTGGGCAGCGGGCCCAGCAGGAAGTCGTCCAGGTCCATCGCGTGGAACCGGACGGACACCGGCTCGGCGTGGCGCTCCAGGAACTCCCGCTTGGTCATCCCGCCCACCAGCGCCTCCGCGAGCTCGGCGGCGGACAGCTCCTCGAAGGCCTCGCGCAGATGCCCGGTGGCCAGCGGCCCGTACTCCTTCTCGTCGAAGACCCGGTCCAGTACGAGCCGTCTCGCCTGCGGGATCGCCAGCGACTCGCGCAGCAGATCGCCGAAGAGGTGCACCTCCACCCCGCGGTCGCGCAGCACGTCCGCGAAGCCGTCGTGCTCCTGGCGGGCCCGGCGCACCCAGAGCACGTCGTCGAAGAGGAGAGCGTCCTTGTTGCTCGGAGTGAGCCGCTTCAGCTCCAGATCGGGCCGGTGCAGGATGACGCGGCGCAGCCGCCCGGTCTCGGAATCGACATGGAATCCCATGCCCCCATCCTGTCCCGCGCGCCGCCCGCTCACCCGGCGAACCGGCGGCTTCCGTCCCGGCCCGTGGGGCGGAGCGCACGGCTCCGCCCCACGGCGTCACAGCCTGGGGTCCACCGGCTCCGACTCCAGGGCCAGCACGGCGAAGACCGCCTCGTGAACACGCCACAGCGGCTCCCCCGCCGCCAGCCGGTCCAGCGCCTCCAGACCCAGCGCGTACTCCCGCAGCGCCAGCGAACGCTTGTGCCCCAGAGAGCGGTGCCGCAGCCGCTCCAGGTTGTCCGGGCGCACATACTCGGGACCGTAGATGATCCGCAGATACTCGCGTCCGCGCACCTTGATTCCGGGCTGCACGAGGCGCCCCTTGCCGTCCCGGGCCAGCGCCTGGAGCGGCTTGACCACCATGCCCTCGCCGCCCGCACCGGTCAGCTCGAGCCACCAGTCGACACCGGCCCGCACGGACACCTCGTCGCCGGTGTCGACGACCAGGCGCCGTGTGACCTGGAGCAGACCCGTCGGGTCGTGCTCGACCAGGCGGTCCAGCCACGCCAACTGCTCGTCGTGGGGCACCGCGGCCAGGCTGCGGCCCTGCACGGCCAGGATCTGGAAGGGCGCGAACCGCACGCCCTCCAGGCCATCCGTGGTCCAGCAGTACCGCCGGTACGCGTCGGTGAACGCCTCCGCGTCCCGCGCCCGCCCGCGCTGACGCGCCAGCAGCCCGTCGACGTCGACACCGCGCGCCGCAGCCGCCTCCAGAGCCCCCAGCGCGCCCGGGAAGACCGCCCCCGACGCGGCACCCACCGCCGCGTACTGCGAACGCAGCAGCCCCGAGGCCTTCAGCGACCACGGCATCAGCTCGGCGTCGAACAGCAGCCAGTCCGTACCGAGCTCGTCCCACAGCCCAGCCGCGGACACGGCGGCCCGCAGTCGGCCGAGGATCTCCTCGGTGACGGCCGCGTCGTCGAAGAACGGGCGACCGGTGCGGGTGTGCAGGGCGCCGGTCGGCCCCTCCACCCCGAACCGCTCGCGCGCCACCTCGGCGTCACGGCACACCAGGGCCACCGCCCGCGAGCCCATGTGCTTCTCCTCGCACACGACCCGCGCGACACCGTCCGCCGCGTACTGCGCGAACGCCTCCGCAGGATGCTCCAGGAAGTGCTCGTCACCGCCGCTGCCACGAGCCGCCGCACGCGAGGTCGCCGTGGGCGCCATCGTCGGCGGCAGATACGCGAGCAGCCGTGGGTCGACGGCGAAACGGCTCATCACCTCGAGCGCGGCCGCCGCGTTCTCCTCGCGCACCGCCACATTGCCCAGCTCCCGGGTCTCCACGACCCGGCGGCCGTGCACATCGGCGAGGTCGAGCGGGCGTCCGTCATGGCCACCGGGCGCCTCGGTGGCCAGCGGACGGACCGGCTCGTACCAGACCTTCTCGGCAGGCACGTCGACGAGCTCGCGCTCCGGCCAGCGCAGCGCGGTCATCTTTCCGCCGAACACCGCACCCGTGTCCAGACAGATGGTGTTGTTGATCCACGATGTGTTCGGCACCGGCGTGTGGCCGTAGACGACCGCCGCGCGACCCCGGTAGTCCTCGGCCCACGGGTAGCGCACGGGCAGGCCGAACTCGTCGGTCTCGCCGGTCGTCTCTCCGTACAGCGCGTGTGAGCGGACACGCCCCGACGTACGCCCGTGGTACTTCTCGGGCAGACCCGCGTGACAGACGACCAGCTTGCCGCCGTCGAGCACATAGTGGCTGACGAGCCCGTCGATGAACTCCTTCACCCGTTCCTTGAATCCATCGTCCTCCCTGTCCAACTGCTCGATGGTTTCCGCCAGTCCATGGGTGCGCTGGACCTTCTTGCCACCCAGATAACGTCCGAGCTTGTTCTCATGGTTCCCGGGAACACACAGAGCGTTACCATCGGCCACCATTTTCATCACGCGCCGCAACACGCCCGGACTGTCCGGCCCGCGGTCGACGAGGTCACCGACGAAGACCGCCGTACGGCCCTCGGGGTGTGCCCCGTCCACGTAACCGAGCTTCGTCAGCAGCGTCTCCAGTTCGGAGCGGCAGCCATGGATGTCACCGATGATGTCGAAGGGGCCGGTGAGGTGGGTGAGGTCGTTGTAACGTCGCTCGATCGCGATCCCGACGCTGTCCACCTCCGCCTCGGAGCGCAACACATGGACCTTGCGGAACCCCTCGCGCTCCAGGCCGCGCAGCGAACGCCGCAGCTCACGACGGTGCCGGGCGATGACCTGGCGAGGCATGCCGGCACGGTCGGGCCGGGCCGCGTTGCGGGTGGCACAGACCTCCTCAGGCAGGTCGAGCACGATCGCCACGGGCAGCACATCGTGCTCCCGGGCCAGCTGGACCAGCTGTCTGCGGCTCTCCACCTGCACATTGGTGGCGTCGACGACCGTCAGCCGCCCGGCCGCGAGCCGCTTGCCCGCGATGTAGTGGAGCACGTCGAAGGCGTCGCCGCTGGCGCTCTGGTCGTTCTCGTCGTCGGCCACCAGGCCGCGGCAGAAGTCCGACGAGATGACCTCGGTGGGCTTGAAGTGCCGACGGGCAAAAGTGGACTTGCCGGATCCGGTGGCACCGACAAGGACGACGAGGGACAGGTCGGGGACGGCGAGCGCGCGCGTGCCGGACGGGGCCGGGGCCCCGGCTTCCGGGTTTGTCTCGATACCGGCACCAGTGCTGGTGCTGGTATTGACGCTGGTGCTGGCACTCGTACGGGTGCCGGCACTTGCACTGGTGCTGTTGCTGGTACCGGTGTTGATGCTGGTACCGGCCCCGGTGTCGGTGTCGTTCTCGGCGTTCATGCGGCGTTCGCCTCCTTCACGGTCGTGATCATCTCGAATACAGCCATCTGAGTCGGGGGACCCACCTCGGCGTCGTCCGGCCCCACGGGGACGAACTCGACGCCGTACCCATGCCGTTCGGCCACCGAAGCGGCCCAGTCGCGAAACTCCGCACGCGTCCACTCGAACCGGTGGTCGCCGTGGCGCACATGCCCGGCCGGGAGCGACTCCCAGCGCACGTTGTACTCGACGTTCGGCGTCGTCACGATCACCGTTCGCGGGCGCGCCGCGCCGAACACCGCGTATTCGAGCGCGGGCAGCCTCGGCAGGTCGAGGTGCTCGATCACTTCGCTGAGCACGGCCGCGTCGTACCCCTTGAGCCGCTTGTCCGTGTACGCGAGCGAACCCTGCATCAGGGTGATCCGCCCGGCCTGCCGCTCGCCCATCCGCTCCAGGCGCAGCCGCCGCGCCGCGATCGTCAGCGCGCGCATCGAGACGTCCACCCCCACGATCTCGGTGAACCGGACATCCTTGAGCAGCTCCTGCACCAACTGACCCTGGCCGCAGCCCAGATCGAGCACCCGGCTCGCCCCGGCGGCGGTCAGCGCCGCCAGGATGGCTTCGCGCCGCTGCACGGCGAGCGGAACGGGCCGCTCCTCCGTGTCGGTCGTCTCGTCCACCGCGTTGTCGATGGCCTCGACCGCGATGTCATCGGCCTCGGCCAGCCGCACCAGTTCGAGGCGTTCCATCGCCTCCCGGGTCAGCCCCCAGCGCCGGGACAGATAGCGACTGGTGATCAACTTCTGCTCGGGGTGGTCGGCCAGCCAGCCGTCACCGGCGCGCAGCAATTTGTCGACCTCGTCGGGCGCGACCCAGTAGTGCTTGGCGTCGTCGAGCACCGGCAGCAGCACGTACAACTGCCGCAGCGCGTCCGCGAGCCGCAACTCCCCTTCCAGTACGAGCCGCACGTAACGCGACGCGCCCCACTCCGGGAACTCCTCGTCCAGCGCGACAGGCTCCGCCGACACCGAGGCCCAGCCCAGCGGCCCGAACAGCTTGTGCACCAGGTCTGCGCCACCGCGCGCGGGCAGCGCGGGCACCTCGATCCGCAGCGGCAGCGGCGCCTCGGCGCGCTCGGGCAGCGCGTTGCACACACCGCGCAGGGCGCTCTTGAACACGGTGCTCAGCGCGACGGACATCAGCGACGAAGCCGCGTACGGGCGGTCGTTGACGTACTGCGCCAGCGCGGAATCTGGGGCTCCGCCACGGCCCTTGCCCTTGCCCCGCCGCACCAGCGCGACCGGATCCACCTCCAGGAGCAGCGCGGCCGTGCAGCGCTCGGCGCTCGCCTCGGGGTAGAGGACGTGCGCGGTGCCGTGCGACGTGGAGAACGCCTGCGCCTTCCCGGGGTGCTTGTGCAGCAGAAACCCGAGGTCGGTGGCGGGGCGTTCAGGGGTACCGGTGGTGGTGATTGTCAGGAACACGCGTCGAGTATCGCCCCGTTGGGATGGCTCCTACCAGGCATTTTCCCTGCGACACCCCGGCGCGGCACGCCGCTCCCGGTCCTACCCCGCCCTGCCCCTCACCGCGCCTCGCCCCTCATGCCTCCTCCGCTGACGAATCCCGCCAGCCGTGCGATCTCCGCCGGACCCACTCGACAGCAGCCGCCGACCAGGCGAGCGCCCGCCGCCTGCCAGGCCTGGACGCGCGACGGGTCGAACGTGGCGCCGCCCCGCCACGACCGCGCCCTCGCGTCCCAGCGCTCCCCACTGTTGGGGTAGACCACCACCGGCTTGCCGGTGACCGACGCCGCGAGCTCCACGGCGTGGTCCGCGTCGGCCGGCGTGCAGCAGTTCACGCCCACGGCGATCACCTGATCCAGGCCCGCCACCAGCGCGAACGCCTCCTCCAGCGGCTGCCCCGCCCTGGTCCGCAGCCCCTCCACGCCGTCCGACGCCACGCCGTGCGGCTTCGTGCCCTGCGACTCCATGCCGTCCGACCCGACGTCGTAGGCCTCCACGCTGTACGACAGCCACACCGGCACTCCGCACCCCTCGACCGCCCGCAGCAGCGCTTCGGCCTCGTCGGCGTCGGGCACAGTTTCCAGGGCGAGCACGTCCGGCCCGGCCGCCGCCAGCGTCTCGACCCGCGGGCGGTGGAAGCGCTCCAGCTCCTTCACCGTCAGCCCGTACCGACCCCGGTACTCGCTGCCGTCGGCCAGGAAGGCGCCGTAGGGGCCGATCGAGGCGGCAACCCAGACTTCGGCGTTCTTGGGGGGCTCCCCCTCCCCTCCCCCCACCCCCCTCCCCGCCCCCGCCTCCCCCGTCTCCCCCGCCTTCCTGGCCAGCTCCACGCTCCGCGCGAGCAGGGCCGTCGCCTCGCGGCGGGGCACTCCTCGGCGGGCGAAGCCCTCGTACGTCGCCTGGTAGCTGGACGTGATCAGCACGTGTGCGCCCGCCCGTACATACGCCTCGTGTGCGGCCTCGATCTGGCTCGGGTCGTCGGCGAGCAGCCGGGCCGACCAGAGCGGGTCGCTCAAGTCACAGCCCTGGGCCTCCAGTTGGTTGGAGAGGCCGCCGTCGAGGACCACGGTTTGTTCGGCCAGTGCGTCGGCGAGTGCTCGGGCGGGCCGCACGGTCAGGCCCCGTTCAGCTGGGACTGGACCTGGGAGGAGATCAGTTCGAGGTGGTCGAGGTCGTCCAGGTCGAGGACCTGGAGGTAGATCCGGGACGAGCCGATCGCCTCGTACGCGCCGATCTTCTCCACCACTTCGGCAGGCGATCCCGCCAGCCCGTTCGCCTTGAGCTCTTCGACCTCCCTTCCGATGGCGGCCGCCCGGCGCGCCACTTCGGCGTCGTTCTTTCCTACGCAGACGACCAGGGCGTTGGAGTACACCAGGTCGTCGGGGTTGCGTCCGGCGTTCTGGGCGGCGGCGCGCACTCGGCCGAACTGCCGCTCGCTGTCGGCCAGGGAGGCGAACGGGATGTTGAACTCGTCGGCGTACTGTGCGGCCAGCCGTGGGGTGCGGACCGCGCCGTGGCCGCCGATCAGGACCGGCACCTTGGCCTGGGCGGGCTTGGGGAGCGCGGGCGAGTCGGTGAGCTGGTAGTAGGTGCCGTCGTGGTTGAAGGTCTTTCCGGTCTCGGTGGCCCAGAGGCCGGTGATGATGGCCAGTTGTTCTTCGAGCCGCGCGGACTTCTCCTTCGGGAAGGGGATGCCGTACGCCTTGTGTTCGGCTTCGAACCAGCCTGCGCCGAGGCCGAGTTCGATGCGGCCGCCGGACATCTGGTCGACCTGGGCGACCTGGATGGCGAGGACGCCGGGGAGCCGGAAGGTTCCGGCGGTCATCAGTGTGCCGAGGCGGATGCGGCTGGTTTCACGGGCGAGTCCGGCGAGGGTGATCCAGGCGTCGGTGGGGCCCGGGAGGCCGTCGGCGGAGCCCATGCGCACATAGTGGTCGGACCGGAAAAAGGCATCGAACCCAAGGGCTTCGGTGGCCTTCGCGACGGCGAGAAGGGTGTCGTAGTCGGCGCCCTGCTGGGGCTCCGTGAAGATTCGAAGATCCATGCATCCATCCTGCACCTTCGAACTGTCGTCAACCCCGCCCTTGCCGCATGCTCGATGACTGCCCAGCGGGGTGAATCTCGTCCACCTGACGGGCCGCGACGGCCCTGACCAGTGACTGTGGCGCTGAGTGGTCGTTGGCTCGGGCGGAGCCGGACCGCCCGGCCCGCGCGCCGGCGGCCGCTGCCGACGCGTCTGTCGAACCGCCACCCCCGCTGCTGCGCGGGAGGGCTCGGGCCGAGGAGGCCGCCATGTCCCAGGAAACCGTGCCGGAACAGGCTGTGCCGCAGGAGCCGGCCGGGCAGTCCGTACCGGGGCAGCAAGGTGCGCCGAAGGGGCTGCTGCAGCAGATGGAGGAGCTGATGGCGGCGCTGACCGCGGATCTGTCGCAGCTCGACGCCGATCTGCAGTCGTCGGCCGAGCGTGTGCCGCCGGGTCAGGACGCCGGTGGGAAGGTGGAGGGCCGCTCCACGGGTGTGTGAGGGCTGGTGTGGTGAGTGCCGTCCGGTCATGACGGCCTCGCCGTCGAGTCGCGCAGGGCGCCGGGGCGTCTTTCCTGGTCCCGTACGGTGAGGCGGCGGAGCATGCCGCGGACCCGGTCGCTCGACTCGTCGGCGGCGTCGATGGCTTCGATGCACTGCCAGTAGAGGCCTTCTTCGTCGGTGGCGCAGGCGACGCCGACGAGGGCCATGCCGACGTCGCCGAGTAGGCCGCCGAGCCCGGTCAGTGTTTTTCTGGCGTCGCTGACTTCGGAGAGCTGGGTGGCGCGGATGCCCCCGATGCGCAGGCCGGGGTGGTCGAGGGCGCCGCAGCCGCGGCCGCCGGTTTCGCTGAGGCCGCGTGCTTCGCCTCTGAGCTCGGGCGGGCCGGTGGCCGCCAGGTGGCTTCCGATGGCCTGGGCGAGGGCTTGTGCCTGCCAGGCCTCGGCGACGATCTCCAGCGCCGCGGTGCTTTCCGCCAGCGCTAACCTGCTCACTCCGATGAGCCGTACCGCGTCCATGCGCCGCCCCCGTTCATACGACGATCCGTTTCGCCGTCACTACCTAGAGTGAGCTTCTGAGGCCAGGAAAGCCAGAGGAATTAGGAAATCTGTGGACGAGCAGGGGGTTTTGAATAACTCCCTCACTCCGAAGAGTGACCGTTTGGGCTTTGTTCGAGGTTCTGTACAGGGGCGGGGCCGGTTTGTGCAGGGGTGGGGCGGGTCTGGGCCGGGCCGGGTCCGCCAGGGGATTGCGGGGCGGGCGGGGCGGTGGGGACGGGGAAGCGGAGTTCGTTGCGGTCGATCTTGGCGGAGAGCGCGGCGAGCGGGTCGATGCCGAGGACGTGGCAGAGCTGGAGGAGATAGGCGAGGACGTCGGCGACTTCGTCGGTCACGCGGTGGGCGCGGTCGGGGTCGTGCATGACGCGCCCGGACTGCTCGGGGGTCAGCCACTGGAAGATCTCGAGGAGTTCGGAGGCCTCGACGCTGAGGGCGGAGACGAGGTTCTTGGGGGTGTGGAAGGGCTGCCAGTGGCGCGCGGCCGCGAAGTCGGCCAGTCGGCGCTGGAGTCCCGCTACGTCGAGTTCGGTCACGGCTCCAGGTCTACCACTGCCGCGCCCTGGACTCCTCGGACGCATCCGGCGTCCGTGACGGTGCCGGCGAGACGGATGTGGCCGCGTCGGCACATCTCGGCGGCGAGTGCGGCCAGTGCGCGGGCCTGGCGCCGGTCGAGGCCCCGGTCGAAGCCGTCGGCGAGGACGGTGAGGGTCTGCAGGGCGGACGGGATCTCGGCGACGGTGTCGACGGCGAGCACTCCGGGGCCGGTGAGCAGGACGAGGGCGAGCGCGAGGTAGCGCAGTTCGCCTTCTCCGAGGCGGGCCACGGGTGTGGGTTTGCGGTCACCCCGGCCCACCACGGCCCGTAACGTGCCGTCGGCCAGTTCTTGGGCGGCGAGTGCGGTGACCGGGCCGGCGCAGCCCGCGCGGGCGGCGGTGACCAGCCGGGCGTGCCGGATGGTGCACTCCTCGGCGGTGCGGGAGAGGATCTCGGCGAGGTTGTCGCAGCCGCGCCGCAGTCGTCCCTGGCCGGGCAGGACGGGTTCGCGCATGCGCTGCGGCTGGGGGTCGCAAGCGAAGACGGACCGCAGGGCGACCACCACTTGCTCGGCGGCGGCGAGGACTCGCAGCTGTCCCTCGGTCGTCCCGGCGACGCGCAGCGGCAGCAGGGCGGTGCCGAGCCGGTCGTCGGGGAGCGGGGCGCGGGTGACCGGGACGGCGCCGGCGGTGTGCCAGGCGGCCTGCACGGTGGAGCGGCCGGGGTCGCGCAGGGCGGTGGACAGGAGGGTGTCGCCGTCACTGGTCAAACGTTCGCCGACGACGCGGAGTTCCGGCTCGGCCTGGATGGCCAGGTCGAGCCGGACGGGCCCGGCGGGCCCGTCGACGGTGCAGCCGATGCGGAAGCCGCGCCTGCCCTGGGCGTCGGCTTCGGCGCGTTCCGGTACGCACCCGGCGGGGTCGGGGAACGCCGAGGCGAGGGTGGCGCCGGAGCCCAGCCGCGCCAGTGCCTCGTAGGCCTGGAGGACGCTGGACTTGCCGCTGCCGCTCGGTCCCGCCAGGAGGGTGAGCGGGCCGAGCGGGAAGACCGCGCCGCGGTGCGATTTGAAGGCGGAGAGCCGCAGTTCGGTGACGGTGGGCCGGTCACAGGTTCCGTTCATGGAACGGACCGTACGAGGGCAAAAACCGACGAACCGTTACGCCTCGATCACCTTCCTACGAATGAGGGACGGTTCTGCGCACGGGGACGGCTCTAGGCATGCGGGACGACGGCCTCGGCGATGCCCTCCACCTCCGTGCCGACGGGGGCGAGGAGGAAGACGTTGCGGTCGACGCGGTGCATTCCGCTGCCCAGGCCGAAGACCACTCCGCTGCTGAAGTCGAGGATGCGCTTGGCGACTTCGGTGTCCGCGCCCGTCAGATCGAGCAGGACCGGGGTCTGCGACATCATGTACTCGGCGACCTCGCGCGCGTCCGCGAAGACCTGGACGCGCAGGACCACGAAGCGGCGCTGTTCGACGGCCGCGTACTCGTTGGGGATGGTGCGGTGGTCGACGCGCGAGGGCCACTCGTTGCGACTGCGCAGCGGAACGACCTGGGCGAGCCCCTCCCACTGTTCATCGGTGACGTCGTACCTGCTCACCGGACCACCTCGCCCATGTGCTGTATCTGCATCCGGCCATGATGACGCCGCTCACCCGTTCAGCCCAACTCCGACACGGCTCTGAGCTGTGAAGTTGTCCGGACCGAGGCGTACTAGCGTGCGGTACGGGAGTCCACCGCGTCGGCGATCAGGGCGAAGAACCGGGCGTGGGCCCGGGCGCTGCACGGCGCCTCCGGGTTCCACGGCAGTACGCGCGCGCGGTCCTCGATGGGCCGCCAGTGCGCGTCGGCGCGCAGTTGCTCGACGGGAGTGGCGTTCACCCGTATGTCGGACAGGACGATCTCCGCGGGAAGGGCGGCGGCCGCTTCCCAGGTGAGCGTGGTCCAGTTCGCCCCGGTTCCGGCGGGCGGTTCCACCAGGTGGACGCCGTGCTCGGCCAGGGCGCGCAGCTCCGGCCAGGCGTCCGGGCGCGCCACATGGACCTGGTCGGTGCCGGCGGGCGAGAGGGCGAGCACGCGGGGTCCGGCGGGCGTGCCGGTCTTCGCGTACGCGCGCGTGGCGGCCGTCACGGTGCGCAGGCGGCGCTGTGCCGCGTCGAGGAGGCGGGTGGCGTCCTCGTGGTGGCGGTCACCGCCGAGGGCGCGGGCGAGGCCCGTGAAGCGGTTCCTGATCTCGGCCAGGGAGCGCGAGTGTCCGATGTCGATGACGACCACCGGAACGTGTTCCTCCAGGTGTTTGGCCGTCTCGGGGGCGAGGCCGTAGACCTGGCCGCCGCCGTAGCTGACGGCCACCACGAGGTCGGGCGTGCCCTGGAGCAGCGCGTCGAGGTCCAGGGCGGTGCCCGCGCCCAGGTAGCGCAGGCGGTCCAGGGGGAGCCCGCCGGCCTTGGCGCGGTCGGGTGCGGTCCCGTCGTGGAAGGAGCCGAAGACGGCTCCGGGGCCGACTCCGTGGTCCCAGAGCGTGGCTCCTGCCTGGATGTAGGCGGTCACCCGGGTGGGCACCCGCCCCGCCGTCGCCACCTGCCCGCGGTCGTCCGAGAACTGCCAGACCGGCTTGTCCATGAGGTCACACGCCCCCTGTAGGTCGCTGTGCGCGCCAGCGCCGGGTCACGCTACGCCCGAGTCGTCCCGCCCCGCCAGGATCCGTACCCGATTACCTGCCCGCCGTCCCGGCGCGTCACCCCCTCCGGTGCTCGCGGGCGTCCGAGCCCCGGCGCGTGGAAGCGCTCGGCGCGCGGGGTCGCGGGTGGCTGGCTAGCGTGGCAAACCGGACCGTCTGTCACACAGGAGAGAGCACAGTCATGGCCGTAGAACCAGAGGGCACTCCGTGCTGGGCCGATGCGATGTTCACCGACATCGAAGGAGCGAAGAGCTTCTACGGTGACGTGCTGGGCTGGACGTTCGGCGAGGCGTCGTCGCAGTACGGCAACTACACACAGGCGTACGCGAACGGCAAGGCGGTGGCGGCCGTCGTGCCGCCGATGCCGGGCCAGGAGGGCCAGTCGGCGTGGTGTCTCTACTTCGCGTCGCCCGATGTCGCCGCCACCGCGAAGAAGATCAAGGACAACGGCGGCGAGGTGCTGATGGAGCCGATGCAGGTCGGCGACTTCGGCTCGATGGCGATCGCCCGCGAGCCCAGCGGCGCCGTCTTCGGCGTGTGGCAGGCAGGCACCCACGAGGGCTTCGAGGCCAAGGGCGTGCCCGGCGCGTTCTGCTGGGCGGAGGTCTTCACACGCGACCCGGCGAAGCTCGATGCGTTCCTGCCCGCGGTGTTCCCGTACCGCGCCAAGCAGATGCAGGACGACACGGTCGACTTCCGGGTCTTCAGCCTGGGCGACGAGATGGCCCTGGGGCGCATGAGGATGACGGACGAGTTCCCGCCGGAGGTCCCGTCGTATGTGAACGTGTACTTCACGGTCGACAACTGCGACGACGCGGTGGCGAAGGCGACCAAGCGGGGCGGGGTGCTGCGGTTCGGGCCGATGGACACGCCCTTCGGCCGGTTCGCGGCGCTCAGCGATCCGCAGGGCGCGGCGTTCTCGGTGATCGACGTGCAGACGACGCAGGGCGAGATGCCGGCGCTGTCCGACGTGTAGCGAGCCCCTGCGGGCTTCGTCGGGCCCCGGGGTGTTTGGGGGGGGGGGGGGGGCCCGAACACCCCCCCGGGGGAAACCCCCAGGGGGCCCACGGGGCGGAGTGGGGGGGGGGGGGGGGGGCGGGGGGTCGGGCGCTCACGCGCGCGTGCCCGAACACCCCGCCTGTGTCAACCCCCTTGTCGCACCTGCGTCCTGATCGTCCGGGCGTCCTCGACGTTCTCCTTCCAGGCTGATGACGTCGGCGTCGAGGTCGTCGATGGCCTGGAGGATGTCGCCGAACTCGGCGTAGCACATGTGGGTGTGGATCTGGGTGTCGGGACGTACGCCCCCGGTGGTCAGGCGGAACGTTTCCGTGGCGCCCAGTCGAGATAGGCGGCGCGGTCCGCGGGCCGCAGCAGCACTTGACGGGGCGGTCGGTGAGCGACTGGGCGTACGCGGTCCAGCGCACCGTCATCGGCAGCGGCCGGGAGACACCGAGGCGGTCGAAGTAGGAGGCGACCAGCAGCTTGGGGCGGTCGGTGAGGGACCCGAGGGCCCGGTAGGCGCGGGCGGCGGCGCCCCATTCGGCGGGCGTGCGGTCCTGGACGAGGGCGGGCTCGTCGAGCTGCGCCCACCGCGCGCCGGCCGCCCGCAGATCGGCAAGCACCTCGGGTACACGGGCAGCAGCCGCTCCAGCAGGGTCAGTGGCTCGAAGCCGTCGCCGACGCCCGGCGCGGGCTTGGCCAGGAGGAGGTAGATGACCGGTCCGACCAGGTCGGGCCGGGCCGTCAGGGCGAACCAGTGCGAGCGCCACCCTACGGAGTCGAGGCGTTCCACCGCGCCCCCTCACACCGGGCTCACACGCCTCGTGATGTCCGACATCGGAGGCGTGCCGCAGTCGCACACAGGTGCTCACAGCATGGGGGCGTGGTTAGTGTGGCCGACGTAACCACTCGTGATCGCCGCACGTGACATCGAAGTAACGGGCATTTCGTACGGTCGGAGCCCAAGGGATCCCGGCCGAGACGAGAGGGGACACCCGTTGACCGCACAGGGCACGCGGGCCGCCACCGAACAGGTGCGCACGGTCTGCTCGTACTGCGGTGTGGGCTGCGGGATGGTCCTCGACATCACCGTGGGGCCGGACGGCCGGCGCACGGTGCTCAAGGCCTCCGGCGACAAGGCGCACCCCGCCAATTCCGGCCGACTGTGTACCAAGGGAGCGACGACGGCCGACATGCTGGCCGCTCCCGGGCGGCTGGCCACCGCGCTGGTACGGGGTGAGCGGGGGGCCGAGCCGGTGCCCGCCGGGGTCGACGCGATGATCGCCGAGACGGCGGGCAGGCTGCGGGCGATCGTCGACGAGCACGGGCCGGACGCCGTGGCACTCTATGTGTCAGGACAGATGAGCCTGGAGGCGCAGTATCTGGCCAACAAGCTGGCCAAGGGGTTCATCGGCACCAACCAGATCGAGTCCAACTCCCGGCTGTGCATGGCCAGTGCGGGCAGCGGCTACAAGCTGTCGCTCGGCGCCGACGGGCCACCCGGCTCGTACCAGGACTTCGAGAAGGCCGACGTCTTCCTTGTCATCGGCTCCAACATGGCCGACTGCCATCCCATCCTCTTTCTGAGGATGATGGAGCGCGTCAAGGCGGGGGCGAAGCTGATCGTCGTCGACCCGCGCCGCACCGCGACGGCCGCCAAAGCCGACCTCTTCCTCCAGATCAAGCCCGGCACGGATCTCGCCCTGCTCAACGGGCTGCTGCACCTGCTCCAGGAGAACGGGCACACCGACCCCGCCTTCATCGCCGGGCACACCGAGGGCTGGGAGGCCATGGGCGAGTTCCTCGCCGACTACCCGCCCGCCTCCGTCGCGCAGACCACCGGGATCCCCGAGGACGACATCCGCACGGCGGCGCGGTGGATCGGCGCGGCCGGGGAGTGGATGAGCTGCTGGACCATGGGGCTCAACCAGTCCACGCACGGCACCTGGAACACCAACGCGCTGGTCAACCTGCATCTGGCAACCGGCGCGATATGCCGGCCCGGCAGCGGCCCGTTCTCGCTCACCGGCCAGCCCAACGCCATGGGCGGGCGCGAGATGGGCTACATGGGCCCCGGGCTGCCCGGCCAGCGCTCGGTGCTCGTCGACGAGGAGCGGGCCTTCACCGAGGAGCTGTGGGGGCTGCGGGCGGGCACGCTGCGCACGGACGGGGCGGGGCTCGGCACCGTCGAGATGTTCCGGCGGATGGCCGACGGCGACATCAAGGCGTGCTGGGTGATCTGCACCAATCCGGTCGCCTCCGTCGCCAACCGCCGCACCGTCGTCGAGGGCCTGCGGGCGGCCGAGTTCGTTGTCGTCCAGGACGTGTTCGCGGAGACCGAGACCACCGCGTACGCGGACGTGGTGCTGCCGGGCGCCCTGTGGGCCGAGGCCGAGGGCGTCCTCGTCAACAGCGAGCGCAACCTCACCCTTGCCCGGCAGGCCGTCGACGCGCCCGGCGAGGCCCTGCCCGACTGGCAGATCATCGCGCGCGTGGCGTGCGCGATGGGCTACGAGGATGCCTTCACCTACGCCGGCCCCGAGGACGTCTTCGAGGAGATCAAGCGCGCCTGGAACCCGAAGACCGGCTACGACCTGCGCGGAGTGACCTACGAGCGGCTGCGCGCCACGCCCGTGCAGTGGCCCGCCCCCACCGCCGAGGGACCCGACCGCAACCCGATCCGGTACGTGGCCGAGGACGGCGGCGGACCGGTGTTCCCGACGGCGAGCGGGCGGGCCGTCTTCCACACGCGCCCGCACCTGCCGGCCGCAGAGATGCCCGACGACGACTTCCCGTTCGTACTGAACACCGGGCGGCTGCAGCACCAGTGGCACACGCTCACCAAGACGGGGAAGGTGGCCAAGCTCAACAAGCTCAATCCGGCGCCGTTCGTGGAGGTGCATCCGCAGGACGCCGAACGCCTCGGCATCGCCGAGGGCGACGGGGTGGAGATCGCCTCCCGGCGCGGGCGGGCGGTGCTGCCGGCCGTGGTGACCGACCGGGTACGGCCGGGGTGCTGCTTCGCGCCGTTCCACTGGAACGACCTGTTCGGGGCGGATCTGAGCATCAACGCGCTGACCAGCGACGCGGTCGACCCGATCTCACTGCAACCCGAGTTCAAGGTGTGTGCGGTGTCGCTGACGAAGGTCGCGGCGGAGGTGGCGCGTCCGGTCATGCCGGGGACGACGGCGGCGGTCGCGGGCGGGGTGGTGACGGTCGCGGACGGCTCGGCGGGGGTGGGGGCGGGCGCGGCCGGGGCGGGGGGTCTGTCCGGGGCGGCCGGACCGCTCTTTACGGGTGGCGCGGTGGCGGGCGCCCCAGCGGCAGGCGCCCCGGTGGCCGGCGTCCCAGGGACAGGCGCCCCGGTGACGGGCGTCCCAAGGACAGGCGACCCGGTGGCAGTGGCAGCAGGCGTGAGCGGCGCGGCCGGGGCGCTCGTCGCGGGTACCGCGCTCCTGGACGCCCCCGCACCCCTCCCCCACGGCGTCCCCGCCCAGCGCACGGCCCCCGGCTCGGCCCTGCCGGCGAGCCAAGGCGCCGCGCCCGCCGCCGTGTTCGGGCTCGGAACGCCCCCGCCGGTCCTCACCGAGCGGGAACGCCAGTACCTCGCCGGGTTCCTGGCCGGGCTGGAGTCGGGCGCGCCCGGCATCCCCGTACTGCCACCGACGGCGCCGTTCAGCGAGGAACACGCGCTGTGGGTGAACGGCGTGCTGGCCGGGATGTACTCGAGGACGGCTCCCCGGCCGGCACCCGTACCCGCCGCGCAGGCCCAGGCTCCCCGGGGCCGCGACGTACTGCTGCTGTGGGCCTCACAGACCGGCAACGCCGAGCAGCTCGCCGCGGCCGGTGCCGAACGGCTCGCCGCCGCCGGGCACCGGATCCGGCTCGTCCCGATGGACGACGCCGCTCCTGACACCTTGCCCGCCGACGCCGAAGTACTGCTGATCACCAGCACCACCGGAGACGGCGAAGCACCCGACAACGGCGCCGCGTTCTGGGACGCGCTGGCCGCTGACGACGCCCCGCGCCTGGAAGGGCGCCGCTTCGCCGTCCTGGCCTTCGGAGATTCGTCGTACGACGAGTTCTGTGGGCACGGCCGACGCCTGGACCGGCGGCTGGCCGAGCTGGGGGCGGTACGGCTGCTCCCCCGCACCGACTGCGAACCGGACTTCGAGGACCGGGCGCAGGAATGGCTCGACGGGGTACTGGCGCGACTCGGCGAACTGGCGGCCGCGGCCGCCGGGACCACGACTTCGGGCGGTCCTGACACCCCTGGCGCTCCGGGCACTTCGGGCACTTCGGGCACTCCGGCGGTTCTCCCCGGAGAAACGGTTC
The DNA here is from genome assembly GCF_040639555.1 of Streptomyces sp. NPDC023838. Lineage (NCBI taxonomy): Bacteria > Bacillati > Actinomycetota > Actinomycetes > Kitasatosporales > Streptomycetaceae > Streptomyces > Streptomyces sp. NPDC023838. Next base: position 34,728 of record NZ_JBFAAD010000049.1, read on the forward strand.
CGGGCTCGACCGCCACGCCCTCCCCCGGGCTCCCAGGAAATTTCCCCGACGAATTCGCGGCCGGGCGGGAACTGGCGGCGCGCGGCGTCCGTTCACCGGATACAGCAACAGCCTCGGTCCCCAACACCACAACCATCCCTACGAGTTCCACCACGGTCCGGACCTCGGTCGTTCCCGTGGCTCCTCTCCCCACCGTCCCGCTCCCCAGCTCCAGGGCCGCCGCCATCACGGTCCGGCTGACGGGGAACTCACTGCTCAGCCTCCCCGGTTCGAGCAAGGAGGTGCGGCGGTTCACCTTCGACACCCGCGCGAGCGAGACCCCGCTCACGTACGCGGCCGGGGACGCGCTCGGCGTGCACCCGGTCAACTCACCGGACCTGGTGGCCGAGTGGCTGGCCGTCACCGGGCTGGACTCCACGGAACCCGTCGAGATCGGCGGGGTCGGCGAAGTCCCGTTCGGTACGGCGCTGCACGAACACCTGGACATCACGCGGGTAGGCCCGGACCTGCTCAAGTTCGTCGCCGAGCGGACCCATGACCGCCGCCTGAAGCACTTGTTGCGCCCCGACAACAAGTGGCAGCTGGCGCAGTGGTCCTGGGGCCGTCAGGCGGTGGACGTGGTGGCCGAGCACGGGGTGCGCGCGAGCGCGCCCGAGTGGGCGGGCGTCCTGCGCGGCCTGCGGCCACGGCTGTACTCGATATCGTCCAGCCCGCTGGCCGACCCGCACGAGGTGTCCCTGACGGTCTCGGTCGTCCGGTACGAGAACCGCCTCGGCCACCCGCGCGCGGGCGTGTGCTCGGCGCTGCTCGCGGACTCGCCGCCGGACGCGCCGGTGCCGGTGTACGTCCAGCGCACCCGGCACTTCCGGCCGCCCGCCGAACCGGGGACGCCGATGGTGATGGTCGGTCCCGGCACCGGGATCGCCCCGTTCATCGGCTTCCTCTACGAGCGGCGCGCGCTGGGCCATACCGCTCCGAACTGGCTGTTCTTCGGTGAGCAGCACCGTGCCACCGATTTCTACTACGAGGACGAGCTGACGAAACTGAGTGCGGAGGGCACCCTCACGCGCCTGGACACGGCGTTCTCCCGCGACCAGCGGGCCAAGGTGTATGTGCAGGACCGTATGCGCGAGCACGGCCCGCTGCTGTGGTCCTGGCTCCAGGACGGGGCGCACTTCTATGTGTGCGGCGACGCGTCCCGTATGGCCAAGGACGTCGACCGGGCGCTGCGCGACATCGCGATAGCGCACGGCGGACACGACGAGGAGTCGGCGGCGGCGTATCTGAAGCAGCTGACGGCGGGGAAGCGATACGTGCGCGATGTCTACTGAGCAGCCGCCGTTCCCCTAGCCGGGCACGCGGGGAGGAACTCGAACTCGGCCAGGCGAGGCCCGATGGTGACCGTCGCCCTGGCTGGCCGCCAGCAAGGAGGTGGATCGGTCCGTGCGGGCAGCAAACGCACAAGGTTCCGCCTCGGGCGACGGCGGGCGGGCAAGGATGGCAGGCGCGGACCGCGACCTCACACGATGGACTTACTAGGACGTCCAACTATATGTTCGGGAGATCATCCGGGGAGATCGTCCCGAGGAGATCACCTGAACGGATCCGGAAGGATCTGAAAGGAACCGCCAGCTCATGGGCTCCACCACCGCCGCCTGCGCGCTGCCGAACACCGCGCGATGACCCCGGAGACCGACGCCGCCGCCGAGGCAGAGCATGTCCTGCTCGCGATCCGGGGCCGCACCGCCCACCTCACCCTCAACCGGCCGAGGGCGCTCAACGCGCTCACCCATGCCATGGTCCGCCGGATCGATGAGGCACTGACGGAGTGGGAGCACGACCCGGCCATCGAGACGGTCGTCCTCACCGGCGCCGGGGAGCGCGGGCTCTGCGCGGGCGGCGACATCCGCGCGATCCACGACGACGCCCGCTCGGGCGGCACGGCCTCGGCGGACTTCTGGCGGGACGAGTACCGCCTCAACGCCCGCATCGCGCGCTGGTCCAAGCCGTACGTGGCCGTGATGGACGGCATCGTGATGGGTGGCGGGGTCGGAATCTCGGCCCACGGCAACGTACGGATCGTCACCGAGCGCTCCCGGGTCGCCATGCCCGAGACGGGCATCGGCTTCGTCCCGGACGTGGGCGGTACGTATCTGCTCAGCCGCGCGCCCGGCGAACTGGGCACCCATCTGGCCCTCACGGGGACACCGGTGGGCGCGGCGGACGCCTTGCTCTGCGGCTTGGCGGACCACTACATCCCGTCGGCACAACTCCCGCTGCTGCTGGCCGAGTTGACGTCCTCGCCCGTACGAGAAGCGCTCCCCCGCCATACCCATCAGCCTCCCCCGCCCGGCGAACTCGCCGCATATCGCGAGTGGATCGACGACTGCTACGCGGCGGAGACGGTCGAGGAGATCGTGGACCGCCTGTTCGCCACGGGTATCCAGGAGGCCAAGGAAACCGCCGAGACACTCCTGACGAAGTCCCCCACGTCCCTCAAGGTCACCCTGAAGGCGATGCGCCAGGCCCGCGAACTCGCCACCCTGGAGGAGGCCCTGACCCAGGAGTACCGCATCTCCTGCGCGGCCCTGACCTCCCCGGACCTGGTCGAGGGAATCCGGGCCCAGGTGATCGACAAGGACCGGAAGCCTCGCTGGTCGCCGGGGACGCTCGGGGAGGTCGAGGGCGGGGTGGTGGAGAGGTTCTTCGGGACCGGGGGCGGGCAGGAACTCGGGTTCCCCTCCGTGGACTGATGTACGAGGTTCTGAATCTCTCACCACAAGGTTCAGTCGCATCCCACCCCGCCCGCCTGGCCTTCAGTTCGAGCAGCTGGGCGGCGTAGCGCTGAAAGTCCTTCGCGAGCCCGAAGTCCTCGTGCGGGAGGGTCGCTTGGGCCACGTCCTCCCAAGAGCGTTCACCAATGGCCGGACCTTGCCGTACGTCCCGCCGGGGCCGCCCATGAGGCGCGTCACGGCGCAGGCACCCTGGGTCGCCTCCGGTGCCGGCGTGGCATGAAGTCTGGTGGGCGGGGTGCCTGTGAGGCACGGGCGTTCCGGACACCTGCCGGCGGGACGCTCGAGGAGCGGTCCGGCGACAGGCGGATCCGTTCAGGGGCTCTGTGGTGCAATGACCTCGGCCTGATACCGGGTCTGGTGACGCCCCCTTGAGCCCGCGAGTACCCGGCCCGAAGTCGTGAGCACCAGCGAACAGCGAGGAGTCACCGTGACCGTAGGCGGGCCTGACGGGGAGAGGGGGTCGACCACTCGTACTCCCGAGCGTGGGGGCAGCCGGGACAGGGCGATGACCTTGGCGGGGGCACTGGCCGCGGCGGAGACCGCGGCGCCCGTGGAGTCGCTCGACGTGGTCGCGCGCATGCTGCAGGAGCAGCTCGGGGCCGCGTCGGTGTCGTTCCTGATCACCGACTTCAGCGGTGGCTCGGTCGTACGGCTGGGGGTGGCGGGCAGCGTCGACACCGATGAGCCCGCCCGGCGCATCGCGCTGCGGGGCACCCTGTACGACGACGTGATCCGCACCCAGCGGCCCAGCGTGGAAGACAAGGGCGAGGGCGCGCTGGTGCGGATCGTCGCCCCGGTGACCAACCGCGGGGACGCGCTCGGGCTTCTCGAACTGTTCCTGCCCGTGGCGCCGGACGCGGAGGCGATGCGAGAGATCGGCGAGACCGCGCACGCCCTGGCGTACATCGTCATCGCGAACCGGTCCTTCACCGACGTGTACCAATGGGGCCGCCGCACCACCCCGCTGAGTCTGGCCGCAGAGATCCAGCACCGGCTGCTCCCGGCTTCGCTGGCGTGCGAGGCCGCCCAGTTCGCGGTCGCCGGGGCGCTGGAGCCCGCCGACCACGTCGGGGGTGACACCTTCGACTACGTAATCGACCGGGACACCGTCCAGCTCTCCGTCACCGACGCCATGGGCCACGACGTCGCCGCCGCGCTGCTGGCCACCCTCCTGGTGGGCGCCCTCCGCCGGGCCCGGCGCGCCGGTGCGGGCCTCGCCGAACAGGCCCGCCAGGCCGACCAGGCCATGCGGGATCACGGCCGCCAGGGCTACGTCACCGGCCAGCTCCTGCGCATCAGCCTGCTCGACGGCACGACCGAGTTCATCAACGCCGGGCATCCCTGGCCGCTGCGGATGCGGAACGGGCAGGTGCGGGAGATCACTCCGAAGGTCGATATGCCGTTCGGCTTCCATGCCCCTCACACGTACCAGGTCCAGTCGCTGGACCTGCGGCCGGGCGACCGGCTGGTGATGCTGACCGACGGAATGCTGGAGCGCAACGCCAAGAATTTCGATCTGTCGGATCTGATCGTGCGCACCCGTGAGCTGCATCCGCGCGAGGCCGCCCGTACGCTCATCGCGGCGATTGTCGACGCCAACGACGGCCACCTGCAGGACGACGCGACCGTCATGTGCCTGGACTGGCACGGCGTCGGCCACTCCCGGCGGGACGCCGACACCGGCGCCGACCTCGCCGACGCCTCCGCACCGTCACGGCCGGGGCGGACCGCTGCCGGGCGATGACGTAAGGACTGCTCCGCTCCGGTGTCCCGGAAACGCGTGCCGGGCATACGCGGGGTGAGGGCTGGAGTGTCCCGGGCAGTAGGCAGGTGGTGGGGTAACCCGACACACACGGCCGGGCGGTGTCGCACCGTAGTGCTGGACAAGTGGTCCGAGGACGGAGAGTGAGAGCATCCGCGTCATGGATGGTGCAGACGGCAGGGCTCGGTGGTGGGCGGCGCTGCGACGGACGCCGGTGGCCGTCTGGAACGACGACGTCACGGACTGGGCCGCCGCGCTGACCTATTACGCGGTCCTGGCCCTGTCCCCGTTGCTGCTGGTGATCCTCTCGATCCTGGGTCTGACCATGCCCACGGCCAAGCCGGAGGTCATCGACCGCATGGCGCAGGCCGCCCCGGCCGCGTCCCGCGCTCTGGTCCGCAGCACCCTGCGGCAGATGGCCGGACAGTCGTCGGCGGCATGGACGCTGATCTTCGTAGGAGGGACGGGAGCCCTGTGGTCGGGGTGCAGCTATCTGAGCGTCTTCCGCCGGGCGTTGTACGCCATGCACCGCATCAGCGCGGACCGGCCGGTCTGGCGTACCGCTCCGCGCATCATCGCCACGGCCCTGGTCCTGATCACCCTGCTTCTCACCTCGACCCTCGCGTTGTTGCTCAGTGGCAGCCTGGCCCGGCGACTGGGCCGGGCGCTGGATCTGGGTACCGGGCCGCAGGCCGCCTGGGACACACTGCGGTGGCCGATTGTGGCCGCGGTCGCCGTCGCCCTGGTGCTCGTCCTGTACCGCTCAGGCCCGGCGTCCTCCCGCCCCGTCAGGGGGATGGCGCCCGGCGGCGCATTGGCGGTGGTGCTCCTGCTGGCCGTCTCACTCGGATTCGCCGCGTACACCTCCTACGTCAGCACCTATGACCGTCTGTACGGTTCGCTGGCAGGCGGCGTGGTCTTCCTGGTGTGGCTGTGGCTGTCCAACCTGTCCCTGCTGGTCGGCGCTCAGTTCAACGCGGAGCTGGCGAAGCCTGTGCACGGGGAATGAGCGGTGTTCGCCGTTGATGCCTTGGGCTTCTTGGGGTTGGCCTTCGAGGGTAATGATGCGGCGGGCGGCTTCGATGAGGGCGCCTTGGTCGACGAGTTCGCGGGCGCGGCGGGCGGCGGGCGGCGGGCGGCGATGCGGAGGGAACGCGCTGAGGGGCCCTGGCGCCGTATGGCACCAGGGCCCCGAAGGAACTGCTACACCATCTGCCGGCCTTAGTGCCGCACCGGCCTTCTGTGTCCGCGGACCCGGCCAACACGCTGCCGGGGGTGCGGGGATCGCGGTTGCTTGACCGGAGACCACCTCACTGTCGATGTCCTGCGGTACCCGGGCTCAAGGCTTCCGCCCGGGCGATCCTGATGGCGCTCGGCTCCTCCGTTTCTTCCCTCTGAACCAATCACTTGCCAAACGGGGTACTGCGTACTGCTTGTACTGCGTACTGCTTGTACTGCTGATACCTGTACTGCTGATACTGCGAACCACTGGTGGCCTCACCAAGCGCCACCCTGTCGGCAGCCAGCCCCGTCGCCGCTCGTGCGTCTGCTCTGGCTTGGAACCCCACTGCCGAACCTCCCGGTGCGCGCGCCCGCAGCCGACGCCTTCACCGAGGTACCGCTCACTGACTTCACTGCGGGTACTGCGTACTGCACTGACCGGTACTGCACTAACTGGTACTGCCACTGCATCAACTGCCGTACTGCTCACGGCGGCCCCTGATCACCGCGGGCCACCCGGTCCGGTCATCAGCCGCGTCGCCGTCCTGCAACAACCCTGGCTTCGCGACTCCACCACCGCACCGTCCTGCCAACCGCACCTGCGGGTACTGCTCCCCGGCAGTTCGTCTCTGCCGGGCCCTGCTTGTCTCTCTGGGTTACGAGAGAAACCATAACCACACCACCGACGAATGTCTACTCCGGCCAACATAGATTTCCGTGCGTTCGGGGATGAGGTAACCGCTCGACTGCTCGACCGGTCCGTGGTTTCTGCCGGTTCTGTCGGCCCTGTCGGTCTCCGACTGCGCCACAGCTACCGGCGACACGGGCCGGCGGCCGCCGGGAATTCACCCTTTCGGCTGACTTCGCCCGGCCCATGGTCGACCGCCTCGCCCGCGCCACCGCGGTCACCCGCCAGGCTCCCCGGGGGCCTCCGCCGGCAGGACCGTGAGCGCCCGTCTTGCCTGGTAGCGCCACCGCTCAAGCAGCCGGACCGGTGAATATAATCTGCGGCATGTCGAAGCCTGACGAACTGCTCGTTGCCATCGCCGCCCTGGTGGAGTCCGGGCAAAGCAACCAGATGTCCCTGACCGTGGTCACCTGTGGTGCTGTCATCACCGGTCGACTGGCTCCCGAAGCGGTGTGGCGGCAGAGGGTGTCGGACGTGCTGACGGACTCGGACCGCCTGCGAGAGTTCTCCCCCATCTTCAAAGCCCCTGAGAAGAAGGAAGGCCCGCCCACGCATCTGCACTTCCACGTCGCCCGGATCCTGCAGGGCACGGTGGGGATCCCGGAGACGGGCGGGATGTACCGCGTGGCGATCGAGGACGTCAGCGCCTGGACCGTGGGCGACTTCAGCTATTCCGACCGCTGAGCAATCAGTGCGGCGGGAACCCGTCGCACGCAGTGTGGGCCCGACCGATACGCCGGTCGGGCCCACTGTCGTTCACGTTGCGTCTCGCGCCTGTTCCCTCGGTCAGATGCCGCGGTCGTATCCCTCGGTCAGACGGATACGGGCGTGCCGAGCATCGCGGAAGCTCGCGGCAGCGAGCTGAGGATGCGTTCGGGTGCGGCCGTGGGCAGGGTGCGGCAGGTGAAGCCGAGCCGAGTCATGGCCCGGAGGACCTCGTCGGCGCTGAAGTCACGGCGGTCCTGGCGGGTGATGACCTGGCCGACCTGCTTGACGGGGTAGTGGCGGCGGCCGATGGTCACGGAATCGCCGGTGCCCGCTTCGGGCTTGATGCCCTTCATCGATTCCAGCACGCCGCTCTTGGTGAGCTCGAAGGGGAAGCGGGCGATGACGCAGCGCATGTGACCTCACAGAGAGAAAGAGAGAAGGGGAGAACGGCCCGACCAGGGTGAGGCGGTTCAGCCGGAGAGGGCGAGGATGCCCAAAGCGCTGCCTTGCTCGTCGACCATGGGTGAGGTGAACGTCCCGTGGTCGCCGAGGTGGTCGCCGAGGATGTCGCGCAGGCGGACGCGGTCCGTGTAGGCGGAGCTGTCGCGGACGGTGGTGAGTTCGGCCTGGGTGACCAGACCGGTGCACTGACCGTCCTGGTCGCAGACGACCAGTCGACCCGTACGGGCGGCGGCCATGACGGACAGCGCCACCTCGACGCTCATGTCGTCACAGACCTGCGGTCCGGCCGCGTCCATGACCTGCGCCACCGTCCTGTGCACGGGGTGGGCGATCGCGGGGGGGGTGCCTCTATGTCTTTCGTCAAGGAAGTGGTGCCGGGTTTGAGGTTGTTTGGGGTGGTCATGCGGCGAGGGTGACGGTGGGGGTTCGGGACTCGTAGAAGGTGCCGTCGCGGAGCATGGCG
>NZ_JBFAAD010000050.1:0-40981 GCF_040639555.1 Streptomyces sp. NPDC023838
GTCTGCGGGCCGTCTGTGGCTGGTCGCGCAGTTCCCCGCGCCCCTAGGCAGTTAGGGGCGCGGGGAACTGCGCGAGCAACCCAGCACGGTCCGCAGACGAAGACCGGGCCGATAAGGGGCGCGGGGAACTGCGCGAGCAGCCCCCACCGGGCCGCAGGCGGACGAATCCTGCCGCCCGCTCCAGGGCACCGCGGGGTGGGGCAAACCCCCCGGGGCTACCGGCGTAGCGTAGGCCTATGACCTACGGTTCCTTCCCCGGCGCCCGCCCCCGGCGGCTCCGGACCACGCCCGCCATGCGCCGCATGGTCGCCGAGACCAGGCTGCACCCCGCCGACCTCATCCTCCCCGCCTTCGTCCGGGAGGGGATCGCCAACCCCGTCCCCATCCAGGCCATGCCCGGCGTCCTCCAGCACACCATGGACACGCTCCGGAAGGCCGCCGTGGAGGCCGTGGAGGCCGGGGTCGCAGGGATCATGCTCTTCGGCGTGCCGGAGGACGCGAAGAAGGACGCCGCCGGGACCGCCGGCACCGACCCGGACGGCGTCCTCCAGGTCGCCATCCGCGCCGTGAAGGCGGAGGTCGGCGACGACCTCGTCGTCATGTCCGACCTGTGCCTGGACGAGTACACCGACCACGGCCACTGCGGCGTCCTCGACGCCGACGGGCGCGTCGACAACGACGCCACCCTGGAGCGGTACGCCGAGATGGCCCAGGTCCAGGCCGACGCCGGCGTCCACGTCGTCGGCCCCAGCGGCATGATGGACGGTCAGGTCGGTGTCGTCCGTGACGCCCTCGACCAGACCGGGCACGAGGACGTCTCCATCCTCGCCTACACCGCCAAGTACTCCTCCGCCTTCTACGGGCCCTTCCGCGAGGCCGTCGGCTCCTCCCTGCGCGGGGACCGCAAGACCTACCAGCAGGACCCCGCCAACGTCCGCGAGTCCCTGCGCGAGCTCGCGCTCGACCTCGAAGAGGGCGCCGACATGGTCATGGTGAAGCCGGCCGGGCCGTACCTCGACGTCCTCGCCAAGGTCGCCGAGTCCGTGGACGTCCCCGTCGCCGCGTACCAGATCAGCGGTGAGTACGCGATGGTCGAGGCCGCCGCCGAGAAGGGCTGGATCGACCGCGACAGGGCGATCCTCGAAACCCTGACGGGAATCAAGCGGGCCGGTGCGAACATGATCCTGACGTACTGGGCGACGGAGGTCGCCCGCGGACTGTAGGCGCACGCGACGGGGTGGGCAATGGCGGAACAGGCATTGGACGTACGGGACTTCGACGACGTCGTCGACTTCATCACGCCCGTCGACCACGTCTTCGTACGGGCCCACCTCGGGGTCCCGGAGGTGGACGTCGACTCCTGGACCCTCTCCGTCGAGGGGCTCGTCGAGCTGCCCTTCCAGCTGCGGCTCGACGAACTCCTCGCCCTGCCCGCCCGCCGCTTCACCGCCTTCCACGAGTGCTTCGGCAGCCCGTTCCGGCCGGACGTGCCGACCCGGGCCGTGGCCAACCTGGTGTGGACCGGCTTCGACCTCTCCGTCCTCCTCGACCGGGCCGTGCCGCTCGCCTCCGCGCGGCACGTCTGGTTCGAGGGCGCGGACACCGGCTCGTTCGACGGCGAGGACGGGCTCTCGTACGTGAAGGACCTGCCCCTGGAGACCGCCCGGCGCGACGTCTTCCTCGCGTACGAGATGAACGGCGAGCCGCTCACCGTCCGGCACGGGCACCCGCTGCGGACCGTCGTGCCCCGGATGTTCGGCACGAACTCGGTGAAGTGGCTGACCCGGATCATCCTGGCCGACGAACGGCCGGACCACATGTTCACCACGCGCTTCTACACCCGCGTCCACCCCGGCGAGCAGACCGCCCGCCCGGTCCGCTCCGTGGACGTCGGCAGCAAGATCCTCGGGCCGCGGGACGGCGATCGACTCGCCGACGGGCGCGTGCGGTTGGCCGGGCGGGCCTGGAGTACGTGTGAAGTCGTCGGCGTCGAGGTCAGCGTGGACGAGGGGCCCTGGCTGCCCGCCTCGCTCGAACCCCTCGGGGCCGATCCCGCCTGGCAGCCCTTCACCCTCGACCTGCGGCTTCCGCCCGGCCGCCACCGCGTCCGCGCCCGCGCCACCGACCGGGACGGACGCGTCCAGCCGCCGCCGGGCGCGCGCAACTCGGTCCACGAGGTCACGGTGACCGTCGGCGTCAGCGGCGGGGGAGCGGAAGCGTGACCGGGCGTCCGGACGGGTGGCCGGTGTGCGGGCTCAGCTCCGTCACCGCGAGCGTGGCCGTGGTGGACGCGTAGAGGTACGTGCCGCGCGGGTGCACCGCGATGCCCGTGCAGTGCGGGACCGTGAAGCCCGCCAGCGCCTCGGGGCCGGTGTCCTGGGCGGGGAGGCCGTCGGGCGCGAGGGCGGCGCGGTAGACCGTGCCCGTCTCGCGCTCCGCGAAGTAGACGCACCCGCCCGCCGGGTGGACCGTGAGCGGGCCCGGACTCTGCGGCATCTGAAGGGTCAGTGACGGCCCGTCGGAGTCCGCCCGGCCGTCCGCGCGCAGCGCGAAGACGTTCAGGGCGCGCCCTCGGGGATCGCTGACGTAGAGGTGGGTGCCCGCCGGGTGGACGGCGAGGCCCTTGTGGAGGGGGGCCGTGCCGCGTACCCAGAGCGTCGTCGTGCCGTCGTCGTCGGGCCCGCCGTCCGGGCCCAGCGGTACGCAGGAGACGGCCGCCTTCTCGTCCAGGTTGGCGAGGTACAGGAGCGGCCGGGCCGGGTGCGCCGCCACCGTCCCGCCGGGCCGCGCCCCCGTCGGCGTGAACACCTGCCAGCCCACCCCGCGCGAGGGCCTGCCGGCCGGGTCCAGGACGTGCCACAGCAGCCGCTCGCTCGCCGGGTCGGTGACGTACAGGCGTGCGCCCGTGCTGTCCGCCGCGACCCCGTACGGCCGCAGCCCCGGGGTCCACTCGGCCGGGGCCTCCGGGCGGCCGTCCTCGCCGAGGGGGACGCGCAGGATGCCGTGCGGCTCGCCCACGTACAGCCATGTCCCCGCGGGGTGGACGTGGAGCTCCGCCCGGACGGGGCCGTCCCCGTCCTCCCCCGCGCCCCACTGGTCCTGGTCCCGGCCCACTGGCACTCCCGCCGTCGTCGTCTCGCGCCTTCGTCCCCCCAGAGGTAGCCACTCCGGCGGCCGGCCGGGGTGCAGCCGCGCGGCCGGGTCACCCGGGCGGGCTCAGAGCGCGGCGGACGGACCCCGGGACGTGGACCGCAGAGCGGACAGACGTGTGTAGGCGGCACCGATGTGCGTACGCTGCGGGTCAGTTGGACGTCCTATGAAATGACTGGGGGCCGTAACCATGTCCGTCGCCGCTGCCGTTCCCGCCGCCGTGCCCGCCTTCGCCGCGCGCGCGGCTTCCGTGGGCTCCTCGCCCGTACGGGAGATCCTGGCGCTCACCGCACGGCCCGAGGTCATCTCGTTCGCGGGCGGGCTGCCCGCGCCGGAGCTGTTCGACGTGGCCGGCCTGCGCGAGGCGTTCGACGCCGTGCTCGCGGACCGGGGCCGCACGGCGCTCCAGTATTCGACGACCGAGGGGGACCCGGGGCTGCGGGCCGCCACCGCCGCCCGGCTCGCCGCGCGCGGACTGCCCACCGAGGCCGGGCAGTTGCTGATCACCACCGGGTCGCAGCAGGGCCTCACCCTGCTCGCGGCGGCGCTGGTGGAGCCCGGCGACACCGTGCTCGTCGAGGACCCGTGCTACCTCGCCGCCCTCCAGGCCTTCGGGTTCGCCGGCGCCCGGATCGTCGCCGTGCCCTCGGACGCCGACGGGCCCGACCCCGTGGCTCTCGACGAACTCGTCGCGCGGGAGCGGCCGAAGCTCTTCTACTCCGTGCCCACCTTCCAGAACCCGACCGGCCGCACCATGACCGCCGAGCGACGCCGCGCTGTCGCCGGGGTCGCCGCCCGGCGCGGCCTGTGGGTGGTCGAGGACGACCCGTACGGCGAGCTGCGCTACGAGGGCGAGAGCGTGCCGTGGATCTCGGCGTACGAGGACGCCGCCGACCGGACCGTGCTGCTCGGCAGCTACTCGAAGATCATGGCGCCGGGGCTGCGGCTCGGCTGGCTGCGGGCGCCCGAGGCGCTACTGCGGGCCTGCGCCGTCGCCAAGCAGGCCGCCGATCTGCACACCCCGACCGTCAACCAGCTGGCCGCCGCCCGCTATCTGGCCGACCGGGACCTGGACGCGCACGTCGCCACGGTCCGCGCGGCCTACGGCGAGCGCCGGGACGCCATGCTCGCCTCTCTCGCGGACGCGCTGCCCGAGGGCTCCTCGTGGAACCGGCCCGAGGGCGGCATGTTCCTGTGGGCCACGCTGCCGCAGGGAAGCGACGCGACCGCCTCCCTGAAGGAGGCGGTCGCTCACGACGTGGCGTACGTTCCCGGCGCGCCCTTCTTCGCGGGCACGCCCGACCCGGCCGCGCTGCGGCTCTGCTTCGTCACCTCCTCGCCCGAGGAGATCGCCGAGGGGCTGCGGCGGCTGGGGCGGGCGCTGCGGGGCTGACCGGGCTACCAGGCGCTGATCGCGCCCAGGTCCGACTGCCAGTAGGTGGCCATGGCCTGGGCGTCGACGACGCCGACCGGCTTGGACAGCGAGGCGTAGGCCGAGCGGCCGACCGACCCGTTGTCGACCGCGCCCACGAAGTACACGACGACCTGGCTGGTCATGTACGGGTCGGTCCCGTCCGGCTCGCCCTGGGTGCGCACCATCGCGTACGCCGACTGGCCCGGCGCGATGGAGACCACGGCCTGCGGGATGGTGTCCTTGTCGACCGCGATCGGCGACTGGGCATTGGAGAACTTCACGGCCGGGGCGTTGTAGGCGTCGCAGGTCGTCTTGCCGGTGTTGGTCGCGGTCAGCAGGACGTGGTTGATCGGGCGGGAGACCGGGGTCGCGGTCAGCTTGATGGTGGAGCCGGTGCAGGTGACGTGCCTGCCCGAGCCGGAACCGGAGCCCGAACCCGACTGGCCGCCCGAGGACTTGCCGGTCGACTTGGCGGGCTTGGCGGTGCTGTGCCCGCCGCTCGTCGAACCGGACCCGCCGGTGCTGCCGGAGGTGCCGCCCGTGCCGCCCGTGGTGCCGGCCGTGTCGCCGCCGGTCGAGGCGCCCTGGCGGCCGCCGTCCGTGGCGGAGGTGGCGGGCGCCGAGGCGGACGGCGATGCCGCCGCCTTGTCCGACCCCTTCGAACCGGAGTCGCTGCCGCAGGCGCTGAGGGACAGCGCGGCGATGAGGGCGGTGGTCGCGGCGGCGGTGATGCGGAGGTTGGTGCGCATGGTGGATCGAGCTCCCCGTTGGTCGGTGCGTGAGTGGTGCGGCGTAAGTGCGTGGTGGGTCAGGTGTGAAGGCTGATGATCAGCGCGATGACCGTGACCACCGAGGTGGCCAGCATCGCGGCGGCCATCGAGTCCGCCAGGTTGACCCGGATGCGGAATCGCATTGCCTGCTCCCCGGTGGTGCCGGTGTGGCTGGTTGCTGCACTCACCTTGCGGGCCGGTCGGCGCCGACCGCAATCAGCAAGGGACAATGGGGGAAGCTGGAACGCGGAAACACGCTCTGACCTGGGGGAACTGCCTTCCCCTGGAACGCGATTCCGGGACGGACAGGGGAGGGGAACGGCTCGTGGCTACGGCTGAGTCCGAGGATTTCGCGGCGTTGCTCAGGGAGTTGAAGGACCGTTCGGGACGGAGTTACGGAGTCCTGGCGGGCAAGCTCCATGTGAGTACGTCGACGCTCCACCGGTACTGCAACGGCGACGCCGTGCCCAACGAGTACGCCCCCGTCGACCGGGTGGCCCGGCTCTGCGGGGCCACCCGGGACGAGTCGGTCGAGCTCCACCGCCGCTGGATCCTGGCGGACGAGGCCCGGCGCCGGGCGCGGGGCGGAACGGCGGCAGCAGCGGCGACGGCAGCGGCCGCGCCCGAACCGGTGGCCGAAGCGGAGCCCGAGCCGAAGCCCGAGGCGAAGCCCGAGGCGCCGAGCGAAGCCCCAGCATCCGAACCCGCATCCGCGCCCGACCCCGGCCCCGGCGAGCCCCCGCTGGTAGGCATGGTCGGCGACGTCGCCCCACGCCGTACGCCTCGTATGACCAGGCGCACCCGGCTCGGTCTCATCGCCGCCGGTGTCGTCGTCGCGCTCGGCGTGCCCGCCGTGGCCGTCGCGAGCCTGGGCGGCGGGTCCGGGGACGACCAGAGCGCCGGGAGCGAGACCGTCGCCGACGCCAGGGCGAGCGGGGAGACCGGGCCGAAGACCGCGCCCGCCAAGTCGCCCTCGCCGAGCCCGGACGCCTCCTCGCCGAGCCCGGCAGGCAGCGGCAGTGGCAGCCCGTCCGCCCGCACCCCGTCGTCGCCCGCCCCCCGCAGGCACGCCCCGCCCGCCGCCGACCCGCTCGCCGTCGGCGTCAGCTCGTACCAGTGGGACGGGCCCTGCGGGAAGTTCTATCTGCTCGACCAGAAGCCGGGCTCGGTGCCACGCCCGCCCGCCCCGGAGGAGAGCCGCCCCTGGGCGCAGTTGCTCGGCGGGGTCGACGGCGGCCACCTCACGCTCCAGCTCACCGCGACCGGGAAGACGGCCGAGTCGGTCGTCATCAACGCCGTGCACGTACGGGTCGTGGACCGCGGGGCGCCGCTCGACTGGACCGCGTACTCGATGGGTTCGGGGTGCGGGGGCTCGGTCACCCCGGGCTTCTTCGACATCGACCTGGACGCGGCCCAGCCGCGCACCAAGCCGGTCGGCGGCGCACAGGGCGAAGTGAAGGTGCCCGCCAAGGACTTCCCGTACAAGGTGTCCACGACCGATCCGCAGGTGCTCAACCTCGATGTGCACACCGACGCGCACGACGTGACCTGGTATCTGGAGATCGACTGGAGCAGCGGCGACCGCTCCGGCAAGATCCCGGTCTACGACAACGGCAAGCCGTTCCACAGCAGCGCCGTCAAGGGCCGCCCGGCGTACGAGTACCGGCTGGACACCAACGTGTGGGAGCGGCTCACCACGTGAGCCACGGCGTGAGCCGCTCCCCGCACGGGGTCGGTCAGAGGCGCTCGGGCGTCCGGATGCCCAGCAGGGCCATGCCCTGGTGGAGCGTCCGGGCGGTCAGGTCGCACAGGAGCAGCCGGTTCTCGACGACCTCCTGCGCCGGGCGCGGCTTGATCACCGGGCACTGGTCGTAGAACGTCGTGAACAGGGACGCCAGCTGGTACAGGTACGCGGCCACCTTGTGCGGCGCGTACTCGGCGGTCGCCTCCGTGAGCAGCTCGCCGAACGCGTCCAGGTGCAGGCCGAGCGCCCGCTCCGCCGGGGCGAGTTCGAGCTCCGGGTGGGCCGTGGGGGCCGCGCCCTCGGACTTGCGCAGGATCGACTTGATCCGGGCGTACGCGTACTGGAGGTAAACCGACGTGTCACCGTTGAGCGACACCATCTGGTCCAGGTCGAACTTGTAGTCACGGTTCGCCGACGTGGACAGGTCCGCGTACTTCACGGCGCCGATCCCGACGTACCGCCCGTTCTCGACGATCTCCTCCTCGGTCAGGCCGACCTTCTCGGCCTTCTCGCGCACGACCGCCGTGGCCCGCTCGACGGCCTCGTCGAGGAGGTCCTCCAGCTTGACCGTCTCGCCCTCACGGGTCTTGAACGGCTTGCCGTCCGCGCCGAGCACCGTGCCGTAGCCCATGTTGTGCGCGGTGACCTCGTCGCCGAGCCAGCCCGCCCGGCGGGCCGTCTCGAAGACCATCTTGAAGTGCAGCGACTGGCGTACGTCCACGACGTAGATCAGCGACGTGGCGTCCAGCTCGGTGACGCGGTCGCGGATCGCGGAGAGGTCGCTCGCCGCGTAGCCGAAGCCGCCGTCCGCCTTCTGCACGATCAGCGGCACCGGCTGGTCGTCCTTGCCGCGGATCTCGTCGAAGAAGACCACCAGCGCGCCCTCGGAGCGCACCGCGACACCGGACTCCTCCAGGAGCCGGGCCGTCTCCGGCATCAGGTCGTTGTACGCGGACTCGCCGACGATCTCGTCGTCCCGGATCTCCATGTCCAGCTTCTCGAAGACCGAGTAGAAGTAGACCTTCGACTCGTCCACGAACTGCTGCCACAGCTCCAGGGTCTCCTTGTCGCCGGACTGGAGGGCGACCACCCGCTTGCGCGCCCGCTCCTTGAACTCCTCGTCGGAGTCGAAGACCGCGCGCGACGCCTTGTACACCCGGTTCAGGTTCGACATGGCCTGCTCGCCGTCGACGTCCTCGGGCGGGGCCAGCTCGCCGGGGTTCTCGATCAGGTACTGGATGAGCATGCCGAACTGGGTGCCCCAGTCGCCGATGTGGTGCCGGCCGATCGTCTTCTCGCCGGTGAAGTCGAGCATGGCGCGCAACGCGTCGCCGATGACCGCCGAGCGCAGATGGCCGACGTGCATCTCCTTCGCCACGTTCGGCTGGGCGTAGTCGATGACCGTGACGCCCGGGTCGGCCTTGAGCGGCACGCCGAGCCGGTCGTCGGCGGCGCGCCCGGCCAGCGTTCGGATGATCGCCGCGTCGGTGAGCGTGATGTTGAGGAAGCCGGGGCCGGAGACCTCGATCTCCTTCAGCTCCTCGTTGGGCCCGATCGCCCCCACGACCTTCGTCGCCAGCTCACGCGGGTTGCCCTTGAGCTTCTTGGCGAGCGCCAGGATGCCGTTGGCCTGGAAGTCGGCCCGGTCGCTTCGGCGCAGCAGCGGGTCGGTGGAGCCGGCCTCCGGCAGGGCTGCCGAGAGGGCGTCCGCCAGGCGCTGCTGGACAGTGGAAGCGAGGGAAGGGACCGAAGCCATGGGTTCCGTTTCCTGTCGGTCGGCCGCCCGTAAACCGGTTTGCGAGCGGGATGCGTACAAGGGGATTCTCCCACGAGGCCCTTCCCCGTTTCTCCGGGAATACGGGCAACCCCGGAGGGGGTGGTTCCGTCTGGGACAATGGGCGGGCCAGCCTCTTCAAGGCGTACGAGAAAGAAGGACGTGCCGACCGTGGCTCAGAGCAGCACCGAGACCGACTGGGTCTCCCGTTTCGCGGACGAGGTCATTGCCGACTCGGAGCGTCGTGCGCCTGGCAAACCGGTCGTCGTCGCCTCCGGCCTGTCCCCCTCCGGCCCCATCCACCTGGGCAATCTCCGTGAGGTCATGACCCCGCACCTGGTCGCGGACGAGATCCGCCGGCGCGGGTACGAGGTCCGCCACCTGATCTCCTGGGACGACTACGACCGGTACCGCAAGGTGCCGAACGGCGTCGCGGGCATCGACGAGTCATGGGCCGAGCACATCGGCCGCCCGCTCACCTCGGTCCCGGCCCCGGCGGGCTCGGCGTACCCGAACTGGGCCGAGCACTTCAAGGCCGCGATGACCGAGGCCCTGGCCGAGCTCGGCGTCGAGTACGACGGGATCAGCCAGACCGAGCAGTACACCTCCGGCGCCTACCGCGAGCAGGTCCTGCACGCGATGAAGCACCGCGGCGACATCGACGCGATCCTGGAGCAGTACCGCACCAAGAAGGCCCCCGCCAAGAAGGGCCAGAAGCCGGTCGACGAGGCCGAGCTGGAGGCCGCCGAGGGCTCCGGCGCGGCCGCCGAGGACGACGGCACGGGCTCGGCGGGCTACTTCCCGTACAAGCCGTACTGCGGCGGCTGCAACAAGGACCTCACCACCGTCAGCGCCTACGACGACGAGACCACCGAGCTCGCCTACACCTGCTCGGCGTGCGGCTTCTCCGAGACCGTCCGGCTCAGCGAGTTCAACCGCGGCAAGCTGGTCTGGAAGGTCGACTGGCCGATGCGCTGGGCGTACGAGGGCGTGATCTTCGAGCCGTCCGGCGTCGACCACTCGTCCCCGGGCTCCTCGTTCCAGGTCGGCGGCCAGATCGTCTCGATCTTCGGCGGCGAGCAGCCGATCGGCCCGATGTACGCGTTCGTCGGCATCAGCGGCATGGCCAAGATGTCGTCGTCGAAGGGCGGCGTGCCGACCCCGGCCGACGCGCTGAAGATCATGGAGCCGCAGCTGCTGCGCTGGCTGTACGCGCGCCGCAAGCCCAACCAGTCCTTCAAGATCGCCTTCGACCAGGAGATCCAGCGGCTCTACGACGAGTGGGACAAGCTGGAGGCCAAGGTCGCCGACGGCACCGTGCTGCCCGCCGACGCCGCCGCCTACGCGCGCGCCGCCCGCACCGCCGCCGGTGAGCTGCCGCGCACCCCGCGCCCCATGGCGTACCGCACGCTCGCCTCGGTCGTCGACATCACCGCCGGCCACGACGAGCAGACCATCCGCATCCTCAGCGACCTGGACCCGGCCAACCCGCTGGCCTCGCTCGACGAGGTGCGGCCCCGGCTCGACAAGGCCGAGGCGTGGATCAACACCCAGGTCCCCGCCGACCAGCGGACCGTGGTGCGCCAGGAGCCGGACACCGAGCTGCTCGGCTCGCTCGACGAGGCGGCCCGCGAGTCGCTGCGGCTGCTCGTGGACGGCCTCGACGACCACTGGTCGCTAGACGGTCTGACCCACCTGGTCTACGGCGTGCCGAAGGTCCAGGCCGGGTTCTCCCCGGACGCCACGCCCAAGGAGCTGCCGCCGGAGATCAAGACCGCCCAGCGGACGTTCTTCGCGCTCCTGTACCACCTGCTGGTCGGCCGCGACACCGGCCCGCGCCTGCCCACGCTGCTGCTCGCCGTGGGCGCGGACCGGGTGAGGAAGCTGCTGGCGGCGTAGTCGCCCGTACGGGAAAGGGGGCCCGGGCATCGCGCCCGGGCCCCCTTTTTGCGTGTGCGGCCGCGCCCTACGCGATGTGGTCCGCCTCCAGCTCCGCGTGGTAGCGCTGCTTGAACTCCGGCATCAGCCGGCGCAGCAGGGCCGCGCCGCGCGGATGCGACGCGCCGTGCCCGTCCGCGAGGTGTATCTCCAGCGCCTCGACGGTCGGATAGTCGCTGAGCTCGTTCACGTACTCGACGAAGACCTTGTACGCCATGTCCGCGAACACGGTGTCCTCCGGCTGCCACGACTCGTCGGCGGGCGCCGGGGCCATGTGCGGCAGCTGCTGCTCGGGCGCGTTGCCGAGCGGGCGGGTGCGGCCCGGACCCGCCGGGACCATCACCGGAGTCGGCTCCAGCCCCTCGATGTACTGGGGGTCGTACGTGCCCTCGTACGCGTCCTGGGAGAGCTGCTGCGCGGCGAACCAGGGGCTCTCGGCCGGGATGGCCTCTCCGGGCTGGGGCTGGGGCTCGGGCTGCTGGGACGGGGCCTGCTGCGCCTGGGGCGCGGGCACCGGCTCGGGGCCCGCCGGGAGCTCCACCGGCTGCGGGGTGGCGGTGACCACCGGGGTGACCGGCGGGGCGGTCGGCAGCAGCGTCGGCTCGATGCCGGCGGCGGCGAGCCCGGCCGGGCCGGTGTCGGCGAGCGGGACGCCGAACTTGGCCAGCCGCAGCGGCATCAGCGACTCGACCGGGGCCTTGCGGCGCCAGGCGCGGCCGTAGCGGGCCTGGAGACGGGCGCGGTAGACGAGGCGGTCCTGCTCCAGCTTGATGACCTGCTCGTAGGAGCGCAGCTCCCACAGCTTCATACGGCGCCACAGGCGGAAGGTGGGAATGGGGGAGAGGAGCCAGCGGGTGAGGCGGACGCCTTCCATGTGCTTGTCGGCGGTGATGTCCGCGATCCGCCCGACCGCGTGGCGGGCGGCCTCGACGGCGACGACGAACAGGACCGGGATCACCGCGTGCATGCCCACGCCGAGCGGGTCGGGCCAGGCCGCCGCGCCGTTGAAGGCGATCGTGGCGGCGGTCAGCAGCCAGGCGGTCTGGCGCAGCAGCGGGAAGGGGATGCGGATCCAGGTCAGCAGCAGGTCGAGCGCCAAGAGCACACAGATGCCCGCGTCGATGCCGATCGGGAAGACGAGGGAGAAGTTACCGAAACCTTTCTTCTCCGCGAGCGCGCGCACCGCCGCGTAAGAACCCGCGAACCCGATCCCGGCAATGATCACCGCACCCGCGACCACCACCCCGATGAGTATGCGATGCGTGCGCGTGAGCTGCGTCGCGGCCACCCGCGATCCCCCTCCGTCGTCGACAACCGGCGCGCAAAGCCTGGCACATGGATACGGAGTCCCGCCCACAGGGGAGGGCAGGACTCCGTATCGAGCCCGGCTCGTTACCGGCCGATGCTGAAACCGGCTGCGGCTACTGCTTGCCGCCGTTGGCCGTGACCACCGAAGCCACCGCCTCCTTGGCCGCGCTCTGCGCGTCCTTCATCAGATCACCGGCGTCCGGCGCGTCCGCGCCCTGGTAGCCCGCGCCGTTGTAGTCGAGCACCACCACCGCGTTCGCGGTACGGGCCACGACCACCGCGTACTTGAAGTCCTCGTCCGTCTTGTGCAGGTCGTAGCTGACCGCCGTCGCCTCGTCGCCGATGCCGCTGACCTGCGCCGCCTTCACGTTCTTCGCGCCGTCCGTCGCCTTCGTCGAGGCGAGCAGCCGCGCGTACTCCTTCGCCGCGCGCTGGTCGCCGCTGCCGATCGCCGCGTCCGAGCCGTACCGCTTGAAGGAGACGTCCAGCCAGCGGTACTGCGAGCCCTTCACACCCTTGTCGTCCAGACCGTTCCACGAGCAGGTGCCCTGCGAGGCCACGTCCGTCGACTTGCCCGCCGTGCCCGACTTCGACTTCGCCTTCGGCACCAGGCTGTCGATCGTCTTCTCCGCCAGCGCCTTGCACGGATCGGGCAGCTTGGCGTACTTGGCCGGGGCCACCGTCGGTGACGAGGACTGCTTGCCGCTCGGCGTGACGGCCGAGGACGACGCCCCCGAGTCCTTCTTCTTCTCGTCGCCGCCGGAGTCCGACGAGCAGCCGACGGCGACGAGCATCACGGGGACGGCGGCGCAGGCGAGCACACGGGCGAGCCGCGTGCGCGGGGCGGTGGCGGGGGCGGGTCGGTGCATGGTTCTACGCGTTCCTTCGCTGGTCGCTGCTGTCTGGTCGCTCATGAGGTCGCTCAGCCGGCCCGGCGGGCTCACTCGCCGAAGAGCTCGGCGAGCTTGGCGGCCAGGGCCCGGGTCTTCTCCTGGAGCTCCTGGCTGTCGGGGGCGGCGGCGTTCGGGGCGGTGGGCTGCTCCGTGTACTCGACGGTCACGATCACATTGGACGCACGGAAGACGACGGTGACGGTACGGCGCTGGGCGGCCGACCCGCTCGCCGCGAGCGCGTCGTCCAGATACGCGGCGTCGCCGAGCCCGCTGAGGATACGCGGCTGGAGCCCGTCGGGGGTGGTGGCGGGCGAGCCGGAGGAGGCGGCGGAGGCGGGCGGGGAGGCGGGCTGGGTGCCGGGGGCGGCGGCCCGGTTCTGCACGTGCAGCCCGGCTCCGGCGGAGGGCGTGCCGGAGGCCTTGCCGGAGGGGGTGGTGTTGGGGGTCCCGGGCTTGGCACCGGTGCCGCCGGTCCCGCCGGTCCCGCCCGGACGGGGAGCGTCCTTGCCGCCGTCCTTCGGGGCGGGCAGCTGGGCGGCCGACTCCTTCTTCCCGTAGACGGTCTTCGCCCGGTCGTCGTCGCTGACGGCGGGGTCGTACGACACGACCCGCTCGAAGTCGACGAACAGCCGGTGCGTCCCGTCCGGCGCCTCGTCCTTCCAGCGGCAGCCCACGCGCCGGTCCGTGTCGTACGTGAGCTCCGCGGCCCCCGCGTACGTCTTGGCCTTCTGGTCCTCCGGCAGCTCGGCCGCGCCCGGCAGCATGTCCTTGAGGACGCCCTTGTTCACGGCCCGGCACGGCTCCGGCAGCGTGCGGTACCGCCCCGGCGGCGCGGCGGCCGCCTTGGGCACACCCGCCTTGGAGTCCGTGGTGGTGCCGTCGTTGCCGGAGCCCGAGGAGCAGCCCGCGACGAGCGCCACGAGGAGCGCCACACCGGGTACGTACGCCTTTCGCTGCACGGTTCCCAGGCTCCTTTCGGGAGGAAAAGCGGTTGCCGCCGGAAGGCGGCGGCTGGACACAATGTCTATCGCACGCGCTGCCGTGAACGCCGGTCCACTGTCCTGTTTGTGGT
This sequence comes from Streptomyces sp. NPDC023838, assembly GCF_040639555.1. Classification (NCBI taxonomy): domain Bacteria; kingdom Bacillati; phylum Actinomycetota; class Actinomycetes; order Kitasatosporales; family Streptomycetaceae; genus Streptomyces; species Streptomyces sp. NPDC023838. Next base: position 14,064 of record NZ_JBFAAD010000050.1, read on the forward strand.
CTTTGGTGACGGTTTTTGCGCACCAGGCGCATGATGGCGCAAAGGGATGTTTCGGGAAAACCGGTCAGATCACCCAGTAGGGGTGACTGTGGAGACGCGGGAGTCTCGGGAGACGCGGGAAACGCGGGGGAAAGAGGAATTATGTCGTACGTAGAGGTACCGGGGGCGCAGGTCCCGATCCGGATGTGGGCGGACCCGGCGACGGTCGAGGACGTCGCGATGCAGCAGCTGCGCAACGTCGCCACGCTGCCGTGGATCAAGGGCCTGGCCGTGATGCCGGACGTCCACTACGGCAAGGGCGCGACGGTGGGCTCGGTCATCGCGATGCAGGGCGCGGTCTGCCCGGCGGCGGTCGGGGTGGACATCGGCTGCGGCATGTCCGCGGTCAAGACGTCCCTGACCGCGAACGACCTCCCGGGCGACCTCTCCCGCCTCCGCTCCAAGATCGAACAGGCCATTCCGGTGGGGCGGGGGATGCACGACACGGCAGTCGACCCGACCCGCTTCTTCGGCTTCGCCACGGCGGGCTGGGAGGGGTTCTGGGGGCGGTTCGAGGGGGTGGCGGACGCGGTCAAGTTCCGGGAGGAGCGGGCTGTTAAGCAAATGGGGACACTTGGCTCGGGCAACCACATGGTTGAACTCTGCACTGATGGGAGGGGCGCGGTGTGGCTGATGCTGCACTCCGGCTCCCGGAACATCGGCAAGGAACTGGCCGAGCACCACATCGGAGTGGCGCAGAAGCTCCCCCACAACCAGGGTCTCGTCGACCGTGACCTGGCGGTGTTCGTCTCGGACACCCCTCAGATGGCGGACTACCGAAATGATCTGTACTGGGCGCAGGAGTACGCCAAGTACAACCGCGCGATCATGATGGCGCTCCTGAAGGACGTGGTCCGCAAGGAGTTCAAGAAGGCCAAGCCGACGTTCGAGCCGGAGATCTCCTGCCACCACAACTACGTGGCGGAGGAGCGGTACGAGGGCATGGACCTGCTGGTCACCCGCAAGGGCGCGATTCGCGCCGGTTCCGGCGACTACGGGATCATTCCGGGCTCGATGGGCACCAGCTCGTACATCGTGAAGGGCCTCGGCAACGAGAAGGCGTTCAACTCGGCTTCGCACGGGGCGGGACGGCGCATGAGCCGCAATGCGGCGAAGCGGCGGTTCACGACGGAGGACTTGGAGCGGCAGACCCGGGGCGTGGAGTGCCGCAAGGATTCCGGCGTCCTGGATGAGATCCCGGCGGCGTACAAGGACATCGAGCAGGTGATGGAGCACCAGCGCGACCTCGTCGAGGTCGTGGCGAAGCTCAAGCAGTTCATCTGTGTGAAGGGCTGAGCCCTGAAAGGCCGGAGCCGTGGGTCGGCTCCGGCCTCCTGATTACCTGGGGTCTGTCGGCATTACCTGGAGTCTGTCTGCATGGGGACTTTTCCGGTGCGCAGACGCCAGAGGCGAAGGTGGCAGCTTCGCTTGGTCCGGCCGAGTTCTTCCGCGGCTGCGGTGCTGTCGTTGAGCTCCAGCAGCCTTCGGTCCTCCCATTCCTTCCAGCGGCGCTGCGTGTGGGCTGCTCGCATTCCGGCCGGGCGGACCCATGCGCCGAGCGAGTCGGCTGCGGCTCGCTTGCGCTCCAAGGAGAGGCAGCCCGGGTAGTACAGGTGCGCGCCGAGGGCCTGCGCCGCTTCCTTCGCGTAGAGGATGTTGTAGATGCCGTCGCGGGCGTTGCGCGCGATGAGGCGTTCGGCGCCAGTGACCTTCTTCGCGTAGTGGCAGAGGTATGCGCCGATGGCGGTGCTGGCGGTGGTGAGTGAGACGAACGGGAAGCCCTGTCCGGTGTAGCCGACGGAGCCGTCCGCGTCGATGACGCCGCGGAGGTAGTCGGGGCGCGAGAAGGGTACGCGCGGCGGTTTGATGCGGGTGGATTTACGTCCGTACGGGAGTCCGGCCTCGGCGAGTGTCGTGCGGGCTTCGAGTGAGCAGAGCGTCCAGATCGCGGAGCGGTGGGACTCGGAGAAGTTCGTGGTCCGGGTGCGCTCGCTGATCGTGCTGTTGTACGGCGTCAGCCGCCGGAACTCTTCCAGGATGCCGATGTCGCGGTAGCTGATCTCGACCGTGAGGCGGCCCTTCTGGCCGGCGCCCTGGGCGAGGTGGCCGTCGGCCTGGAGGAAGCCGAACATGTAGGCGTAACGCGGGTCTTCGAGGTCCATGAAGGTCATGAGGCGATGCTCGAACGCCCTGTCGGGTGCGCGTGTGGAATCCGCGCGCCGTCACTCGAACTGGCGAGCGTGCGCGCTCCCGGCGTGCGCCGTCGGCCCGCCCCGCCGGGCCGACGGCAATGCCGTCCGGGTTACAGCTCGCGGTGGACCTTCGTGTTCGAGGCCTGGGCGCGGGGGCGGACGACCAGGAGGTCGATGTTGACGTGCGGGGGGCGGGTGACGGCCCAGGTGATGGTTTCCGCCACGTCCTCGGCGGTCAGGGGGTCGGCCACGCCCGCGTAGACCTTCGCCGCCTTCTCGTTGTCGCCGCGGAAGCGGGTCGTGGCGAACTCGTCCGTCTTCACCATGCCGGGCGCGATCTCGATCACGCGGACCGGGCGGCCCACGATCTCGAGGCGCAGGGTCTCGGCGATGACCCGGGCGCCGTTCTTCGCGGCGACGTAGCCCGCGCCGCCCTCGTACGTGGCGTGGCCCGCCGTCGAGGAGAGGATGACCACCGTGCCGTCGCCGGACGCGTCGAGCGCGGGGAGCAGGGCCTGGGTGACGTTGAGCGTGCCGATGACGTTCGTCTCGTACATCTGGCGCCAGTCGGCCGGGTCGCCGGTGGCGACTGGGTCGGCGCCGAGCGCGCCGCCCGCGTTGTTGACGAGGACGCCGATGGTGCGGAAGGCGCCGGCGAAGGCGTCCACAGCGGCGCGGTCGGTGACGTCGAGGGCGTACGCCGTGGCCTGGTGGCCCGCCTCGTTGATCTCGGCGGCCAGGGCCTCGATGCGGTCCTTGCGGCGTGCGGTGAGCACCACGCGGTAGCCGGCGGCGGCCAGTTGCCGCGCGGTGGCGGCGCCGATACCGCTGCTCGCGCCCGTGACGACGGCGATGGGGGTCCCGGTGGCGGTCATGGCGTACTCCTCGCGCGAATGATCGGAATGCGGTCAGGATAGGCCGGGTGCTCAGGTCTCCCGTGGCCGGGCAGGGGCGTGCTGTCCTCAGCGGCCGCGCGGGGCGTACACGATGACCGCCATCCCGGCGAGGCAGATCAGCGCGCCGGTGATGTCCCAGCGGTCCGGGCGGTAGCCGTCGGCGACCATGCCCCAAGCCAGCGAGCCCGCGACGAACACCCCGCCGTACGCGGCCAGGATCCGGCCGAACTCGGCGTCCGGCTGGAGGGTCGCCACGAACCCGTACACGCCGAGCGCGATCACCCCCGCGCCGATCCAGATCCATCCCCGCTGTTCCCTGACGCCCTGCCAGACGAGCCAGGCCCCGCCGATCTCGAAGGCGGCGGCGAGGAGGAACAGGAGCACGGACCGGGCGACGAGCATGCGGACAGCGTCGCACGCGTCGGGGTGGCAACCGGGGAATATAAGCCGCTAAAGGTATCTTTCGAGCATGGTTGGGATGCGTAGGGGGTTCAGGCGGTTCACGGGGGTCTCGGTGGGGGCTGGTGCCGTGCTGGTGGCGGTGTGCGGGCTGTCCGCCGGGGTGGCTCATGGCGGCGCCGCGCACGGGGGCGTGGGTGATCCCGTGGGCCGCATGGGCGCCGTGCCCGTGCCCGTGCCCGGTGGGGCGCGAGTTGGTACGGATACGGGCGACAGCCAGGCGGCCGGTGCGGCCCCGTCCGCTCCTGCCGCTCCGGCTGTTCCTGCCGTTCCGGCCGCCCCGGCCGTGCTGGACCCGGGCGCCGTCGCCCCGTCCGCGCCCGCCGCCGACGCCGATCTCGCCTACCACGGGCACGTCTCCCTCTGGGACGGGCGCGTCGGCGTGTGGGTCGAGCCGTCGAACCACGGGCCCGACGCCGTCCCGGACGCCACCGTCCGGCTGCGGTTCTCCGCGCCGCTCGCGGGCACCGAGCAACTGCCGCCGGAGTGCCTGCGCGGCAGTCCGGAGACCGTGCTGTGCTCCACGGGGGCGATGCGGGCCGCCGGGACGGGGCGGCCGATCGCGCTGGATCTGCGTGTCGCGGGCAGCCCGGCCGAGGTCGTCGTCAACATCAACACCTCCTGGAGCGGTGGGGCGGGCGACCGCAACCCGGACAACAACACGCATCGGGTGCTGGCGCCCGCGACGGGGGACAAGTACGCGTACTGAGCGGGCCGACCCGGGCCGGGCCCCTCGGGGGTGAGCCCGGCGGGCGGCCCTCCCGCGAGCCGCGCCATGGACTGAGCCGCTGACGCCGCCGCCCCTGGGCGGAGCCGCTGGCGCCGCCCCCGGGCTGAGCCCCTGAAGCCGCCCCCTGGGCGGGCCCGGGGGCGGCATGATGGGCGGCTTGCGGAGCGGTGCCGGAGCGGCTGCCGGGGAGGCTGCCGGAGGAGGCGGGCGGGGCGGCTGCCGGGGAGGCTGCCGGAGGAGGCGGGCGGGGCGGCTGCCCGGGCTGGTCTTACGCCTGCCCCGCCGCCACGGACTTCCGCTCGCCCGTCCAGCGGCGCAGGGCCTCTTCGAGGGCGGCGGCGTCCGGGTTCTCGCTCGCCCATGCCACATATCCGTCGGGGCGGACCAGGAGCGTGGTGCGGCGGTCGCCGGCCCAGTGCGCCCGTATGAGCCGCCGGGCGGGCGCCGAGGCCGTGAGCGCTGCTGTCGCTTGGCCGTCGTCGGGCGTCACCAGGACGAACTCGCCCTCGCGCAGCAGCTCGTACAGGCGGCCCTCCGCCAGCGCCAGGTCCGGGACGCGGGTCCCCGTGAGGCGGTGGGTGCCGCGCGGCGCCGGGTAGGCGATCCCGATGCCGCTGATCCGGCCCATCGCCTTGTCGCGGGCGGGCCGCACCCCGTTCAGGAGGCGGGTCACGAGGGAACGGGCCGTGTGCTGAAGGGGGTTGTGCGCCATGGCGAGGCGGACGATCGTGCCGCTGGTGCGCAGCACCGCCGTGCCGACGGGGTGCCGCTCGTCGTGGTAGCTGTCGAGCAGCGCCTCGGGCTCGCTGGTGTCGCCGCGCAGTACGGCGGCGAGCTTCCAGGACAGGTTGGCGGCGTCCTGGATACCGGTGTTGAGGCCCTGTCCCCCTGCGGGGGAGTGGACGTGCGCGGCGTCGCCCGCGAGGAAGATGCGGCCCGTCCGGTACCGGGGGACCTGGCGCTCGTCGCTGTGGAAGCGCGAGAGCCAGCGGGCGTCGTGCATTCCGTAGTCCGTGCCCAGGGCCTGGCGGGTGATCTCGCGGACGTCGTCGAGGTCGATCGGGGCGCTGTCGGGGACCTGGTGCTTCCTGTTCCACCCCATCACGCGGTAGTAGCCGTCGCCGAAGGGGACGACGAAGGCGAACGCCTCGTCCGAGCCCGCCACGCTGAGCGAGCCGCCGGGCTTCTCGGCGAGCTTCACGTCGGCCAGGACGATGGAGCGGATCACCGAGGTGCCGGGGAAGGGCAGGCCCAGGGCGTGGCGCACGGCGCTGCGCACGCCGTCGGCGCCGACGAGGTAGTGGGCGCGGAGGCTGAATTCCGCGTCCGTGCCGTGCGCTCCGGCCACTTCGGCCTTGCCGGTTTCCATGGCCCCGGCTTCGTCGGCCTTGCCGGTTTCTATGGGCCCGGCTTCTTCGGTCTTGCCGGTTTCAACGGCCCCGGCTTCGTCGCCCTCGCCGGTTTCCATGGCCCCGGCTTCGTCGGCCTTGCCGGTTTCAGCGGTCCCGGCCTCTTCGGTCTTGCCGGTTTCAGCGGCGGTCCTGGCCGGTCCGTCGGCCCTGAGGGTCCTGACGTCGGCGGTCACGCCGTCCTCGTCCTGCCGCAGGCCCAGCAGCTCCGTCTCGTAGCGGAACTCCACGCCCGCCTCCCGCGCCCGGCGCTCAAGGAGGTGCTCCACCTGGTACTGCGGGGTCACCAGCAGATACGGGAAGCGTGAGCGCAGGCGGTTCAGGTCGAGGGAGAGGCGGCGGAACAGGCTCATCCGGTCGACCTTCATGCCGGTGGCGATCAGCTCGTCCGCCAGGCCCCGGGCGTCGAGCTGCTCCAGGGTGCGGGCGTGGACACCGAAGGCGCGCGTCATCGTGCTCGTCCCGTGCGAGCGGCGCTCTATGAGCGTGACGCTCAGGCCCGCCGCCGCCAGGTCTCCGGCGAGCAGCAGCCCGGTGGGGCCGGCGCCCACGACGAGAACGTCGGCGATTTCGGTGGTGCCCGTGGTGGTGCCAGTGCCAGTGCCGGTGGTGCCGTTCATGACGACCTCCTGAGTGCCAACGCTTGTTGGTCAACGCTTGTTGGCAAATATAGAGCCGCCGAGACTGGCGTGTCAACACCTGTTGGCCTACAGTTGTTGACATGAAGCCCGCCGCCCCCGACGTCCCCGCTGCCGGCCCCCGCCGCTCCGACGCCACCAAAGCCGCGATCCTCGAAGCCGCCCGCGAGCGCTTCGCGGCCGACGGCTATGAGCGCGCCACCATCCGCGCCATAGCGCGGGACGCGGGCATCGACCCGTCGATGGTGATGCGCTACTACGGGAACAAGGAAGGCCTGTTCGCCGCCGCGTCCGAACTCGACCTGCGTTTCCCGGATGTGGGTGCGCTGCCGGACAAGCACATCGGGGCCGTTCTCGTCACTCACTTCCTCGACCGGTGGGAGGGGGACGACGTGCTGACCGCGATGCTGCGCGTGGGTGTCACCAACGCCGCCGGGGCCGAGCGGATGCGGGCCGTCCTGGGCGGCCAGCTGGGGCCGGTCGCGGCCGGGGTCTGCCCCGACCCCGCCGACGCGCCGCGCCGCGCGGCCCTCGCCGCCTCGCAGATCCTCGGGATGGCGCTCGCGCGGTACGTGCTGGAGTTCCCGCCCGTCGTGGAGATGACCCGGGAAGAGGTGATCGCCTGGCTCGCGCCGACCGTGCAGCGCTACCTCACGGCGGAGGCGCCCTGACCCGCCCGTACGGCCTCGGCCTCGGCTGTGTCCGGAACGTACGGGCATGAGCACCCAGGGCGCCCCCTGCGCCGTACAATTTCTGCATGCCGCAGAAGAAGGACGCCCGCGCCCGTCTCATGACCGAGCTCGGTGTGGAGTCGCGCCGCTACATGGCCTCGTACGCGCTGTTCAACCAGGCACTCGCGGACCATCTGCGGCTGCACCCCACCGACCTCCAGTGCCTCAACCTGCTGGGCCTGGAGCCCGGGCCCGTCACCACCGGGCGGATCGCGGAGCTGACCGGACTCACCACCGGCTCGGCCACCCGCCTGGTCGACCGGCTGGAGAAGGCCGGATACGTCACGCGCAGGCGGGACACCGAGGACCGGCGCAAGGTGCTGGTCGAGGCCGTGCCCGAGCGGATGGCCGAGCTGGGGGCGGTGTGGGGGAAGCTGAACGGGGCGTGGTCCGCCATGTTCGACGCGTACGACGACGGCGAGATCGAGCTGCTCATCGCCCATATGCGGCGGACGGTCGAGCTCTCCGGCGCGCAGATCGAGCGGCTCAGGGGCGGTGAATTCTGAACCGGCGTACGGCCTGAACCGGCGTACGGCCTGAACCGGCGTACGGCCTGAACCGCCGTGCGGCCTGAACCGCCGTGCGGCCCGAACCGCCGTGCGGCCCGAACCGGCGTACGGCCTGAACCGGCGTACGGCGATTCCAGGGCTCTGACGACCGTCAGTGCCCGCCGGTCGCCGCCCCGCCGAACTCGGCCCCGCCGGTCGCCACTCCACCGGGCCCCGCTCCACCGGACCCCGGCCCGCCGACCTCCGCCCCACCGGATCCCGCCCCGCCGAACTCCGCCATCGCCTCCTCGACGATCGCCTCCAGGCGGGCGTGGTGGGCGCCGCGCCAGTACACGCGCTCGCACGCCGTGCACTGCGCGAAGACGTCGTACGCGCTGCGCGTCCCGTGTTCCAGGAGCTCGCGGACGGAGTCCTTGTCGGCCTCCCGCAGCGGCGCGTTGCAGGCGGTGCAGCGGGTCCACGGGGCGAGTACGGGCGCGAACCGCTCCAGTACGTCCCGGAGTTGGTCCTCGGGGCGGTGGCTGTAGACGTACGCGCCCGCCCAGAGCTCGCGGCGGCGCAGCAGCCCCCGGTCCCGGGAGAGCAGCACGCGCCGCTCGGCCGCCGAGAGCGTGGCGAGCGCGGGGTCGCCGATGTCCTCGCTCTCGTACGCCGCGTCGACACCGAGGAGCCGCAAGCGGCGGGCCAGCGTGCCGAGATGGACGTCGAGGAGGAAGCGGAGCGGGGCGCCGGGGACCTGCTGGGGGCGCTCGACGGCGCACACCTCGACGCTTTCGCCCGCGCGCGGGATGTGCGAGACGGGCACCTCGTGGCCGTCGACGAGAAGCCGGCCGACCTCGGTCAGCGGGACGCCGAGCGACTCGACGACGTGGCCGAGCGTGGACGACCCGTCCGTGACCACCGCCGTACGCCCCGCGCGGCGCTCGGCCGGGACGAAGAGGTGCAGCTCGGGGGCGAATCGACAGTGGATCTCCGGTCCGTTCACGACGTCAGGATGCCATCGGGCGGGGGGCGGGAGCCACGTATTTGGGGCCGGTGCTCGGGCCTGCGGGCGGGCCTTCGGTCGGCCCTGTGAGCGGGCTACGGTCGGCCTGCCCTTGGGCCCGGCCCGCGGTCGGGTCTGCGCTCGGGCTTGTGCTGCCGCGCTAGGGGCGGAACGACTCCGCGTTCTCCGCCGCCCAGGCCGCGAACGTACGGGCCGGGCGGGCCGTCAGCTCTTCGACGCCGCGCGTGACCGTGTCGGGGCGCCCGTCGTACGAGGCGAAATAGCCTAGCAGCGCGTCCGCGACCTCGGCGTCCATGTACGCGGCCATCGACTCCTTCCACGCCTCGGGGCTCACCGTCTCGACGGCGATCTCGCGGCCCGTCGCGGCGGCGAGCGCGGCGATCTGCTCGCCGGCGGTGAGGGATTCGGGACCGGTCAGGTGGTACGCGGCGCCGCGCAGCCGGGGCTCGGCGAGCACCGCGTGGGCGGCGTCGGCGACGTCCGCCTCGTGGATGGGGCTGGCGTGGGTGCCGGGGTAGGGGAGGGCGACCGTGCCGGTGGACTTGATCGACCAGGCCCAGCCGCCCGCGTTGCCCGCGAAGGCGCCGGGGCGCAGGAGCGTGGCGTCGATGTCCGAGGCCTTCAGGGCCTGTTCGACGGCGAGGTGGCGGCGGGCGATCGGGTTGTCCTCGGCGCCCGCGTACAGGACGGAGCTGGAGGAGAGCAGCACGATGTGCTCCACTCCGGCGGCTTTCGCCTCGGTGAGGAAGGCGTCGATGTGCGCGGGGTTGGCGTACAGGAAGACCTGCCGGACTCCGGCGAGCGCGGCCGGGAAGGTCGCCGGATCGTCGAGGTCGAGCCGTACGGTCGCGATGTCCGGGGGCAGATCGAGCTTCTCGGGGGCGGCGGAGGCGGCGCGCACGGGGGTGCCGGCGGCGCGGAGGAGGGAGATGAGGGTGGAGCCGATGGTGCCGCGGCTGCCGGTGACGAGGATGGTCATGGGGTTCACCTTGAGGAGAGGGTGGGTGGACGTGAGGTGCGTACGGGCTGCGTACGAGACGTATGCGGGCTGCGTACGAGACGTATGCGGGCTGCGTACGAGACGTCTGCGAGCTGCGTACGAGACGCATACGAGATGCGCACCGCAGGAACTGTGCTCCGCAAAATCTGCGTTACGCAGATAAATATCCGTGAAGAAGGCTCACCGGTCAAGGGGATTTCGGTGAGCCTTCGGGATGCGTTCGTGTGGTTACCCGGCCGGGCGCTCGTCGCGGCTTTCGACCACGCGGAAGTGGCTCATGATCCGCTGCTCCTCGTCGAGGACATGGAAGGCGACCCCGGGCGGCGAAACGATGTTGACCAGGCCTTCTCCGGCCTCCCACGGCATCCGCAGCGTCGATGTCACGCCTGGCGCGATCAGCAGCGGCAGCCCGGCGAAGGTGGTCGCGGCGGAGGTGTGGGCGTGGCCGACGAGTACGGCGGGCACATGGGTGCGCCCCGCCAGGAGTCCGGCCAGCCGGTCGGCGTTGGCGAGGTTGATCGAGTCCAGGTACTCGTGGTGGATCACCGTCGGCGGGTGGTGGAAGGCGATCAGCGTCGGGGTGCCGTCCAGCGCGTCGAGCATGCGGGCCAGCCACTCCAGGGTGGCCTCCTCCAGGATGCCGCCGTCCTCGCCGGGGATGGTCGAGTCGCACATCAGGATCGCGTAATCGCCCAGCCGGTGCAGGCGGTTGACCGGTGCGTACGGGTCCGGGGCCGTGCCGCCCGGCTCGCCCGGCAGGTCGAGCAGGCCCTTGCGGTACGCGGCGCGGTCGTCGTGGTTGCCGGGGCAGGTCAGGACGGGGGCGTGGATGCGGGCGAGCAGTTCGGCGGCCTCGGCGTACTCGGCCGGGGCGCCGTGGTCGGCGATGTCGCCGGTGACGAGGACGGCGTCCGGGCGGCGGGACATCGCGTTGATGTACGTGACGACCCGAGCGGCGCGTTCGGCGGCTCGCGCGCCCCCGTCGAGATGCAGATCGCTGATGTGGGCAAGCAGCACGGGATCCCCCTGGGTCACGTGGATGATGAGCCACCTGGGCAAGCTCATGGGTGAGCCGCTCAGCTAATGGTTGAGTCGCTTGTTTCCATTAGGACCCTAGGACTCTAGGGGGTGGCCGGCGGTACGTACAAGGGCCGATCGCGGGGTGGTGGCCCGGTCCGGGGCGGTGGCCCCGGGGTGTCCGGGGGCGGCGCCCTGAACCTGGATTCCCGTACGCGCCGCACCGAAGCCGACCGGACCCAAACCGCCACCCGCACCGAGGGCGGCCAGATCCATCGGACAGGCCCTAGCCGAGCGGCTGCTCCCCGAGGTCGAGGCACCAGTCGTTGGACGTGAGCGGATGGCCCGGCGGGTACTCGAACTCGACCTCGCCCAGGAGGCGGAACCCGGCCTTGCGGAGGACGACGTTCGACGCTGCGTTGTCGACGGACGGGTACGCGTGCAACTCCCGCCGCCCGCCCGCCTCCCGTGCGGCCCGCGCGACCGCCACGAGCGCGGCGACGGCGAGCCCGCGCCCCTGGAACTCGGGCAGGATCCCGTACCCCGTCTCGTACACCTCCTTGCCCTGCCACTCGCGCGGCCAGTACCCGACCGACCCGACGGCCTCGCCCGTCCCCGCGAGCGAGATCCGGAACATCCGGCCCTCGGCGGGCTCGCGCTGACTCAGCGCGACGTACCGCTGCTGCCGGGCCAGCAGCTTCTCCTCGTCCTCGGGGCCGCCGGTGTGGGCGGTCATGGCGGGGGAGTTGGAGTGGTGGAGGAGGGGGAGGTCGTCGGGGGTCCAGGGGGTGAGGTCGATGAGGGTGTCCATGGGGGTGTCCATGAGGGGACTGTAGGCGGGGGGTCTGACAGGGGGGATCCCCCACCCCGCCCGTTCCCTTGAGCCCTCAGCCGGGCGACTGGGTTCGCCGACTACGGGCTCGGTGGGCGCGACCAGCCACACTCGGCCCGCAGACAAACAGGGGCCGGGGCGCAGCCCACTGGAGACCAGCCAGCCACCCACCCCCGGAGGGTCAAGGGAACGGGCGGGGTGGGAGAAAATCACCGGTTCCCCCGGCCGCACCACACCAACCCCCCGGCGTACAACCCCAACACCACCCCCACCAACGGGTAATACACCCCCGGCAGCGCCGCCATCCCCAGCGCCGCCCCCGCAGGCGTCAGCGGCAGGAGCAGGCCCACCGCCGCGAGGCCGGACGCCGCCACGGGGACCGGCCCGAGGCGGCGGCCCGCCGCGCCCCGGCCCGCCGCGCCCCGGCCCGCGCGGAGCAGGAGCATCACCAGTGCCTGGGTGAGCAGGTTCTCCGTGAACCAGCCGGTGTGGAACGACGCCTGGCCCCCCGCGTCGCCCCCCGCCCGTACCACCCACGCCAGCACCGCGAACGTCGCGAGGTCGGCGGCGGCGTTGAGCAGCCCGAAGCCCGTCACGAAGCGCAGCACCTCGCGCGGCCGCAGCCGCAGCGGGCGGCGCAGGGCCGCCGGGTCCTGGCGGTCGTACGCGAACGCCAGCTGCGCCGCGTCGAAGCACAGGTTCTGCACCAGGACCTGCGCCGGCAGCATGGGCAGGAACGGCAGGATCAGCCCCGCCGTCAGCATCGCCATGACGTTGCCGAAGTTGGACGACAGGGTGATGCGCAGGTAGCCCGCTATCGTGCCGCCGGCCCGGCGGCCCGCCGCGATCGCGTGGTCCAGGGACGTGAGGTCCTTCGCCGCGAGCACCACGTCCGCCGCCTCGCGCGCCACGTCCACCGCGTCGCGCGGACAGATCCCGACGTCCGAGGCGCGCAGCGCGGGCAGGTCGTTGACGCCGTCGCCCAGGAAGCCGGTGACATGGCCGCGCTCGCGCAGTACGCGTACGATCCGGGCTTTCTGGGCGGGCGTACAGCGGGCGAACACCGTGGTGCGGGCGGCCAGTTCGGCCAGTTCCGCGTCGGGCAGCCCATCGGTCCGGTCGGCCGTGACCACTTGCCCCGGCGGCAGGCCCAGCTCGCGGCAGGCGCGCGCAGCCGTGCCGGGATGGTCGCCGGTGAGGACCTTGACCTCGACGCCGCTGCGGGCCAGCGCGGTCAGCGCGGCGGCGGCCGTCTCGGCGGTCGCGTCGCGCAGCCCCACCAGGCCGACGAAGGTGAGGCCGCGCTCGTCGGCGGTCGTGTACGCGCGCGTCCGCGCGGGCCGTTCGCCGAGCGCCACGGCGAGCACCCGCAGCCCGTCCTCGGCGCGCGCGGCGGCGAGCGCGGTGATGCGGGAGCGCTCCCCGGCGCCGAGCGCGCACCGCTCCAGAACCTCCTCGACCGCGCCCTTGACGATCAGGGTGTGGCTGCCGAGGCGGTCCGGGGTGCGGACGACGGCGGTGGACAGCCGGCGCACCGGGTCGAAGGGGAGGGCCGCGACCGGGTCGTACTCCAACGCGTCCAGACCGTCCGGCAGCCGCTGTTCGGCGGCGTCGAGGAGCGCCTCGTCGAGGGCGTCGGCGGCCGGCACCTCGGCGAGCTGGAGCGTCCACAGGCTGTTGGCGGCCGCCCAGCGCAGCACGTCCGCGTCCTCGGCGCCGTGCGCGTCCAGGGCGCAGTCCAGGACCGGGCGGTCCTGGGTGAGCGTGCCGGTCTTGTCGACGCAGACGACGTCGACGGCGCCCAGGTCGTGCAGCGCGGGCAGCCGTTTGACGATCACCTCGTGCGTACGGGCCAGGGCGGCCGCGCCCTGGGCCAGCGCCGTGGTGACGATCACCGGCAGCATCTCGGGGGTCAGCCCGACGGCCACCGCCACGGCGAACGGCAGGGTCTCCAGACCGCGCCCGCGCAGCGCCGCGTTCGCCATCAGGACGAGCGGCGGCGTGAGCAGCATGAATCTGATCAGGATCCAGGAGATCCCATAGACGGAACGGTCGAAAGCGGTCGTACGGCGGTCACTTCCGCGCGCGTCGCCGCGAGCCGGGGACCACTCGTCATCGGCCGCGCCCTGGTCCGCCGCGAACCGTGTGTCCGCGCCGGTCGCGACGACGACTCCCGTACCGCTGCCGGAGGCCACACTGCTGCCCTGGAAGCACAGTTCCGGGCGGTCGAAGCCGCTCCCGTCCCCACCAGTGCCCGGGGCCGGGGCTGGGACAGGGACAGGGACAGGTACAGGGGCATCGGCCGGATGTTTGCCCACCGGGGCCGACTCGCCGGTCAGTGCCGCCTGATGCATCGTCAGGCCCGTCGCGCGCAGCAGCCGCAGATCCGCCGGGACCAGGTCGCCCGGACCGAGTCGGACCACATCGCCCACCACCACCTGGTCCACCGGGATCTCGCGCGGCGCGGGCTCCGCATCCGGGCCCGCCCGGCGCACCACCGTCGCCGTGGTCGCCACCAGCTCGCGCAGCCCGGCCGCCGAACGGTCCGCGCGGTACTCGCCCGCCGCCCGCAGGGCGCAGCTCACCGCCACCAGGACCGCGATGACGGCCGCCGTGCCCCACGCCGCGACCAGCGCCGACACCACGGCCAGCGACGCCAGCACCGCCGTGAACGGGTCCCGCAGACTCCGTACGAGCCGGACCGGCCAGGACGGGGGGCGCCGGGTGGGCAGCACGTTCTCGCCGTCGCGCGCGAGGCGGGCGTCCGCCTCGGACTCCAGCAGCCCGCGCGGCCCGGAATCGAGCGCGCGCAACACCTTCAGCGGGGTCCGCCGCTCAGGCGCCCAGGTCACGGACGAGTCCCGGAGTCACGCCGGCCCCGCGCCGGTCGCCCAGGCGCGCCACGAGCCAGCGCACCAGCTCGGCCACCTCGGGGTCGTCCACCAGGTAGACCACCCGGCGGCCCTCGCGGCGGGAGCGGACGAGCCCGGCGAGCTTCAGCTTCGCCAGGTGCTGGCTGACGGCGGGCAGCGCCCCGCCGACGCGCTCGGCGAGGCCCGTCACGTCCGACTCGCCGTGGCTGAGCGCCCAGACGATGTGCAGCCGCGCGGGCGAGGCGAGCAGCCCGAAGACCCCGGCCGCCTCGCCGAGCACGTCGGCGGACGGATCGCCGGACGGATCGCCGGACGGGGCGCCGGATGGGTCGCGGGACCCGTCGCGGGACGGGTCGCGGGACACGTCGGCGGCGGCGTCGCCCGACGAGCTGGTCAGCTTCTTCACCGGCGCCTCCTGCCCGTGTCTGTCCGTCCCACGTCCGTCCGTCCCGCGTCCGTCCCACGTCCGCACGTACGTCCGCACGTACGTCCGCGACGTACGCGATGAAGTCAGGCCGCCAGTCTAGGTGCGACCACTGACACCGACCTCGGGCCGCCGTGGCACCGGCCGCCGGACGCGGGCTACCGGGACGCGGGCTATATCGGGGCGCGGGCTACCGGGCGCGGGCTACAGCAGGACGAGCGTGACCTCCGTCGCCTTCACGCTCGACCAGACCGCCACGCCCTCCGCCAGCCGCAGCTCGGCCGCCGCCTCCGGGGTGATCTCCGCGACCAGGTCCGGGGCCTGCGGCGAGCCGATCAGGACGCGCAGCCGGCTGCCGGACGCGGTGATCTCGCGGACCGTCCCGGGCCAGGAGTTGCGGGGGCTGCCGCCGGGCCGGTCGCGGTGGACCGAGACCGACTCCGGCGCGATGATCGCCAACGCGCGGCTGCCGACGGGCAGTTGCTCGGCCGCGACGATCCGTCCGCCGCCGGGCAGCGCCAGCCCGTCCGCCCCGGCCACGCCCGGCCAGGCGTTGCGGCCGAGCATCCGGGCCACCCAGGGGGAGCGCGGATGGCGGGTCACCTCGGCGGGCGGGGCGTCCTGGAGGGCGCGGCCGCCGTCGAGTACGAGGACGCGGTCCGCCAGCGACAGCGCCTCGACCGGGTCGTGGGTGACGATCAGGCAGACCCCGCCGAAGCCGTCGAGATGGGTGCGCAGGGTGTGCCGTACGTGGGCGCGGGTCGTCTGGTCGAGGGCCGCGAGCGGCTCGTCGAGCAGGAGCAGCCGGGGCCGGGCCGCGAGCGCCCGCGCCAGCGCGACCCGCTGGGCCTGGCCACCGGAGAGCTGGCCGGGCCTGCGGTGGGCGAGGCGGCCCACGCCGAGCCGGTCCAGCCACGTCTGCGCCTCCTGCCGGGCCTCGGCCCGCCCGACGCCCTGGGCGCGCAGCCCGTACGCCGTGTTGGCGAGGGCCGTCATGTGCGGGAACAGCGCGCCGTCCTGCGGCACCCACGCGACCCCGCGCCGGTGCGGTGGGAGGCCGGTGACGTCCTGATCGCCCAGGCGCAGTCCGGCACGCGCGCGTGGGGTGAGGCCGAGCAGGGCGCGCAGGAGCGTGGTCTTGCCCGCGCCGTTCTCGCCGACGACGGCGATGGTGGTGCCGGCCGGGGCGTCCAGGGTCAGCTCGGTGAACCCGCTGACCTCGGCGTGCAGCGCCCAGCTTCCGGAGGGGGAGGGGGAGCCCGGACCGTCGGCGGGGGCGGGCTCGCCGGGCTCGCCGACGGCCCCGGGCTCGTCGGACTCGTCCGCGCGCCTCTCCTCCGTACGCCTCTCCTCCGCGGGTCTCTCCTCCGTACGCCTCTCCTCCGTACGTAGTACGGATACGGAACGGCTCCCGCCCCCCGTCCAGCGGCCGCGCAGCGCGATCAGGACCGCCATCGCGATGGCGAGCAGCAGCAGGGAGACGGAGGTGGCGGCCTCGGGGGAGTTCTGGAGCAGCAGATAGACCTGGAGGGCAAGGGTCTGGGTGGTGCCGGGGAGGTTGCCCGCGAAGGTGATCGTGGCACCGAACTCGCCCAGCGCGCGCGCCCACGTGAGCGCGGCCCCGGCTGCCAGGCCGGGCGCGACCATCGGCAGCGTGACGGTCAGGAACACCCGGAACGGGGAGGCGCCGAGCGAGGACGCGGTTTCCTCGTAGCGGGGGCGCAGCCCGCCGAGCGCGCCCTCCAGGCTGATCACCAGGAACGGCATGGCCACGAAGGTGGCGGCGACGACCGCGCCGGAGGTGTGGAAGGGCAGCGTGATGCCGAAGGTGTCCTCCAGCCACGGCCCGAGCAGCCCGCGCCGCCCGAAGCCGAGGAGCAGCGCCACACCGCCGACGGTCGGCGGCAGCACCATCGGCAGCAGCACCAGCGAGCGCACCAGCGCCTTGCCGGGGAACTCCACGCGCGCGAGGAGCCACGCCAGCGGCACGCCGAGCACGAGGGACAGGCCGAGCGCCCAGAACGAGACGAGGAGGGAGAGCCGCAGCGCCTCGGTGACGCCCGGGCTGGTCAGATGCGTACCGAGGTCGCCCCAGGAGGTACGGGCCAGGATGCCGACGAGCGGCATCAGGAGGAACGCCACGGCGAGCAGGGCGGGCACCAGGAGGGTGACGGGGGCGCGCAGGCCGCCGGAGCGGGCGCCCGGGCTCCAGCGGTGCGGCCGGCTGCTGCTGTTCTTCATCGCGGCTTCCTGGGGCTTTCTGGGGCTTTCCTGGGTTTCCTGGGCTTCCTGGGGTGGTGCGGGGTCGGGGCCGCCCGTTTCGCCCCCGTACGGAACGGGCGCCCCGGCAGGGGAGTTACGGCTTCTGGAAGCCCGCGTCCTGGAGGATCTTCTGGGCCTCCGGGCTGCTGAGCCACTGCACGAACGCGGCCGCCGCGTCGGCGTTCTTGGAGGACTTCAGGGTCGCGGCCGGGTACTGGGCCACCGCGTTCTGCGCGTCCGGGATCTCCACGGCGTCGACCTTGCCGGTGGCGGAGGCGGCGTCCGTCTTGTAGACGATGCCCGCGTCCGCCTCGCCGAGCTCGACCTTGGTGAGCACGGCCCGTACGTTCGGCTCCTGCGAGACCGGCTTGACCGTGATCTTCTGCGCGTCCAGGACCTTCTGGCTGTAGCGCCCGACCGGCACCTCGGGCGCGGCGAGCACGACCTTCAGCTTGCTGTCGGCCAGGTCCTTGAGCGCGCCGACCTTCTTCGGGTTGCCCTTGCCGGTCGCGATGACGAGCCGGTTCTTCGCGATGACGGTGGCCGCGCCGGTGTCCGGCCTGAGCCCGTCCATGGTCCTGGTGTCGGCGGTGACCAGGGCGTCGGCGGGGGCGCCCTGCTTGACCTGGGCGGCGAGCTCCTGGGACCCGGCGAAGGAGAACGTCACCTTGGTGCCCGGGTGCCCCTTCTCGTACGCGGCGCCCGCCGCCTTGAAGACGTCGGTGAGCGAGGCGGCGGCGAGGACGGTGAGCTTGGCGGCCGGAGCGGCGCTCGCGCCCACGGTGGCGTTCGGCCTGTCGTCGTCCTTGGAGCAGGCGGCGAGGGGAACGAGGAGGGCGGCGGTGACAACGGCTGCGGCGGCGCGGCGCCGGGTGGGGAAGGGGGCCATGGGGACGTACTCCTTGAGGGCTGAGCCGCGCCGGTGACGGCGACGCCGCGAGGAACATGGACGTACAGGGACGTACATCTACGTAGATGTACGTAGATGTACGTACGGGAATGTCCTGCGGGTGCGTCCTAAGCGCGGTCGATGTGCACGCTGGTCGACTTCACGCGGGCGGTGGCCTGCATGCCGACTTCGAGCCCCAGCTCCTCGACGGCCTCCCGGGTGAGCAGCGAGACCAGCCGGTGGGGACCGGCCTGGATCTCGACCTGGGCGGCGACATCGCCGAGCTTCACCGCGGTGACGATGCCGGGGAAGGCGTTGCGGGCGGAGGTGTACGACACGTCGTCCTCGCCGGGGCCGTTCTGGGCGACCTCGATGGAGAACGCGGCCAGATCGCGGCCGTCGATGACACGGCGACCGCTGTCGTCGCGGTGGGTGGCGACGCGCCCGGCGTCCGCCCAGCGCCGGGCGGTGTCGGGACTGACCCCGAGCAGACGGGCGGCCTGGCCGATCGTGTAGGACTGCATGTGCCACAAGATAGGCCAGATCTGGCCGCGTTTACAGGTGCTTTGGGGCTACCTACATCGCAGGTGCGAGGCATGTGGAGGAAGGTCCAGGGGGTGCGCCCTGGGCGGGCCCGCCCCCGACAGGGCTTCAGGGACGGCCGCCCTTGCGGTGGCCGACGAGGGGAGCCGTGCCGCGTCACTGCTGAAGGGGGGACACCGAAAGCAGGTGGCGCCCCTCGCGGCCACACCAGTCAGCCGCCGTCGTGCAGATACCGGGGCCTGCGGTCCACAAGTGCCTCCATCGCGGCCTCGAACCTGCGGCTGAGCCGGTCGCGCAACCACGCACCGGCTTGTTGCGAGGGAACGAAGGCCAGCTCGGAGAGTTCCTCATCATGCGGGCGGAGTGCTGTGGCCTGGTCACGGCCAAGTGCACCGGCGTCGAAGATGAACGCGATCTGGTCGTCCCACGGGCCGTGGGGTGGCACCCAGTCGACGACGAGCAGCCCCTGGAGGGGAAGGTCGAGGCCGAGCTCTTCCTTGAGTTCGCGGCGGGCCGCGTCGTCGGGGGCTTCGTTGGGTTCGGCCATGCCGCCGGGGAGGTCCCAGCCGGGCTTGTAGGTGGGGTTGACCAGGAGGACATCTCCGTCGGGGTTACGGAGGACGACGTCGGCGGCGACGCGTTTGCGGGCCTGGGTGGCGTTGCCTTCGGCGAGGTAGGCGTTCCAGGCGTCGGGGTCGGCGGGCGTGGGCCTCATGGTGCGGTGCCTCCCCTGGGCGGCGGGATGATGTCGGCGAGCAACAGCATTCTGGCCCGTCGTACGTCGGCGAAGCGCGCCAGGAAGTCCCGCACGGGCAGGTATCCGCGATGCGGGGCCAAAAGGTCTTGGAGCGTGTCGAGTTGGTGGACAACTCGCACAGAGCCGAGGGTCGGGTCGGCGGTGAGCAGGTCATGACCCACATGCAAGGCGACATCCAGCTCGCGCCGGTGTACGTGGATGCTGACCAAAGTGATCCGGCTGAAGGCGAGGGAGCGGGCACGGCCGGTCTCCCGCAGAGCGACGGACCGTTCGGCGTGCTCCAGAGCGGCGCCGTACTCGTGCAGGTCTCGATGGACGAGGGCCGACTCGCTGGCGAGCGCGGCGGCGTCGAACGGGCTGAGCCAGGGGTGCTCGCCCTCGGCGGCCGTCTCCATGATCTGGTGGGCTTGGTTGAGTGCCCGTACCGCTGGAGCGGCTTGGAAGGCGGCAGCCAGAGCCCTGGCCTTCATGGTGTGCAGGCGGGCGGTGAGCGTGGGGATTCTGGGCCCTTGACCGAGGATGTCGAGGCCCGTGGCGGCCCAGTGGGCGGCGGCTGCGGGGTCACCGGTCTGCAGGGCGAGGTGGCTGCTGCTGGCGGCGACGTTGGCGGCCAGGGCATGATCGCCGGAGGTGCTGGCCAGGGGCAGGGCGCGGGTGAAGTGGCGTTCCGCGAGGTCGTCGCGGCCGGAGTCGTGGGCCATCCAGCCCGCCATCTCGGTCAGTGCGGCGGCAGCCGCGAAGACCTGTGGATGGCTGTCGGCGTCGACCAGACGAGGGGCGACGCTGCTGGTCAGATGCCGTACGACCGCGCCGTACAAGCGGGTACCGCCGGTCTGGCGATCGGCGTTGCGGAAAGCGTCCATCGCCGCCACATCGTCGCCATCCACAGAGACCGGAGTCGAGTGGCCGGAGGCGGGCATGGCGATGGGTTCCCAGGAGCGGGGGGCCAGGCCGAGGAGGCGGCCCGGGATGTGGAAGGCGTCGGCGATCTGTTCGAAGATGACGAGTTTTTCGACCCGGCTCTTGCCGTTCATGTAGTCGTAGAGCCGCCCTTGGGTGATGTCGACGGCACTCGCGATGCGGCGGGTGCTGATGCCTCGATGGTTGAGCAGCCGGAACAGGGCTCCCATGTCGCGCTGCGCGCAAGCATCAAGGAGCCGCTCGTCGCCGAGCAGCCCGGTGACGACTTCGCGAGGGTCTCGCTGTGCGCGGTCCATCGCTGACTCCCCCCGTACGGCGTGCATCGAGGTTATGTCCAACGAGCTTGGAGTGACTCCGACTTGGGGTCACCCGGCGGAGTCTCGCGGGTCCCGGGAGCGGCCGTTTACTGAGTTCCGCCGTCGGGAGCCGCGTAGTCCGCGAGCAGCCCTCTCGTACGGCGTACTAGGCGGCTCCGTCGCCGCCCCGTCGGGGGCGGGGCCGCTCCGTCCCCAGCCCGAGGAGCAGTCCTCATGACCACGCGCCACGCCCGGATCCCCGTACCAGGAGACACCTCTGCCGTCGCCCTTGCCCGGGACCGCATCCTCATGCAGGTCAGCGGCTGGAACACGCCGCTGGACGACGACCAGCGGGAGGCGGTGAAGCTCGTCGCCTCGGAGCTGATCACCAACGCGGTCGTCCACGGCGACGACGATGTCATGGTGGGCCTCTACTACGAAGCGGACGAGGGCCGGCTGCTGTTGGTCGTCCACGACGGCAACCCCGAGCCGCCCGAGCGCAAGAACGCGGCGGCCGACGACGAGGGCGGTCGCGGCCTGGCCCTGGTGGACTGTTTCGCGGCCCGACACGGCTGGGAACCGACCGAACGGGGCAAGAAGGTATGGGCCGAGTTCGAGGTACCAGCGCCCGCCCCGGAGACCGGCCGCAGTGCGCCGTTACGGCTGCGGCTGCGCGCTCTCTGCCTGCGGCCGTACGTCCGTGACGCTCAGCTGCCCCTCGCGATGGCGGCTGAACTGTGACCGCCGGGGACACCCTCCTGTCGAACGACGGGGGAGCCGCTGTGACGCCTGCCCGTCTCGCCGCTGCCCCTGGCGCTGTGATCATGCAGCCGACCACGTTGTGCCAGCCGCTCGACTGCCGGTACTGCTACCTGCCCTTCCGCAAGGAGAAGCACCTCATGGCGATCGAGGTCGCCGAGGCGGTGGCGGCCTCGACCAACGCATGGGCCCGTCACAACCCGCGGTTCGAGATCGTCTGGCACGGTGGCGAGCCGTTGTCGGCAGGCCGAGACCATCTGGCCCGTCTGATGGAGCCCTTCACCGCGGGCAGACACACCCTGCAGACGAACGCGGCGCTGATCGACGATGCGTGGTGCGAGTTCCTCCTGGAGTGGGAGGTAGGGGTGGGCGTCAGCTTCGACGGCCCGGAAGACCTGAACACCCACCGCGTCACGCGCGCCGGCCACCCGGCCTTCCGCGTCATCAAACGCGGCATCGAGCGCCTCAAGGCCCACGGGATCCGGTTCTCGGCCATTGCCGTGGTCACCGACCCCGCCCCCGCCCGCGCGGCCGACTTCTACGAGTTCTTCACCCAACTCGGCTGCCACTCCCTCGGCGTCAACATCGAGGAGCAGGAAGGCGTCAACACCACTGTGCGCGCTGCCGACCGCGAGCGGGCGGTCGAGTTCTGGTCGGCACTCACGGCAGCCTGGCGGGCCAACCCGGCCATCCAGCTCCGCGAGGTCTCTCGGGTGCGCGAGTTCGCCGCGACGGTGTATGGGGAATCGGCCACGGGGCCTGCCACGCAGCCGTGGGACCCGCTGCCCACCATCGCGTACGACGGTGGCGTGGTGCTCCTCTCTCCGGAGCTGGCAGGCTTCACCGACCCGCGCTTCGGCGACTTCACCACCGGCAACGTCCTGCACGACAGCCTGGAGTCGCTGATGGCTGAGGCAGAGCAGCGCACCTCGTGGCTGCCCGAGTTCTGGCGCGGCGTCGACGCCTGCCGCGCCACCTGCCCGTACTTCGCCTTCTGCGGCGGTGGCCACCCCGCCAACCGCTACTTCGAGCATGGCGGCCGCATGGACGGCACCCGCACCCGCTACTGCACCACCGCCAAGATCGCCCTCCTGGAAGGAGTCATCCAACATGTCCGAACCCACAGCGATTGACCTCGTCCTCACCTCCGCTGAGCGCCTGCGCGCCCTTCTACGGACCACGGGCCCGTCTTCGCCGTCGCCCGTCGCGAAGTTCGACAACCGCCCGACCTGGTCCAACAACACCCCGGCGTTCGACAACAGGCCGACCTGGGACAACTGGAACAAGAAGTAGCCTCGGCGGCCTCGGCCCCGGAGAGACCTCCCGATGGATGGAGTACGACCATGGACAGCCGCACCTTCGGCCGCGTCACCCTGAGCCTGCCCGGCCTGGACGAACCGGGTCTGTACCTGTCCAGCGTCCAGTCCCTCGAAGGCGGCCGGGGCATCCTCCAGGACTTCCACTACGCCGACGCCGACCTCCGCGCGCTCGACCTCGTCGGCGCCCAGCTCGTCAGCGGCAAGATCACCGCTCTTCGCGCCACGCGCGTACGCCTGGAACAGCTTCGCCTCAGTACGGTCGAGTTCAACAACTGCGATCTCGGCAGCGCTACTTGGCGCGACAGCAAGCTTTCCCGCGTGATCTTCCGCAACTGCAAGATCATGGGCGCCACTCTGTCGGACCTGACGCTGGACGACGTCCTGTTCGAGAACTGCAAGCTCGACTACACGACCCTCGAAAGCCTCCGCGCCACCGGCCCGGTCGTCTTCTCTCAGTGCGTACTCACCGAGGCGTCCTTCACCGGATGTGACCTCACCGGCGCTGTCCTGGACGCCTGCGGCCTGCGGCTGACCGAGTTCGGCACGGGCCGCTACAAGGACCTGGACCTGCGAGGCAACGACCTCTCCGCCATCACCGGTGCTGCCAACCTCTCCAAGGTCATCATCGACCGCGCCCAACAGGTCGAGCTGGCCCAAGCCCTTCTCGCCGAACTCGACGTCACGTACGGCGAAGACCTCGACGACTGCTGACCCCAAGAAGGGGCACCCATATGACCCTGAGTATCGCGGCCGCCGACCTCAGCGCCTTACAGGGGCGCTGCGAGACGACGACCCTGCGCACCATGCGAGGCGGCCCCACTTATGAGACCGGGGCAGTCGTACCCGCCGGCCCGTGGGCCGGCATCACCGACGACACCGCCCGCGACCTCACCGACTGCGCGCACGTCAAGGACAGCGCCCTGGTCGAGCTGGTGAAGCCGCCGGACCTCACCGACGTACTCGGCACCCTGGCCGACTGCCTCGGCGATCCGGACGCCGTCCACCTCGGCCAGGCCGGTGCCCCCGCAGACACCTTCACCACCACCGCGAACCACGAGAACGGCGGCCGCCGTATCGGCCTGCACGTCGACAACTGGGACAAGCTGCCGTACCCCACGAAGCACACCGGCCGCCGACGGCTCTGCCTCAACCTCGGCCCCGGCACCCGCTACCTGCTCCTCGGTGATCTGGACATCCGCACCATCTGCGAAGCGGTCCACCCCAATGACTTCGGCCTGCGCTACCCGCACACCGACGACCTGCGTCACTACGTCGAGGACGGCCACCTCGTCCACTGCTTCCGGCTTCGCCTGGACCCGGGTGAGGGCTACATCGCCCCCACCGAACTCTTTCCGCACGACGGCTCCACGCAAGATCAACAGAGCCCGTCGACCGCCGCATTCTGGCTCGGCGACTGGCCCAGGGGCGTCCTGCCCTCCCTGGTCTAGGGCCTGTCCAAGGGGGCGCGATACGGGCGTACCGCTCGGCCGCGCGGAGGACGCTGCCCGGATGCTGCGCTTACCCGGAACCCCCAGCTCACGGCCAAACCAAGCAATAAGGCTGATGCCCAGCCTCATGCAGCCGTACCGAGAAGTCCTGCCACTCGTGCAGCAGCTGGTACACGTTGAACGCATCCCGCGGCCCGCCCCGGTCCGGGACCGTGGACCAGATGAAGGCCGCCGCGCCCACCGTCTCCTCGCCCACGCCCCGCAGCGGGTCGACCACCGTCATCGGGAGCTTGACCACCGCGTAGTCGGGGTGGAGGACGACCAGCTCCAGCGGGGGGACCTTGTGCAGCGGTATGCCCTGGATGCCGGTGAGGACCATCGCGGCCACCGTCTCCGGCTTGATCTTGGTGAACATGCCGCCCATGCCGAGCTCGTCGCCGCCGAGCTCCTCGGGGCGCATCGAGATCGGCACCCGGGCCGCGGTGGCTCCGTCGGGCGCGCCGAAGTACTTGTAGGTCACCCCCACTCGGCCACTTCCGTTTCCCGGACCCGTGACGCGGTCGATCCGTTCGATGCGTTCTTCCGCGTCGCGCCGGTGCCGTCCCCGCCGACGGGCGCGCTCGGGACCCCGGTCATCGGTCCCCTCGCCCAGTCCGCCACCGCGATGCATATCTTTCACCCGATTGCTTGTAGCCCGACTGCTTTGTAGACGGCGCGACCCCCGCCGCGCAACCCGATCATCGTGTCAGTGACCTCCCCCACCGGGGTGCGGTGAAACACCTGTCCGCAAGAACGTCCGGGCCTCTGCCACCATGGCCTGTGTGAGCTATCCGTACGAATACGACGCCCCAGTTTCGCAGACGCTATTCGACCGCGCGTCCCTCGTGACGCCCGGCGGCGTGAACTCCCCCGTCCGTGCCTTCCGCGCCGTGGGCGGTACGCCCCGGTTCATGGTGTCCGGTACGGGGCCCTATCTGACCGATGCCGACGGGCGTGACTACGTCGACCTGGTGTGTTCCTGGGGTCCGATGATCCTCGGGCACTCCCACCCGGACGTGATCGCCGCCGTGCAGGAAGCCGTCGCCCGTGGTACGTCCTTCGGTACGCCCGGCGAGGGCGAGGTGGCGCTCGCCGAGGAGATCGTCGCCCGGATCGAGCCCGTCGAGCAGGTCCGCCTGGTGTCGTCCGGCACCGAGGCGACCATGTCGGCGATCCGGCTCGCCCGCGGCTTCACCGGCCGCGCCAAGGTGATCAAGTTCGCGGGTTGCTACCACGGTCATGTCGACGCGCTGCTCGCCGCCGCCGGTTCCGGCGTGGCCACCTTCGGGCTGCCGGACACCCCGGGCGTCACCGGCGCCCAGGCCGGCGACACCATCGTGCTTCCGTACAACGATCTGGACGCGGTCCACGCGGCCTTCCACGCCCACCCGGGCGAGATCGCCTGCGTGATCACCGAGGCCTCGCCCGGCAACATGGGCGTCGTGCCCCCGGCGGACGGCTTCAACGCCGGTCTCAAGGCCGCCTGCGCCAAGAACGGCGCGTTGTTCATCTCCGACGAGGTCATGACCGGGTTCCGGACCAGCAAGGCCGGTTGGTACGGAGTGGATGGCGTCAAGCCGGATCTCATGACCTTCGGCAAGGTCATGGGCGGCGGCTTCCCGGCCGCGGCCTTCGGCGGCCGCGCCGACGTGATGGCCCACCTCGCCCCGGCCGGACCCGTCTACCAGGCGGGCACCCTCTCCGGGAACCCGGTCGCCACCGCCGCGGGCCTGGCCCAGCTGCGGCTGCTCGACGACGCCGCGTACGCCAAGGTCGACGCGGTGTCGCAGGAGATCCAGGGGCTCGTCAGCGCCGCGCTGGCCAAGGAGGGCGTCGCCCACCGGCTTCAGACGGCGAGCAACATGTTCTCCGTCTTCTTCACCCCCGACGAGGTACGCGACTACGAGGACGCCAAGAAGCAGGAAGCATTCCGCTTCACCGCCTTCTTCCACGCGATGCTGGCGAACGGCGTCTACCTGCCGCCGTCCGCCTTCGAGTCCTGGTTCGTCTCGACCGCCCACGACGAGCGCGCGATCGAGCGCGTCGCGGCCGCGCTGCCCGCCGCCGCCCGCGCCGCAGCGGAGGCCACCGCATGAGCCAGAACCCCGCCGAAGACATCACCGTCGTGCACCTCATGCGCCACGGCGAGGTCCACAACCCCGACGGCGTGCTCTACGGGCGCCGCGCCGGCTACCACCTCTCCGAGCTCGGCCGGCAGATGGCCGACCGGGTCGCCGAGCACCTGGCGGGCCGCGACATCACGCACGTCGTGGCCTCCCCGCTGGAGCGCGCCCAGGAGACGGCGACCCCGATCGCCAAGGCGCACGGCCTCGACCTCGGCACCGACGCCCGGCTGATCGAGGCGGGCAACGTCTTCGAGGGCAAGACGTTCGGCGTCGGCGACGGCGCTCTGCGCAAGCCCGCCAACTGGAAGCACCTCACCAACCCGTTCCGCCCGTCCTGGGGTGAGCCGTACGTCGAGCAGGTCGTCCGGATGATGGGCGCCCTGGACGCGGCGCGCGACGCGGCCCGCGGCCACGAGGCGGTCCTGGTCAGCCACCAGCTGCCGATCTGGACCGTGCGCTCGTTCGTGGAGCGGCGGCGGCTGTGGCACGACCCGCGCAAGCGCCAGTGCACGCTCGCCTCGCTGACGACGTTCACGTACCGGGGCGACAAGATCATCTCGGTGGGCTACAGCGAGCCCGCCCGCGATCTGGTCCCGGCGCACCTGCTGGCCGGGGCGAAGCCGGTGAAGGGGAAGGCCAAGGCCTTCGGCGCCTGAGCCGGTACGGGGTGGTGCGCGCCGGACCGGTGAAGGGGAAGGCCAAGGCCTTCGGCGCCTGAGCCGGTACGGGGTGGTGGGGGGGGGGGGGGGGCCGGGGCCCCCCCCCCCCCCCCCCCCCGCGGGCCACCGACAACCCGAAAGAACA